>CAMDDA010000027.1 GCA_945890755.1 Candidatus Kuenenia stuttgartensis
CGTCATCAGGCGGCTTTCGCTCGGGACGAGTCCGCTGCTCCGCCGATTTCGTGCAGCGAACACGACGCGAGCCTCGCCTCGACCATCATGCGGGCGACGTGGGGCATGTGGTAGCGGGCCTGCCAGCCGAGCAGTTCTCGGGCGCGGCTTGGATCGGCCCGCCCGCAGGCCAACTCGGTGGGACGGACGAGGCTCTGGTCATGACGCACGTAGGCCCGCCAAGGCAGGCCCACGGCCTCGAAGGCGGCGGCGACGAACTTCTCCAGTGAGTGCGTCCGCCCGGTCGCGATCACGATGTCTTCCGGCTGTTCTAGCTGGAGCATGCGGTGCATCGCCACGACATACTCGGGTGCCCAGCCCCAGTCGCGCTGCACGGTCAGGTCGCCGAGCGTGAGCGTCTGCTGCTGCCCGGCCGCGATCCGACACGCCGCGGCCACGATTTTCTGCGTCACGAACCGCTCCGGTCGCAGCGGGCTCTCATGATTGAAGAGGATGCCCGTGCAGGCGCGGAGCGAGTAGGCATCGCGGTACTGCGCGACCTGCCAGAAACTCGTCGCCTTGGCGATGCCGTAGGGGCTGCGCGGCTTGATCGCCGTCTCTTCGGTGGCAGGGATGATGCCGGTGTTGCCGAACATCTCGGAGCTGCCGGCGTTGTAGAGCCGGATCGGTGCCTTGAGGATGCGGATCGCCTCGAGCAGGTTGACCACCCCCACGACGATGCTCTCGAACGTCTCCACCGGCTGCTCGAACGACACGAACACAGACGTCTGGCCGGCAAGGTTGTAGATCTCGTCCGGCAATTCCTCCGCGAGGACCTTGATCGTGGAGCGGAAGTCCACCAGCGACATCGACCGAATCGAGACCTGGTCGCGAATCCCGAGAACCCGGAGGCCGTCGAAGCGGTCAGACGCGGCATCACGGCTCGTGCCGACGACACGGTAGCCCTCCCCTAACAGGTGCGCCGCTAGGTAAGCGCCATCCTGGCCGCCGATGCCGGTGATGAGTGCGGATTTCATGGCGGGAGGGTAGCAAGGCCGCTGAGCGAAAAAAACATCATTTGTGCATCAAAAAAACCTTTTCGGTGCGGCGCTCACAGCAAAGTGGATGTCGATCACCTAGAGGTCGTCGGGGCGCCGCGGTAGTGCATGAGCGCCGCCGGATTGGCGTTGATGGCCGAGCGGCTGGCATTGACGGCCCGACGCGGCGGAACGTATCCCTGGCGTCAACACGGGGAGAAACCCCTGCGATTCGACACAGGAGACGACGCGATGCGCACAGGGACGACTGGCGGTGTGATGCGGGCGGGGCTGATGGGGATGGCGTGCGGTCTGGCGGTCGTAGCGACCGTGGCGGAGGCCGGCCCGCCGGCGCGGAGCGCCAATCCGGGCAACGTGGCGATCTTCCCCGCCCGGGGTCAGACGCCCGATCAGCAACGGCAGGACGAGTCGGCCGCCTACGACTGGGCCACGCAGCAGACCGGCTGGGACCCCTACCAGGCGCAGGCGGTCCTCGGGCAGCAGGAGCAGGCCGCAACGGCGGCCGCCAACGCCGCCCGCGGCGGGGCGATCAAGGGCGGCGCGGGGGGCGCGGCTTTGGGAGCGGCGATCGGCGCGATCGCCGGCGACGCCGGCAAGGGGGCGGCGATCGGCGCAACGGGCGTCGGGCTGACCGGAGGCATGCGTTCGCGGCGGGCCATCAAGGCAGCCGGCGGCAACGCCTCCGCGGCCATGGGGGCCTACCAGCAGCAGTTCGCCGTCTGGAACCGGAACTTCATGGCCGCGCTCGAGGCAAAGGGCTATACCGTCCGCTGATGGCCGGGAACCCTAGCCTGCGATCCGAACTCACACATCCACAACAGGGAGAATTTTTCCATGACGATCCGTTCATTGGTGCTGGTGTCGATGATCCTGGCCGGCGGACTCGCCGGCGCCGAACCGGCCGTGGCCGGGGAGACCTGGCTCTGCTCGGTGGCATCGGCCGTTGCCGTCGACGAGGACGGCACCGTGGGCCCGCCCGACACGGGCGAGCGGGAGCGGCCCACGTTTTTCCGGCTCGACGCCGACAAGCGGGAACTCACGCTCCTGGCGCCGGCGTCGCGCCGCGGCGAGGTCACGAAGCTTCAGCACGTGCACGAGGCCGAGGGGCACAAGGTGTTTTCCGGGGTCGAGAGCGGCCGTGGCCTGAACGTCGTGATCACCGACGAGGGCCGCATGACGTTGTCGGTCGTCGGCGACGGCGTGGTTTGGTCGGTCTTCGGCCACGCCCTGCGCGAAAGCGACTCGAAGTAGTCCTGCCGCCGTCGGGCCGGCGGCCATCGGCTGCCGGGTCAGGCGATGTTCAAAAGCCAGGCATGGCCGATTGATTCGGCCATGCCTGGTTTTTTGGGCCAGCGGGGATGTGTGTGGGTAGCTCCGTAGGGGGAAATGCGTTCTTCCCCCGGAGGCGAGGCGCATGTTCGACACGGAGCTCTACCGGCCGGTTCTTGGCTTCACCAATGCCTGGAAGGTGTCAGCCGGGAAAGCGTTGCTGAGCTGTATGAACTGGGACTATCTGCTCTTCCGACGCCGCCACATCGCGAACCCGCCACAGGCCAAGCCGGCGAGGGCCGTTGCAAAGCTGGAGGGTTCGGGGACAACAGCAATGCTGGCAACTCGGAAACCCAGGTTTACGATATCAGTGGTCGGGCCGTAGCTGGAGCGGGTCGAGGAATCGAGAGCATCACTGGCGGCACCATACCAGTATCCACCTCGAGCCGTGCGCGAGCGGCAGTGAGTCCTGCCGCGACGAGAAGGGCCGAGTCGAGCGATTGTGCGAGACCGGCGGTTTTCATTGGCTTGGTTGCCCGGAGTTGGGTGTCAGAGGAGGGGGGAAGGTTGACCCGGTTATCGGCACTTCCGCAGGCATCGGCCGACCAGAGTGGTTAGTGCAGCACAGGATCCGTCAATCTCACCTGCGAAACCGGGGGCGGCTCGAGAGGCCCGCAGCTCTGTATGAAGCAACACGGTCGTAAGGATCTTCCGGATCGGCCCTGAAGGTAGCCAGCGTCCGAAATCGATTGTCCGGCGGCAGGGTACCATGCAAGGGATGAAGCCCCTGCTCGTCCTGAACGTCGTCGGTCTCACGCCAAGCCTTCTGCCCCACACGCCCCGCCTTGCGGCGCTGGGGCGGGTAGGGTTTCAGGCGGCGCTCGGCACCGTGCTGCCCGCCGTCACCTGCTCGGCTCAGGCGACGATGCTCACCGGTCGCCTGCCCCGCGACCACGGCATCGTGGGAAACGGCTGGTACTTTCGCGATCTTGCGGAGGTGATGCTGTGGCGGCAGTCCAACGCGCTCGTCGGCTGCGAGCAGGAGAAGCTGTGGCACGTCGGCCGGCGGCGGTTCGGCTCCGGCTTCACCGTGGCCAAGATGTTCTGGTGGTACAACATGCACGCGGCCGTCGATCAGGCGGTCACGCCGCGGCCGATCTATCCTGCCGACGGCCGCAAGATTCCGAGCCTCTACACCGATCCGCCGACGCTCAAGGGGGAGCTGCAGGGGCAGCTGGGACGGTTTCCACTCTTCAACTTCTGGGGGCCCACCGCCGACATTCGCTCGTCACGGTGGATCGCCGCGGCCACTCGCCGCGTGATGGAAACGCACCGGCCGACCGTCACGCTCTGCTACCTGCCCCACCTCGACTATGACCTGCAGCGGTTCGGGCCCGATTCCCCGCAGGCCGTGCGGGCCTGTGGCGAGATCGACGCGGTGGCGGGTGAACTGGCTGAATGGGCCGCCGAGTCGGGCCGCACCGTGGCGGTCGTCAGCGAATACGGGATCACGCCGGTTTCCGCCGGCGTCGACATCAACCGTGCGCTGCGGCGGGCGGGGTTCCTCCGGGTGCAGGAGGTCGATCTCGGCTGGGAACTGCTCGATGCCGGCGCGAGCGCGGCCTTCGCCGTCGCCGATCACCAGCTGGCCCACGTGTACGTGAAGCAGCCCGAGCGGATCGCCGAGGTGCGGTCGTTGCTCGAGGCGACCCCCGGTATCGCCGAGGTGCTCGACCGCGAGGCACAGGCGGCCCATGGCCTCGATCATCCGCGGTCGGGCGAGCTCGTCGCCGTCGCCGCAGCCGACCGCTGGTTTACCTACTACTACTGGCTCGACGATGCCAAGATGCCCGACTTCGCCCGCACCGTCGACATCCACCGGAAGCCCGGCTACGACCCCGTCGAGCTGTTCGTCGATCCGACGCTCGCGTTCCCGAAGCTTCGCGTCGCCTGCACGCTCGCCAAGAAGATGCTCGGCTTCCGCTATCTCATGAACGTGATCGGCACGGATCCGTCGATCGTGCGCGGATCCCATGGGAGACTACCAGGCCGGGCCGCCCACGGGCCGGTGTTTCTCTGCACCGACGGCTCGTCACGGCGCGACTCGCTCGCCATGCCAGACGTGCGAGACACGCTGCTCGACCTCGTCGCCCGCGACTGACGGACGCCCCGCAGCGCCGGCCGGATCGAGGAGGGCCTGCATGCCGACCGTCTCGAAATCGATCTGGCATGCCTGTCGCGCCCAGCAGACCGGCGGCAAAAAAGGCGCATCACCGGAAAATTCCGAGCGCCCCTTCCCTGCGCGTCTTGACGCCTGGTCCTGAATGGTGTACACAAATACATCTACAAGGTTTTGCTTCAGGCCGAAACAGACGCGGCGCCGCCAGCGGCGCCGCGGTACGATAGGGAGGTGCGTGCACGTGGTCGTAATGATGGACACACTGGCAATCTACGAGCAATTTCGGGCCGTTCTCGGCGAGGAGCGGGCCAAGGGGTTCGCGCAGTCGCTCGGCACCATGATCGAGGAGGCCAAAAATGCCGCCACGAAGGACGACATTCGGCTCCTCCGCGAGGCGATCGACGGGAGTGCGTCGCGACTCGATGCCGCCCTGGCCAAGCTCGCCGAAGCCCAGGCCCGCACCGAAGCACAGGTGCGCGAGTTGGCCGCAGCGCAGACGCAGTCTGAGAGTCGCCTGAGCCGGCTCGAGGAGGCGGTCCAGCGGCTTACCCAGGTCGTGGAGAGGCTGGTGGTTCGTTACGACCGTCATGAAGGAACGCTGTTGGAGTTGAGGTTTCGCGATCGGTTGCCCTCGTACCTGGGGCTATTTCTCAGGCGGGCGAAGGTGTTGCAGCCGGCCGATCTCCTCGACGACCTCGAGCCACGGCTTGAACGATCGGAAATCGAGGATTTTCTCAGGGCTGATGTGCTGGCCCGCGGCGCGGTGAATGGCGAGGCCACCTACGTCGTCGGTGAAGTGTCATTCGCCGCGCATGCCAGCGATATCGAGCGGGCGGCACGTAGGGCTGGCCTCCTTCGAAAAGCCGAACTTCCCTCCGTGGGATTGGTGGCCTGCGAAACGGTGCAGCCGGAAACGCTGGCGTATGCCCGGGAGCAAGGGGTGCGGGTCTGGGCTGACGGGCGATTCGTGGACGAACAGTCAAACGTCGGCAGCTGACCAGATGATTGCATCCGCTTTGATGAACGCCGCCGTCTTGATGATCGCCGCCGCTTCCACGATCGCCGCCGCTTCGGCGTCGGCCTCGCCGTGGCCGCAGTGGCGTGGACCCGATGGCCAAGGGCATGCGACCGACGCGCACGATCTGCCCGTGCGTTGGAGCGAGACCGAGAACATCGCCTGGAAGACGCCACTGCCGGGCCGCGGCTGGTCGTCGCCGGTGATGGACGAGACGCGGATCTGGCTGACCGCGGCCGTCGCCACGGAGTTGTCGCCCGAGGAGCGGGCACGGCGGGCGGCGGCGCTCGCGACGAAGCTGCCGATGAACGTGTCGGGCCCGGTGAGCTTCCACGCCCTGTGTGTGGAGCGGGCGACGGGAAAACTGCTGCACGATGTGAAGCTGTTCACGGTCGATGATCCCCAGCCGATTCATGGCCTCAACTCCCACGCTTCGCCTTCGCCCGTCCTGGCCGATGGCCGCGTCTTCTGCCACTTCGGCGACTATGGCACGGCCTGCGTCGACGCGGCCACGGCCGCCGTCGTGTGGTCGAACCGCGACCATCGTCTGAATCACGAGAACGGCCCGGGCAGCAGCCCGATCGTGTGGCGCGACCTCCTCATTATCCACTGCGACGGGAGCGACACGCAGGCGATCGTGGCGGTCGACGTGCGTACGGGAAAGCAGGTCTGGAAGACGCCCCGCTCCGGCACGCTTCAAGAGAACCCCGACCTGAAGAAGGCCTACGGCACGCCGCTCGTGCTGATGCTCGGCGGTCGGGAGGTGCTCGTGTCGCCGGCTGCCGACTGGATCTATGGCTACGACCCGGCTACGGGTCGCGAGCTGTGGAAGCAGGCCTACGGCGTGCTTGGCTTCTCAATCGTGCCGCGGCCGGTGGCGGCCCACGGGCTCTTGTTCATGAGCACGAGTTTCATGCAGCCGGAACTGCTCGCCCTGCGGCTGGGTGATGGCTCGGCGGCGCCGGAGATCGTATGGCGGGAGAAGAAGGGGGCGCCGTCGATGCCGTCGCCGCTGGTCGTCGGCGACGAGGTCTACATGGTGAGCGAGAAGGGAGTCGCGAGTTGTCTCGACGCCCGAACTGGTGCCATCCAATGGACCGAACGGCTCGGGGGCAACTTCTCGTCGTCGCCTCTGTTCGCCGATGGTCGGATTTATGTGGGCAATCGGACGGGCGAGACATTCGTCTTCCGGCCGGGCCGTGAGTTCGTGCTCGAGGCGACCAACCCCCTCGACGGGAGCATCATGGCCTCACCGGCGGCGGTGGACCGGGCGATCTACGTGCGGACTGAAGCGGCCCTGTATCGAATCGAGAAGCCGGCGGCCACGGGCGGCCGATGATGGGTCGTGTCGGCTCGTGTGGCCAAAAGGTGGATGGAGTCGCGCTTGACCACGGGGTATACTTCGAGCGTCACGGGGCGACCGATAGGAGCGACGCCATGAAACGCCGGACCCTGAAGCCGCGGATCGCGGCTGGACCGGAGCGGCTCGAATCCCGTGCCCTGCTGGCCGCTGATCTGGCCGCTGCCGGGAGCCGGCAGTTCCAGTGGGACGGCCGGCTCGTGGAGGCCGTCGCCGATGCCTGGATCGTGCGGGCTGCCGAACACGCCGCGACCAGCCTTGATCTTGCCGCGGACTGGCGGGCCGTTTCCCTGGGCGAAGGCTTCTTCTCGCTCACGACGCCCGGTGCAGCGCCGGCCGACGTGGCCGCCTGGGCTGCCACCGCGGCGGGCGTGGCGACGATCGAGCCCGACTATCTGATCACCGGTGCCGGCGTGCCAAACGATCCGTCGTTCGGGCAGTTGTGGGGACTCTCGAATACGGGCCAGTCGGGAGGGCTGCGGGATGCCGACATCGACGCCCCGGAGGCCTGGGATGTCACGACAGGGTCGCGCGACGTGGTGGTGGCCGTGATCGACACCGGTGTCGACTACCGCCACCGCGACCTCGCCGCCAATGCCTGGCGGAACCCGGGTGAGGTCGCCGGTGACGGAATCGACAACGACGGCAACGGCTTCGTCGATGATGTCTACGGCTGGGACTTCGCCAACAACGACGCCGATCCGCTCGATGACCAGGGGCACGGCACCCATGTGGCCGGCACGATCGGCGCGGTGGGCAACAACGGCACCGGCGTCGTGGGCGTGAGTTGGAACGTCTCGATCATGGGCCTCAAGTTCCTCGGAGCCAACGGCAGCGGATCGACGAGCGGCGCGGTCGCCGCGATCAACTACGCCACGCGGATGCGGCGGGACTTCGGGATCAACATCGTCGCCACCAATAACAGCTGGGGGGGCGGCGGATCGTCTGCGGCGCTCCGCGACGCGATCGCCGCTGGGGGAAGAGCCGGCATCCTGTTCGTGGCCGCGGCGGGCAACGAGGCGACGAACATCGACGTCACGCCCGCCTATCCTGCGTCCTACATGGATGCCGCGGTCATTTCCGTCGCAGCGACCGACCGATCCAACAACCTCGCCAATTTCTCCAACTACGGCGTCACCGGCGTCGATCTGGCGGCCCCTGGCGTGGCGATCTATTCGACGGTGCCCGGCAACTCCTACGCCACCTACAGCGGCACCTCGATGGCCACGCCGCATGTGACGGGCACCGTGGCCCTGATGGCTGCGGCGAATCCGCAGGCCACGGCCGCCCAGATTCGTTCGGCCGTGCTCTCCACGGCCGTGCCCGTGGCGAGCCTCGCGGGCAAGGTGGCCACCGGCGGTCTGCTCAATGCCGCGGCGGCGGTACAGGCGATCGCCGGCGGGGAGCCGCCAGTCGATCCCCCCGTCGAACCACCGATCGATCCGCCCCCGCCGCCCGCAGCCGATCCGCTCGAGCCCAACGATTCCCTCGCCACGGCCACGCCGCTGGCCCTCGTCGATCGGCGGGCGAGCGTGACTGCCGTCGTCGGCGACGGCAGCAATGGTGCGGCCGACGTCGATCTGTTCGCCGTCTCGCTGGCCGCCGGTGAGACGCTGACCGTCGACATCGATGCCACGACGCTTGCCGAGCCGTCGGACCTCGATTCATTTCTGCGGCTGTTCGACGCCGGCGGCCTGCAACTCGCCGCCAACGACGATGCGAACGGCTCGCTCGAAAGTTTCCTGTCGTTCGTCGCGCCCGCAGCCGGCACCTATTTCGTGGGTGTCTCGGCCTATGGGAACGCCGCCTATGATCCGGCCGTCGATGGCAGCGGTCAGGTGGCGGCCACGACGGGTGGCTACGCAGCCACGTTCATCGTCACGCCGGCACCGGTCACAGCCGATGTCGTCGACGTGACGCCCGATCCGCGGACCACGTCGGTCGAGGCGGTGCTCGTGCAATTCAGCCGCGCCGTGACGGGGTTCGACGCTGGAGATCTCACGCTCACTCGGGACGGGGAGACGGTGCCACTCACCGGCATCTCGGTCTCGACGTCCGACGGCGTTCGCTGGACCGTTGCGGGCCTTGCCGTGGCCACCGGGTCGGCCGGTGCCTATGTGCTCACGGTCAACGCGGCGGGCAGCGGTATCGTGGCCAGCGAAGGCGGCGTGCTCGGCGGCAATGCCACCGATACCTGGACGACGACCGCCGCGAACCTCGTCGATGCGGGTGACACACTGACGACGGCCGCCGTGATCACGGCCACGACCGGCGACCTGCGGCTCGCGGGCCGTGTTGGCGACGGTGCCCAGACCACCCGTGACGTTGACCTCTACCGTGTCCGGCTGGCGGCCGGTCAGCGGCTCGTGATCGACATCGACGCCCGGACGCTTTCCGGCTCATCGACGCTCGACAGCTATCTGCGGGTGTTCGATTCCCGCGGCCGGCAGCAGGCTGCCAACGACGATGCGTCGGGTTCGCTCGACAGCTATCTCGCTTTCACGGCACGGACGGCGGGCACGTACTATGTCGGCGTTTCCGGCTACGGCAACTCCGCCTACAACCCGGCCCGAGCCGGCTCTGGTCGCGTCGGATCGACCGGCGTCTACCAGGTGTCCTTCGGGTTTGGGGCCATACCGAGCCGCGGACGCGGCTCGGTGCGGATGGCCGGCTTCCGCGACTCGGCCTCGGTCGCAGCCCGGCACGCCGCCTTCGCGGCCTACGGCACCAACTGGCTCGCCGCCCTGCCGGCGGTGACGCCCTCCCAGCGACGCAAGTAGGCCCGTTTCTTCCCAAAGAGCTGTACCCGTCACGGAGTGACGTGCCTACGACGACTTCTCACGCTCGACGGGCCGTGAACGTGTCGGCGGTGCCCCCGGCACCCTTGGAGCGGTAGCCGACGGTGCCCGCGGTGCCGATGCCGCCGTCATCGATCGCTGCGAGCGTGCGGCCATTGAGGGCGAGCGTGAGTCGGGTGCCGACTGCCGAGAACTCCAGTTGGCCGCTCGAACTCGGTGCCTTCACCGACGCCAGCCGCGTGGCGACTCCCCCTTCGATCCTCCAGATCCGGGCTTGGATTTTGCCGCTGACGCGGGTGAGCGTGCCCCAATACATGCTGCCGCTCGCGCCGCCGGTCGCGCGGAGCACGAGGCCCGCCGAGCTGCTCGTGCGGAGCGACACCGCGGAGCTCACCGTGACATCTGCCGCCGAGACGCCGTTCACGACCGCCAGCGACGTGCCGGTCGACTTGGCCACGATACGGCCGGCGTCGACGGCGAACCGGCCCGACAGCGTCTGCCAGGGCACCGCGAGCGTCGTGGCATTCGCTCGATTGAACGTGTCGGATGCAAGCAACGTGGTGACGACCGGCGGCGGCGGCGGCGGCGGGGGCGGCGGCGGCTCGGGAGGTGTGCCTGGTGCAGGCACTGCGGCCATGATCCGGCCGAGGGCGGCGAAGGCGTTGAGCCGGCCGCCCGTGGCCACCTTCCCGGCGAGCGTCGATACGCGATCGACGGAGCCCAGGATCGCCGAGCGAATCTGGGTGGCCGTCGCATGCGGCCGCACCGCTGCCATGAGCGCGACGGTGCCGGTCACATGGGGGGCCGCCATCGACGTGCCCGAGATGCTGCCATGGCCGCCGCCCGGCAGCGTCGACAAGATTCCCGCTCCGGGCGCGGCGAGATCGACGCTCGTCGCCCCATAGTTCGAGAAGCCGAGCAGCTTGTCGGACGTGTCGGAGCCGGCGACCGCGATGATGGTGTCGAAGGAATAGCTGCTCGGGTACCGCGGCACGGCATCGTTGTCACCGCCGTTGTTGCCGGCCGCCACGACCACCGTGATGCCGGCGTTCGCCTGCGCCTGGAGGGCCGTCTGGAGCGAGAGCGACACGCTCGTGCCGCCCCCCCAGCTGATGTTCGTCGCCACGATCGGCACGCCGGCCAGTTTGAGCTGCGTGACGTAGTTGAGTGCCGAGACCGCGGCGCCGGTATAGCCGGAGCCGGAGTTGTTTTGGAACCGGAGGGGGAGGATCGACACCTGCTGGCTCACGCCGCTCACGCCGATGCCATTGTTGCCCACGGCACCGATGATGCCGGCCACGTGCGTGCCGTGCCAGAAGCCGTCCTGCGGCGTGTTGTCGTTATCGACGAAGTCCCAGCCATGCACGTCGTCGATGTAGCCGTTGCCGTCGTCGTCGCGGCCGTTGCCGGCCACTTCGCGGGGATTCGTCCAGATGTTCGCCGCGAGGTCGGGGTGGGCGAAGTCGATCCCTGAGTCGACGATGGCGACCACCACGCTCCGCGAGCCTGTCGTGACCTGCCAGGCCTCGAAGGCGTCGATGTCGGCATCGGGGATACCGCCCGCCTGACCGACGTTGTTCAGGGCCCACTGAGCCGAGAGGCTCGGATCGGCCGTGAGCACGAGCCGCGATTCCAGCGATTCAAAGCCGGCGTATGCCTGCCGGCGGCGTGCCTGATCCATGGCGGAGAGCGTTCCTGCTGATCTGTGTCCGCCTGCGTGCGGACCGTCCGGAGCGGGCGTCGTGCCCCCTCGATCGCATACTTTTGGCGGTCGCCCGCAGAGTCAACCCAGTCGGCGTGACCGGGCGGTTCACGGCCGCACGAAACCCCCCTTAGGTGGGTGTCCGATACATACCCCGCCCGAGTGGGGGTCACTCGGGGTGTTCGGGAAATTCAGCAGGGAATGGGGTGGGTCATGCGTGTGACGAGGGCGTGGATCGCGGTCTGGGCCGTGGTCGTGGGGGGCCTGGCCGGGGGTCAGAGGACACATGCTGTGGATGGGGACTCGCCGCCCCCCGACATCGTCATCGTCGATCCTTGTTTTGCCAACACCTGCTGTAACGTGCCCTGCCGCCTACTCGACCCGCTCGGGCAGGATCCGGTCTGGACCGGCCGCACCGAGGCGCTGCTGCTGTGGCGGGATGCGCCGAGCTCGGTGCCGTTCTACGACTTCGTCGACCCCGACACGTTCGAGCCTGCAGGCGTCGCCCTGTCGGCGTCGGACTTCCAAAGCGGCATGGCCGCCGGCCCGCGATTCACGCTCTTCCGCCACACCGGCGACATGGGGGCGATCGAATTCAACTACCTCCGTGTGCAGTCATTCACGGCGTCACAGACATTGCCGACGATCCCCGGGGGCTATGTTGACACTCAGCCGCACGGCCTCTACTGCTGCGACACCGAGACGCTTCGCGACACGGCGGGGGGCGTGATGTCGAGCTCACTGCAGAGCTTCGAGGTGAATCGCCGGTTTCCCACCGCCGGCCGCCTCGGCTGGCTGATGGGCTTTCGCTGGGTGGAGTGGAACGACGGCATCGGTCTTGAATCGCTGACGACGCCTGATCCACAGTTTGGCGACCCCTACACCCGCAGCTACCGCACGCAGACGGCCAACGATCTGTATGGCATGCAGGTCGGTGCCGACTCGATCCTCTACGGCCTCGGCCGCTCGTTTCGGATCGAGGGCATCGGCAAGGCGGGCGTGTTCTACAACGACGCCCGGCAGGCATCGCGGTTCTCCACGACCGATCCCAATGTCGATCCGAATACACTCGGCGTCGGCACGGACACGGGCCGCGCCGCCTTCGTGGGAGAGCTGGGCGTGACGGGGGTCTACGACATCACCGAGCGAATCTCACTCCGGGCCGGCTACGCGATCTTCTGGCTCGGTGGCCTGGCCCTGGCACCGAACCAGTTCGACCGGCAGACGCTCTGCCCTGACAATCCCATCAAGGGTGCGACCGACACGGCCGGCAGCGTCGTCGTGCAGGGCCTCTCACTCGGCCTCGAGGGGCGCTGGTGATCGCCGCCGCTTCAGTGACCGGGTCGCGCACGCCGCCCCGCCTCCGACCAGGGCGAGGGCGAGCGTCGTCGGCTCGGGCACGGGCGGCTGCACGCTGTCGAACTCGACGGACAGCATCCGCACGTTCCAGCCCTCGCCGCTGATGCAATTGCCGCCCAGGTTGGCGTTCGTGAGCCGCAGTTGCATCGACGTGATTCCCTCCGGAGCCAGGCCGGTGTTGATGTTGAGAAAGGCCTGGCTGGGCACGTAGAGCGACGACCAGCCGGGCGACTGGCCGACGAACGACGCTCCCCCCGGCGCCACGTAGGGGATCAGCGGCGCCGTCGTGGATGTCACGTAGGCCGGTGCGACGAACGCCGTCTGATCCACATACAGCGGGGTGGTGACGATGGGGAATGCCGGGTTCTTGAATGGCGATGGGCCGAACACCGGATCGTCGACGTCGAGGTCGCCGCCGCTCGTGAAGGCGGCCAGCGGCAGGCCCGCCCATGTGCCACTGTTGTTGATCTGATACTGCAGCTGGCCGAGCGAGATCGGCCGTGGCCCGCCCGTGCCCGAGGGGGGCAGGAAGAAGTTGTGGGCCAGGCTGATCCGGGCGTTCTGGGCCGGCAGACCGTCCACGATGCCGCTGAACGTGCTGCTCGTCAGATGGGCCGCCTTCGCCGACGTGATGCTGTCGGCGCCCGCCGCCAATACGCTCCACCGTTTGTCACCGGTGTTCAAGTATGTCCAGCGGTTGCTCAGGGGCACGTTGCCCTGCTGCGACCCCGTCCACGTCACCCCCGGTACATTGCCGTTTTGATTGACCTGGAAGTCAAACAGCACGTCGGCCTTCGCCGGAGGGGGCAGTGCGAGTGCCGCCGCGATTGCTGCCACCGCCACGACGACGCCCATGACCGTCGAGCGGCTGACCGTCCGGCCGCGCGGTGTTCGTGGGAGCCGTGCGAGCAGGGCGAGCCCGACACCGATCCCCACCAGCGCGAGCGTGCCCGGCTCGGGCACGCACGGCCCCGGCACGACGCCCTTGATCTGCACGTTGTCGACATCCCAGAGCGGGTTCTCCGGATCGGCCGCGAAGCTCTGGCCCCCCAGGTCGGCGAGAAGCCGGAACCGGAGCGGACTGCCGAGCGTCAGCGTGAGGTCGAAACCACTCTTGATGAACGCAGGATTCGGCCGGTCGTATCCCGCCGACATGCCTTGAAACGCATAGCCGCTCGTGAGCAACGCGGTCGTCGTCGGCAGAAGATCGGCCGGATTCAGCGTCGGCGGCACGTCCGGCCCGGTGTCCGACCACAGTGCCAGGGGAATGCCCTGCCAGGTGATGCCGTCGAGCGTGTACTGCACCTGTCCCGCGGGGGGCACATACGTGATCGGCGCCACCGTGCCGCTGGTGCCGAACTTGAAGCGGTGCTCCTGGAAGTCGAACCGCACCGTCGTGTCGGTGACGGTCAAGCAAGGCGAGTAGAGATAACTCGCGGACGGGTTCGTGCCTGAGAGCAGGACCTTCCAGCTTTTTTCGTTGCTCCCCTCGTCCGTCCATTCCCACTGGCCCAGCCCGCTCGTCCAGCCGCTGGGCGAGGTGTTGAAGTTGTATTCCTCGATGTCGGTGGCGCGGGCCGTGTGTTCTGCCGGTGACCAAGGCAGGATGGTGGCTCCGGCAACAAGGCACCACCACAGTCGATTCAGCCGGACCGCAGCCAAGACATGACGCATGACGTTCTCCTCGAGCAGGGGTGTCTTCGCGACATGCATGCGCATCGATGCGCCGACGTGCAGTGCGGCGCAGGGGAAACAGGCGTTCGCAGACAACGACTCGCGTCGTTCGTCCACGTCGGCCTACGCTGCGCCGGGGCTTCGGAAAGAGCCGAAGAGCCCTGCGACTCGTCGTCCGAGTCGATCGCCGTGACGCTGCCCGCGAGCGATTGGCCCACGGGCGCCGTCCCGGCACGCCCAACCTTTTCGCGTGACGAGCCGCGAGGGCAAGCACTGCGACGCACGTGCCGCATTCACGAGGAAAACCGCGCGTCGCAGCGAACGGACACCCGCGGTGCATCCGTCGTCACGCGCCGCACTGTAGGCCCGTCACTCCGTGACGGGCTTTGCCGGATAGCCCGTTGCGGAGCAACGGGCCTACGGCCACGTCGCTCATGCCGGCTCGGGCTCGATCGTGGCCGACATCGAGCCCTGGGAGCGGGCAAGCAGCCGGTCGGCGCCGAAGGCGTGGATCTGGTCCCGCTTCAGTTCGGCGTGCTCCTTCGTCGTGGTCAGCACGATCGCCCGCCCCTGCTTGTCGACCTGCCTGGCCAGCACGACGCCCCGCTCGGCGGGATGCCCGAACAGTTTCCGGAGCATCGCCACGACGTAGTCATAGGTATGGTCGTCGTCGTTCCAGAGCACCACGTGATACCGCGGCTGCCGTTTCGGCTTCGCCTGCTTCGCAGGATCGGCTGCAGCCGACGCCGGGATTGCGGCATCAGGCTCGACAACGGCACTGGCGGAGGCGGGCATCGGTCTGGCAGACTCCCGGTTTCGGGGGCATGATTGCCCCATATGACCGCCCAGTATAGGCGGTCGATCCGCCGTTTCCGCGGCCGTCAGCAGCCATCCCGTCGCCCCAGTCCCGTTTCCCCGGAGTGTCCCCGTGCTCGACCGCCGCTTCGTCGCCGACAACGTCGCTCTCGTCGCCGCCAACTGCAAGAGCCGCGGCTCATCCGCCGATGTGGCCCGGTTCGCCGAACTCGACCTGCTGCGGCGGCAGTTCCAGGCCGACATCGACCGGCTCAACCAGCAGGCGGGCCAGGTGAGCAAGTCGATCGGCAAGGCAGCCGATGCGGCCGAGCGGGAGGCGAAGAAGGCCGAGGGCCGCCGGCTCCGCGAGGAGATTGCCGCGCTCGAGGCCAAGGCGGACGAGATCGTCCGCGAGGCTGACGAGATCCTGCGTGCCATTCCCAACCTCACCCATCCGGCCGCGCCCGTCGGCGGCGAGGCCGACGCCACCGAAATCCGCCGCGGAGCCACGCCCCTCCCCACGTTCGACTTCAAGCCCCGCGACCATGTCGAGCTCGGCGAACAGCTGAGGCTTTTCGACTTCGAGGCGGGGGCGAAGGTGGCCGGTCACGGCTTCTACTTCCTCGTGAACGACGCTGTGCTCCTCGAACTCGCCTTGCAGCGGTATGCGATCGAACTCCTGCTCCGCGAGGGCTTCACGGTGATGACGACGCCCGATCTCGCGCGAGATGTGATTCTCGAAGGCACCGGCTTCATGCCTCGCGGTCCGGAGACGCAGATCTACTCGATCACCGGCAGCGATCTCTCGCTCGTGGCCACGGCCGAGATCACGCTCGGCGGTGCCTTTCACGAGCGGATCTTCGAGGCCGACGAGCTGCCGCTCAAGCTGTGCGGCATCAGTCATTGCTTCCGCACCGAGGCCGGCGCTCACGGCCGGGCCACGCGTGGGCTCTACCGCGTGCATCAGTTCACGAAGGTGGAAATGTTCGCCTTCACGACGCCCGAGGAGAGCGAGGCGACGCACGCCCTGCTGCTCGACCTCGAGTGCCGGCTGTTCGACGGCCTCGGCATTCCCTATCGCGTGATCGACACCGCCTCGGGCGACCTCGGCGGCCCCGCCTATCGGAAGTACGACCTCGAGGCATGGATGCCGGGCCGTGGCGAAGCGGGCGAGTGGGGGGAGGTGACGAGCACGTCGAACTGCACCGACTACCAGTCGCGTCGGCTGGCGATCCGCTACCGCAAGCCGGGCGAAAAGGGCACCCAGTTCGTGCACACGCTCAACGGCACGGCCATCGCGATCAGCCGCGCGATCATCGCGGTGCTCGAGAACCACCAGCAGTCCGACGGCAGCGTGAAAGTGCCCGACGCCCTCGTCTCCTGGATGGGCAAGACGGTCATTTCCCCGGTCGCCCCGTAGTCTGCATGCTTCATGTAGGCCCGTCACTCCATGACGGGCTGCCCGTTGCGGCCCCGTAGGCCCGTCACTCCGTGACGGGCTTTGCCGGGCTGCCCGTTGCGGAGCAACAGGCCTACGGGGGGGCAGATAGCCCGTTACTCCGTCGTAGGCCCGTCACTCCGTGACGGGCTTTGCCGGGCTGCCCGTTGCGGAGCAACGGGCCTACGGGGGGCACTGCCCGTTGCGGAGCAACGGGCCTACGGGTGCGGGGCGTACGGCACTGCCAACCACTTGAGCCCGAACTTCGCCCCCTGCGAGTCGCTGCTGAGGCCGCCCGTGAGGGGCGACGTCCGCTTCTTCACCACCGGCGGCGGAGCCGGCTCCTCTGCCTCGGGCTCCGCCTCGTCGGCCTTGTCGGAATGCGCCGCCGGCTTCGGAGCCAACGCCTTGATCGAGAGCGAGAGCCGCTGCTCATCGGGATCGATCGCCAGCACGCGGCACTCGACTTCCTGGCCTTCCCGCACGACATCAGCGACGCTGCGGATGTGCCGCGTGGCGAGTTCTGAGATGTGCACGAGTCCTTCCACGCCGGGCTCCAGTTTCACGAAGGCGCCGAATTGGGCGAGTTTGCTCACCGTGCCCTTCACGCTGGCTCCGACGTGATACTTCACCGCCGCCCGCTTCCACGGGCTCTCGATCAGATCGCGAGCCGAGAGGCCGATCTTACCGGTCTGCGGATCGATCTTCTTCACGATCACGCGCACCTTCTGGCCGGGCTGCAGCACGTCGGCCGGGTTGGCCACCCGCTCCCACGACAGCTCACTCACGTGCACGAGCCCCTCGACGCCGCTGCCGATATCGACGAACGCTCCGAAGTCACGAACGCTCCGCACGATGCCTTCGAGTTCGGTGCCCGGCTCGAGCGTCTCGAGCATCGTGGCCCGGGCGTCGGCGGCCTGCTTCTCGATCACGGCCCGCCGAGAAAGCACGAGCCGGCGGGCGGCCGGCACGATGTCGGTCACGAGTGAGTCGAGCGTCTGGCCCACCATCTCTTCGAGGTTTTCGACCCGCCAGGTGCTCACGAGGCTCGCGGGCATGAAGCCGCGGAGGCCGGCGACCTCGCATTCGAGGCCCCCCTTGTTGGCCGCCACGACGCGGGCCTCGACGATCATCCCCGCCTGAAGCTGCGACCAGTCTTCGACGGACACAGCGTGATTCGCCGGGGCCACCTCGTAGAGATTGTCTTCGTCGTTTCGGCTGCCGATCGACACCTCGATCGTCGCGCCCACCTCGGGCAGGTCCTGCCCCCGGTCGTGCAGCGGAGCGAGCTTGAGGGCGCCCTGGCGATTGCCGCCGAGATCGATGAAGGCAGTGTCGCCGCCGACGGAGAGCACGGTGCCCGTCACCCGCGTGCCGGGATCGAGCGGGGCGTCGATCCGAGCCGGCGACGCAGTGGCGAGCAGCGCATCCACTTCCAGACCGCCGAGGGCCGCCTCGTAGTCGGCCTCGAGATCCTCGTCGAGGTTGCCCCGAAGGCTGGGCACCGCCACCCGCTTGGCCGGAGGCAGCACGTCTGTGAAAGAAGGCTTTGCATCACGGTCGCGACGTCGGCCTCGCCCGCCTTGGTCGCGGCCGCTGGCAGTCTGTGCGGGCTTGTCGCCGGTCGGTGCAGTCGGCGCGACCGCTGTATCTGTGACCCGGGCCGTGGCTGATTCCGGAGCCGGAGTCGATCCTGCCGCATCCGCTCCCGCCGGCTTGGCCGCTGGTGGAGACACATATTGATACTTCGGTCCGAGCGACGGCGGCTTCGCGCCGGCCCGCTGGGTGCCGATGGCGATCCGTCGGGCCGGGGTCGACTCAGCGGCCGCATCAGCAGCCGCCGGAACACTGTCAGGCGAATCCATCGAGCCCTCGTATCAACCCAATCGGAGTTTCAACCGAGCGAAAAAAGGGGCATGGATGCCCTGATCAAGCAACCGTCCAAAAGCAAAAAGGGGCACGGATGCCCTTTTTGCGTATGTCGTATGTACTGCGGGAAACAGGACTTGAACCTGCACGGTATTACTACCACCAGGCCCTCAACCTGGCGCGTCTGCCAATTCCGCCATTCCCGCGGCGTGTGCGTGACTCGGAAGCCACGGTCCTATTCTTGAAGCGTTCGAATCCCAGTCAAGCCACGTCGCTGGCACGCTTGGCCGGCGACGATTGCGTGGCCACGGCCAGTGGCTGGAGCCGCCGCATCGCCACCGAATCGAGAGCCCGAGACAGGGCCGCGAGTCCGGCAAACGTCACCGCAGTCCAGGCCAGATCGCCTGCCGGCATCCAGCGGTAGAAGGGCAGCGCGGCCGCGAAACAGGCCGCCAGTCCCTCGGCCGAATGTGGATACTCGGCCGTGAACCACCAGAAGGCGAGATTCGTCGCCAGGAAAAAAACGAGTGAACTGGCCAGCGCACCGGCGAGCACCGCGATCATCGCCGTAACCCGGCCGCCGGTCGGCATCCGCCGCAGCATGCCGCCGAGGATCACGGGCCAGGCCGTTGCGGCACACACGACGGCCGCCATCGGCAGGCTCTCATAGGATTCAAGCCCGAGATTGCTGAGCACGAGCGCGACCAGCGGCACCGTCGCGGCCACGATCGCATGCGGAAACACGGCGCCGGCAGCCAGCGCTACCGCAGCCATCGGCGTGACGTTCCACGCGGGCTGCCAGAGCCGCCCGGCCACGCCGAGCGAGACGAGCGCCAGCCAGACGACCGCGAGCGTTACCGGCGTGCTTCGCAGTGAGCCCAGAACCGAGCCCCAACCTCTGTCGATGGCGAAAGCCGGGTGCTGACCGCGGGACTGCGTGGCGGTGGAATGGGCCATGGGCGGATTCGTCCTCCGTGCGCGTGGACTGCCCTGGCACCGGGCACAGGGGCGTGCGGATCCCCTCTGGGGCTCTCCGCGACAGCCGATACACTAGCCTTTTTCCCGCTCAGGGCAAGCGAAACCGCCGAAAGTTCCCCGCCATGCCGGCATCCGTCCGCGGTCCCGCCACACTTGCGGTCGAACGGCACTCCGACGGCCTGGTCGTGCTGACGTTTTCCGTGCCCGACCACCGGCACAACGTGATCACGCCGCGGTTTCTGGCCGACCTCGCGGCGGCCCTCGATGAGATCGAGCAGTCGTCCGGCCGGCTGATTCCGCGGGGGCTCGTGCTGCGGTCGGGCCGTGAGGGCTCGTTTTTCGCGGGGGCCGACGTGTCTCGGCTCGACGGCCTGCGCGACCTGCCGCCGGCTGAGATCGGCCGCCTCTGCGACGCGGGTCGGAATCTCTTTGCCCGACTCTCGGCGGCGGCGTGGCCGAGTGTGGCCCTAATCGACGGCGTCTGCCTGGGGGGTGGGCTGGAACTGGCGCTCGCCTGCGACCTGCGGGTGGCCACGGCGGCGTCCCACACCAGCCTCGGATGTCCCGAGGTGAAGCTCGGCCTGCTGCCGGGATGGGGGGGCACGGTGCGGCTGTCGCGGCTGATCGGTCCGGGGCCTGCCATCGAGCTCGTCGCGGCGGGCGAAAGCATCGATGCATGGGCAGCGGCCCGGCTCGGCCTCGTCGATGCCTGCGTGCCTCCCGCCGAAGCCCTCGAAACCGCGCGGCGGCTGATCGACCTCGAGATCACGACCGGGGGCATCGCCGCCCGTCGGCGGCGGCAGGCGGAGCCCGTCCCACTCGACCCGCAGGAGCGGGCGTTTCTGGAGGCGACGACTGCGGCCGTGATTTTCGGCCGCACCGGCGGCCACTATCCGGCGCCCCCCGCCATCCTGCAGACGATCCTGGCCGGCAGCGACGTCGATGCGACCGCCGCCGGCGGGATCGAATCGCAGGCCTTCGCGCGTCTTGCGGCTACGCCCGTGTCGGCCCAGCTCGTGCGGGTGTTTCGGATCGGCGACCGCAATCGCCACGATTCCGGCGTGGCCGGCGACGTGACGCCGGCCGAGGTGCGGACAGCGGCGGTCATCGGTGCCGGCATCATGGGAGCGGGCATCGCGGCGAGCCACCTGCGAGCCGACGTGCCGGTGACGCTCGTAGACGTCAACGCCCAGGCGCTCGCGGCCAGCGTGCCGGGGATTCTCGACGAGGCGGCCTGGGATCGGGCCACAAAGCGGACCGACCCGTCGCGGGCGGTCGCCCTTTCCGGGGCCCTCCGCACGGCCACACATCTGGCGGCGATCGCCGGTGCCGACATCGTGATCGAGAGCGTCACGGAACGACCCGACGTGAAGACGGCCGTGCTCGCCGACATCGAGCGGACCGTTGGGCCCGGCGCGGTGATCGCCACCAACACGTCGACCAACCCCATCGCGCGGCTGGCCGAGGCCCTGGCCGACCCGGCGCGGTTCTGCGGCCTGCACTTTTTCAATCCCGTCCGCCGCATGACGCTCGTGGAAGTGGTCCGCGGGCCCGCCACGGGCGATGCCACCGTGGCCACGGCCGTGGCACTGGCAAAGCGGCTGGGCAAATGCCCGATCGTCGTTCGCGACAGCCCGGGCTTTCTCGTCAACCGCGTGCTGATGCCGTATCTCCACGAGGCGACGGAGCTCGTGCGGGAGGGGATCGATCCCGCACGGATCGACCGCGTGGCCCGGGGCTTCGGCATGCCGATGGGACCGATCGAGCTCTACGACATGATCGGCCTCGACACCGCCTTCTATGCGGGGCTCGTGCTCAGCGCCGCCTACGGCGATCGGATCGAGGCCTCACCGCTGATCCCTGCGCTCGTGAAGTCGGGCCGCCTGGGCCGCAAGACGGGCTCCGGTTTCTATCGCTACTCGGGTGCCGATCAGAAGGCCCGGATCATCGGCGTCGATCCCGACGGCCGCACCGTGCTCGACCGCTATGCCGTGGCCCCGCGGGAGACGACCGACCGCACGCTCGCCGACCGGCTGCTCTTGCCGATGCTCCTCGAAGCGGTGCGGGCGCTCGACGAAGGCATCGTGCGGGATCCCGCCGACATCGATCTCGCCGTCATCCATGCCCTCGGGTTTCCGCCGTTCCGCGGCGGCCTGCTGGCCTGGGCCGACGCGCTCGGGCCGGCGGAGGTGCTGCGGCGGCTGGAGCCGCTGGCCGACCTCGGGCCGCGGATGATTCCCACGGAGCGGCTCACGGCGATCGCCCGCTCCGGCGGCCGGTTCTCGACCTGACTCCCGCGCGAGATTTTTCTGCATGACATCGCCCCCCGATCCCGCCACCACGCCGGTCGTCGTCGCCTGCTGCCGCACGGCAATCGGCCGCTCGCATCCCGAACGCGGCCTGTTTCGGTACGTTCGCGGCGACGAACTGGCCACCGCGGTCGTGCGGGGCGTGGTCGAGCGGAGTGGCGTCGATCCAGCCACGGTCGAAGACGTGATCCTCGGCGCGACGCAGCAGCGGGGCGAGCTCGGGGGCAACGTGGCCCGCTGCGCGGCCCTGATGGCCGGCCTGCCGCTGGCGACGGCCGGCGCGACGGTGAATCGGCTCTGCGGCTCGTCGCTCGAGGCGATCGCCCGCGCGTCCCATGCGATCGCGGCCGGCGCCGAGAACGTGCAGGTGGCCGGCGGTGTGGAGCACATGCACCACCTGCCAATGGAGTCGGCAGTGGACATTCATCCTCGTGTGCTGGCCCGCACGAGTCGCGGCATGCTCTCGATGGGGCTCACGGCCGAGCACCTCGCCGCGACCCACGGCATTTCCCGCCGCCGGCAGGAGGAGTTTGCCCTGGAGAGCCACGCGAAGGCCGTCCGGGCCGCCGACGCCGGGCTCTTCGACGACGAGATCCTGCGGGTGCTTGGGCACGATGATGCGGGCGCGGTGATCGAGGCGGCGGCCGATCAGTCGATCCGTCGCGACACGAGCCTCGCGGCGATGACGGCGCTCGAGCCGGTGTTTCTGCCGAAGCTCGGCACGGTGACCGCGGCCACGACCGCGCCGGTCAGCGATGGCGCGGCGGCCGTGCTCCTCATGTCGGAAGCCGAAGCCCGTCGAGAGGGGCTCGAGCCGCTGGCCCGGATCGTGGCGACGGCGGTGACGGGCGTGCCGCCGGCGGTGATGGGAACGGGGCCGATCGCCGCCACGCGGAAACTCCTGACCAGAGTGGCAGGACGCGGTATCTCGCTCGCGGATCTCGACCTCATCGAACTGAGCGAGGCCTTCGCCGCCCAGGCGATCCACTGTATCCACGAACTTGGACTCGATCCGGCGCGGGTCAACGTCCGCGGCGGAGCGCTCGCGATCGGCCATCCGCTCGGCGCGAGCGGCGCCCGGCTGGTCACGACGCTGCTCCACGCCCTCCGCGACTCAGGCGGCCGCTACGGCCTGGCCACGATGTGCATCGGCCTTGGTCAGGGCATCGCCGTGCTCTTCGAGCGGCCGTAGGGCCGCACGCTTGCGCCGCAGGCCCTTCTATTCATCCGCGGGTCGACCTCCTGTGGTGCGAGATCGGGGCTGCCCACGCCCCGTCGCCGGACGCTCGCTACGAACATCCTGTTCTTCGCTCGCTCGATGCTGACTGCGCTTCGCCATCCTGGCTGCGCTTGTCAGCAAACGCCGGCTCCTGGGGCATCGGCAGCCCCTCACCGTAGGCC
>CAMDDA010000028.1 GCA_945890755.1 Candidatus Kuenenia stuttgartensis
TCAAGTGGCTCTTGCGGAGTGCATCAGCGAGGACCGTCGAGTCGCTCTGGTCGCTGTGCGGTGAACTGCTCGACCGGTTCACTGAGGCCGAGTGCCGCAACTGCTTCAAGCATTGCGGCTACCGCTACACGTAGGCAGGATGCGCTCTAATTCTTGCTTCCTGCTGGTTGCCCGCGGGGGCCATCCCTGGCCCCCGGCGGGCCCACATCCCGCCGGCGAACGCAATCCCGCGGTGAACCGCTCGCCGGGCCTGTCGAACGATTCGCCACGCCGTCGGTGGGCCGGCCCTTGCCGTTCCGCACCCCAGGGCGCGTATGCTTTCTCAGGGTCTGTCCCCCGCTGAAAGGTGCCGCCATGCCGTGCCCGCGATCCATCCTCGGAGCGATTGTTTTCGCCTCGTTCGCTCCCCTCGCCCACGCCGCCGATCCCGCCGCCATCCGCGCGGCGATCGAGAGGGCATCGACGTTCCTCGCCGAAAAGGCACAGGCCGATGACGGCAGCTTCTCGGCCGAGACGGGCCCTGCCGTGACGGCGCTCGCCGTGACAGGCCTCGTGCGGTCGGGCACCCCGGTCGATGCACCTGTCGTGAAAAAGGGGCTCGCCTATCTGCTGTCGTTCCGTCAGCCCGACGGCGGCATCTACCAGCCCGGCTCGCCAGTCGCCAACTACGAGACGTCGATCGCGATGCTCGCGCTTGCTGCCTGCAACGGCCAGGGGAGCTACGCCGACGAGATCAAGGGGGCCGAGACGTTCGCCCGCAACCTCCAGTGGGACGGCAGCGAGGGCAAAGACAAGGCCGATCCGGCCTACGGCGGCGCCGGCTACGGCAGGAAGTCGCGGCCCGATCTCTCCAACACGCAATTCCTGATCGAGGCGCTACGGACGATCGGCGCCAGTGAAAACGACCCGGCGATCCAGAAGGCGCTCACGTTCGTTTCGCGGACGCAAAACCTCGTGGGCCCCGACAACCCGACGCCGTTCCCCGAGAAGAATCCGGACGGTGGCTTCTACTACACACCGGCTGCAGGCGGCGAGAGCCAGGCCGGCACGCTGCCCAACGGCGGCCTCCGGAGCTACGGCTCGATGACCTACGCCGGGCTCAAGAGCATGATCTTCGCGGGCCTGAAGCAAGACGATCCCCGCGTGAAGGCGGCGACCGAGTGGCTGCAGAAACACTACACGTTCGCCGAGAACCCGGGCATGGGGCAGGCGGGTCTCTTCTATTACTTCCATACGGCCGCGAAGTCACTCGACGTGCTCGGCGGCGACACGTTCACCGATGCGGACGGCATGGCCCACGACTGGCGGGCCGAACTCTCGGACGTGCTGCTGGCCAAGCAGCGGCCCGACGGCTCGTGGACAAACGAGAATCCACGCTGGATGGAAGACAACCCGACGCTCGTGACGAGCTACGCCCTCCTCGCCCTGGCCTACTGCCTGCCGTAGGTCCGTCACTCCGTGACGGACAAGCCCGTTGCGGAGCAACAGGCCTACCGTGACGCGCGAGCCCGTTGCGGAGCAACGGCCCTGCGGTCTGCCGTTCACTCCTTCAGATCGAAGAGCCTTTTGAGGGCGTCGAGCAGACCGTGCGGCGGGCCGGCTCGGCTCTCGCTCCGAAGCGATGCCAGCGGCGGATGGAGCAGTTTGGCCGCGTAGCGGTCGAAGGCCTGCCGGATCTCCGCGCGTTGGGCGTCGTCGAGATCGGGCAGACGGCGAAAGAGCCGATCGAGTTCCGCCTCTCCCGTCTCGCTCCAGCCGGCTCGCAGTTGCTCGATCACCGGCGCCGTCGAGCGGTGGTGGAGATCGCCCATGAAGCGGCTGGTCTCCTCTTCGATGATCGCCCAGGCCGCCGGCATCTCCCGCTGACGGCTCTTGCGGTTGGCATCACACGCGGCGGCGAGGTCGTCGACCGAATACAGCCACACGCCCGGCCGCTCGCCGATCCGGGGGTCGAAGTCGCGGGGGACGGCGAGATCGAGAACGACGAGCGGCCGCCCATGACGCCGCAACTCGACCTGCCGGAAGGCGTCGAGCGTGATCACGGGCTCGGTCGCACCGGTGGTGCTGACGACGAGGTCGGCGGCGGCGAGTTCCGCCACGAGTTCGTCGAACCGGCCCGGCCGGCCGCCGAGCCGCGCGGCCAGTTCCACCGCCCGGCCCGCAGTGCGATTGACCACCGTCACGTCGCGGGCGCCTGCCTCACGCAGGTAGCGGAGCGTCTCGGCTGCCATCTTGCCGGCGCCGAGCAGGAGCACGTGCTTGTCGTCGAACCGCTCGAAGACCGCACTGGCGAAATCGGCCACGGCCACGCTCGGGATCGACACCCGCTCGCGACCAAGCGCCGTCTCCGTGGCCACCCGCTTGGCCGTGCGGAGTGCCGCCTGGAACATGCCGCCGGTGAGCGGCCCGGCAGTCCGGCTGTCTTGGGCCAGTGCCCAGGCCTGCTTCACCTGGGCGAGAATCTGTGGCTCGCCCAGCACCATGCTGTCGAGCCCCGACGCCACGCTGAAGAGGTGCCGGGCCACGCCCTCGTCGCGTTCCCGGGCGAGCACGGGCCCCAGCTGCACCGCCTCGATCCCGCGGCACTCCGCCAAAAATGCCACGAGTTGCTCGGCAGGCGGTGGCTCGGAGCCCGTTTCCCCGGCGGCGTAGAACTCCACGCGGTTGCAGGTGGAGAGAAGCACCCCCTCGCGGCCGGGAAACCGGTCGCGAAACCGCATCAGGGCCGCAGCCGCCTGCTCAGCCGAGAAGGCCAGCCGCTCGCGCAGGTCGAGCGGCACCGTACGATGCGTTCCTCCGACGAGCGCGAGTGTCATGGGGCGGCCTCGCTCGGCTCGGCGGCCGACTCACTGCTGCCGGCCGGCGGCATGCCGTGGCGGGTGGTTCCAAAGACACCCCACACGATCGACAGCGTGAGCACCGCAAGACTCACGAGCGAGAGCCAGGCGGTGAGTCGGGCAGCCCCGGGCCGACGCCGTGCCGCGTAGGCCAGGGCGTCGGCGATGATCAGCCAGGCCACGAGGACGCCCATCCGCAGGACGACCGGATCGGTCCAGGGCACCGTCTCGAGCAGCCCACGCTGGCGGTTCACCGCGTTGAGCACGATGCCCGACACGAACCCGGCGGCGGCGGTCCAGGCGGCGACGGCGAGCGTACGACTCGTCACGTTGGCCAGCCGCTCGAGGCTCGGCATCCGAAAGCCCCGCAGCGGCGGCTGCTTGCGGTGGAGCCGGCCCGCCTGGATCAGCCACATGATTCCCGCCACGGCGCCGAGCGCCACGCTCACGCTCGCGGCGAGATTGAACAGCCCGTGGATCGCACCCCAGATCTGCGTCGCAGGGCTCTGAGGGAAGGGCTCGCGGCTCGAAAGCTGCGCCGCCCCGATCAGCAGGAGCACGACGGGCAAGAGGAACAGGCCGATGGGCGTTCGCGGCAGCGTGAGCGTGAGCCAGAGGGAGCCGGCTGCCAGCAGCCAGGCCGCGAGGAGATACCAGTCGAACGGGCTGGAGAGCGGCAGCGCCGCCGCATTGACGGCCCGCCAGCCGAGAAAGAGCCCCTGGGCGACGAGTCCGGCCGCCGCGAAGCCGACGAGCGCCGCCCCACGGACGCTCGAGCGAAAGGCCAGCCGCGACACCTCGCAGGCCAGGGCCACGGCATAGCTCGCCACGAAGCAGACGACCGAGATGCCGGAGATGAATTCGAGCATGGGCGTGGTGCCGGGCCGCGGAAGGACACCCTCATTCTAGTTTGAGTTGCGGCTCTGCCGATGGCCCGGGGTCGCGGGCGGGCGAATCGCGGCGGAATAGCCTGCGGTTGCGAACCACAACGCCGTGAGGGCCTGCCCATGCCCCGGGAGCCGACGTTGCTGACCAGCGCAGGCAGGATGCCGAAGCGCAGGCAGCATCGAGCGAGCGGAGGACAGGATGTCCGGAGCGAGCGTCCGGCGACGGGGCGTGGGTAGCCCCGTATACTCCCCAGCATGAATGCCCACCCCGCTCCTCCCGCCCCGTCCGACCCGTCCGACCCGTCCGACCGCTACGGTCGCTCGCTCATGATGCGGGCCTGCCGCCTGGAGCCCGTGGAGCGGACCCCGGTGTGGCTCATGCGGCAGGCGGGCCGCTACCTGCCGGAATACCGGGCTGTGCGGGAGAAGGTCGGGTTCATGGAGCTCTGCAAGAGCCCGCGGCTCTCGGCGGAGGTGATGCTCGCCACGGTGCAGCGACTCGGCGTAGACGCTGCGATCATCTTCAGCGACCTGTTGCCAATCCTCGAACCGATGGGGCTCGATCTCGAGTTCGCGGTGGGCGAAGGACCCGTGATCCACAATCCGGTTCGCGAGGCGGCCGACGTCGCCCGCGTCCGCGAACTCGACGACGTGGGCCGGCTCGGCTACGTGATGGATGTGGTGCGGGCCACGCGGGCCGGCCTCGACGACTCGATTCCCGTGATCGGCTTCGCCGGCGCTCCCTTCACCCTTGCCGGCTACTGCATCGAAGGGGGGACGAGCAAAGCCTGGCTGCATACGAAGAAGCTCATGTACCGCCATGAGTCGGCCTGGCACGACCTGATGGCCCGGATCGCGCGGGCCGTGAGCGGCTACCTCGTGGCCCAGCTCGACGCGGGGGCCCAGATCGTGCAGCTCTTCGACAGCTGGGTGGGCTGCCTCGGCCCCGACGACTATCGCCGCTACGTGCTGCCGCACAGCCGCGCGGCCATCGCCGAGGCGGCGAAGCGGGCGCCGGTGATCCACTTCGCAACCGGCAATCCCGCGCTCCTGCCGCTGCTGCGGGAAGCCGGGGGCTCGGTGATCGGCATCGACTGGCGGATCGATCTCGATGCCGGCTGGAACCTCGTCGGCCACGACCGGGCCGTGCAGGGCAACCTCGAGCCGGTCGTGTTGCTGGCGGATCGCGACACCGTGCGCAGGCGAACCCGCGCGGTGCTCGACCGGGCGGCGGGCCGGCCGGGCCACATCTTCAACCTCGGCCACGGCGTGCTGCCGCAGACGCCGGTGGAGAACGTGCTCGAGCTGATCGCGACCGTCAAAGGGGCATGACATCCCGCGGCGCATGGGCGGCCCTCGCCAAGGCGGGCCGCGGCGGGCTACGATAGCGCGTTGCGCTTCCGGGCGTCCTCGGTTCGTCGTGGGCTGCGCAACGGTCCCCGTTCTCCGCGCACCATCGACTGCATGAAGACTCTCGAACAACGCCTCTTTCATCTCTTCAAGCCCGCCCAGGTCACGCTCGCCCGCACCCTCGCATCCGTGGCCGCCCGCTGTCCCCGCGTGGGGCAGGTGCAGGCCACCGTCACGGACGAATCGGGCAATGAGCAGGAGGTGCTGCTCGAACTCTCGGCCCACCGCCGCGGCGGAATGACGCTCGAGGCGCGGTGCACATCGGCCGCCGGCAGGGCAGGCAAGCCGTGCGCCATCCTCGCGGCGGTGCTCCTGGAAGTCGACCGCAGAGGACTGCTCTCGGGCATCCACCAGCAGACCCCCGTCGCGCTCGAGATCGTGGCCGACGAGACGGCCGAGGCCGACTCGGAGTTCGCCGCAGACGATCCTGAACCAGAGGACGACGAGCCAACGCCATCGTCCCGCAGCAGCCGACAGCTCTCGGTCGGCCGCCACGAGCCGCGGCCGCGGACGGAGATTGTCCGCCGGGGCACCCAGCGGCTGCCAGCCTGGGCCGTGGAGCTCGAAGACCGCCGCCGGCTCGTGGAGCCGGCCGTCCGCACGGCGGCGCTCTCGATCCCCGACCCGCGGCGGACCGGAGGCGCGCTCGTCTTCCTGTTCGACGTCACCGCCTCTGCGGAGGCCCGCACGGCCGTGCTCGTGCCCTGCCGCATGCAGCTCGATGTCGCCGGGAACGCCACCGGTCGGCCGCGGCCCGTCGTGCTCGGCCCCGGCCATGTGGAGTTCGAGGAACTCGAGCCACAGGAGCGGGAGATCGTCGAGCGACTCATCGGCGCCGTCGGCATCGGCGAACAGGCGACACCCGCGCCGCTCGAGCGGCGCGGCATCGCCAAGATCGTGGTCAGCCCCCGGTCGGCCGCCGCGCATCTCTCGATGCTCTGCGAGACGGGCCGGCTCGTGCTCCAGCCTGAGCCGCGGCGGGCCCCCGACACGATCGTGCCCCTGACCTGGGACGGCGGCCGGCCGTGGGAGTTCGCCTTCGTGCTCGAACCCGATGACGACGACCTGCGGCCATCCCGCAGCCCCCGCGCCGGCGACGAAGCCGACGCGGCTCCGCCGCGGCCCAGTCGCGGCACGCTCCGCGGGATGCTCGTCCGCGGGAGCCAGCGGAAGGAGCTCAAGGAGCCCCGGGCGATTCTCCGCACGGGCCTGGTCGTGTTTGCCGATCGGATCGCCCGACTTGCAGTGCCCGACGACGACTTCTCCGTCGGCACCGCGGGCTGGGTCGAGCAGTTCGAACGCCGCGGGCCGATCGAACTGGCCGCCGCCCAGACCGACGGACTCGTGGCGCAGGTGGCGGCGCTCGCCGACGTGCCGCGGCTCGTGCTGCCGGCCTGGACGGGCTGGCGGATCGAGTCCGGCGCGCCGCAACCGAAGCTTGTGCTCGACGACTCACCCGCGATCGACCTCGATGGCGAGGCGGTTGGACCGCAGGGCCGCCGCCGGGCCACGCCGCGGGTACAGCTCGCAGGGCGAATCTGGTTCGACTACGCCGGCATCCTCATCGCCGCCGACGACCCCGCCGGCGGCGCGGCCGACATCGATCGCCGGATCTTCGTCCGCCGCGACCGGGCCGCCGAGCGGGCCGCCCTCGCCGTCCTGCCACGGCACGGGGCCACGCCCGCCCGCGCCGCAGCCGACGACGCCGATCCCCTCACGCACCACGTGCACATTCCGCGGAACCGGCTCGACGCCTCCGTGTCGCAGCTGGCCGCGGCCGGCTGGACGATCGAGGTCGCCGGCCGTCGCTACCGGCCCGCGGGCAGCGTGGCCTGGAACGTCACCAGCGGCATCGACTGGTTCGAGCTCTCGGCGTCGGTTGACTTCGGCGGCGTGACGGCCGATCTGCCCGTGCTCCTCGAGGCGCTCGCCCGCGGCGGTCGCTCGATCGAATTGTCGGACGGCTCGCTCGGCATCCTGCCCGACTCGCTGGCCGCCCAGTTCGAGCCGATGGCGGCGCTCGCGCAGAAGCACGACGGCCGTCTCCGCTACGGCCGGATCCAGGTGGCGTTGCTCGACGCACTGCTCGCAGGCCAGCCGCAGTCGCACGTCGACGAGGCGTTCGAGAGAATCCGCGAGGAACTGGCGCGGGGCGAGCGGCCAGAGGCGGAGGACGAGCCCGCGGGCTTCCAGGGCACCCTCCGCCACTACCAGCGGGAGGGCCTCGGCTGGCTCTCGTTCCTGGAACGGATGGGCCTCGGAGGCTGCCTGGCCGACGACATGGGCCTCGGCAAGACGATCCAGGTGCTCGCGATGCTGCTCCGGCGGCAGGCGGTGATCCAGGAGGCGGGCATCGCCCATCGGCCGACGCTCGTCGTCGTTCCCAAGAGCCTCGTCTTCAACTGGATCGAGGAAGCCAAGAAGTTCGCGCCGACCCTGCGGGTGGCCAACTTCACCGGCAACGCGCGGGCCGAGACGGCGGGCGACCTCACGGACTGGGACATCGTCGTGACCACCTACGGCACGCTCCGACGCGACGTCGTGGCCCACCGCGACGTCGAGTTCGACTACGTCGTGCTCGACGAGGCGCAGTCGATCAAGAATGCCGCGAGCCAGGCTGCCAAGGCCTGCCGGCTCCTGCGGGCCCGTCATCGGCTCGCCCTCACCGGCACGCCGGTCGAGAACCACATCGGCGAGCTGTGGAGCATCTTCGAGTTTTTGAATCCAGGCCAGCTCGGCAGCGCCTCACGGCTGCGGAAGTTTCTCGCCGACGGCCGGGGCAGCACGGAGGTCGTGGCCCGGGCGGTGCGGCCCTACTTGCTGCGACGGACGAAGACGCAGGTGCTCTCCGATCTGCCGGAGAAGACGGAGCAGACGCTGTTCGTCGAATTGGGTGAGGAGCAGCGCAAGGCCTACGACGAGCTGCGCGAGCACTATCGGCTCGAGCTGTCGGGGCGGATCGGCAAGCTCGGCATCGGCCGTTCGCGGATCGCCGTGCTGGAGGCGCTGCTCCGGCTGCGGCAGACGGCCTGCCATCCGGGCCTCGTCGATCCCAAGCGAATCGACGACCAGGGGGCCAAGATCGAGGTGCTGCTCGAGCAGCTGGAAGAAGTGCTCGACGAAGGGCACAAGGTGCTCGTGTTCAGCCAGTTCACGAGCTTCCTCGCGATCCTGCGGCGGCGGCTCGACGAGCGGGCGGTCGTCTACGAATATCTCGACGGCCGCACCACCGACCGCCAGGCCCGCGTGGCCCGGTTCCAAGAGGATGCCGACTGCAAGCTGTTCCTTGTGAGCCTCAAGGCGGGTGGTCAGGGTCTCAACCTCACCGCCGCCGATTACATCTACATCCTCGATCCCTGGTGGAACCCCGCCGTCGAGGCCCAGGCCGTCGACCGGGCCCATCGCATCGGTCAAACCCGCCGCGTGTTCGCCTACCGGCTCATCGCCCGCGACACCGTGGAGGAGAAGATCGTCGCGCTCCAGGACCGCAAGCGGGAATTGGCCGAATCGATCGTGCGGGCCGACGAGAGCATGATCGCCAGCCTCACCGCCGAGGACGTCGAACTCCTGTTTTCATGAGGTTGGCCCGTCCGCGGTGGAATCCCCTCGCTTGCGCTCAGGGCTTTTATTGGATGAACGGATCCCCTCGCTTGCGCTCAGGGCTTGTATTCGGACGAACGGAAGCCCGCAGGCGCAAGCCGGGGGATTCCTCACGGAAATTGAACACTTCCGGGGAGCGGGACCAGCGGAGATACTTGTCGCGAATACCTGCCACGATGGCAGCGTGCGTCACACCGGTAGGCCGATGAAGCAGCTCTCCTCACGACAGAAGCCCGGTACCGAACAGACCGTGCAGCGAATCCTCGTCGTGGATGACGAGGAGGATCTCCTCGAACTCGTCCGCTACAACCTCTCCAAAGAGGGCTATCAGGTCGAATGCGTGGCCACCGGGGAAGACGCCCTCAAGGCCGCACGGCGACAGCCGCCGGACCTCATCGTGCTCGACCTGATGCTGCCATCCGTCGACGGGCTCGAGGTCTGCCGGCGGCTGAAGAACGACTCCAAGACCCGCGACGTGCCGATCATCATGCTCACCGCCAAGAGCGAGGAGAGCGACATGATCGCCGGCCTCGAGCGGGGCGCCGACGACTACATCGCCAAGCCCTTCAGCCCGCGGGTGCTGGGGGCCAGGATCAAGGCACTGCTCCGGCGGCACGAGGCGCGGCGTCAGTCCGAGATGGAGACGACGATCGACGTGCACGACTTGTCGATTCACCCGGGCCGCCACGAGGTCACGCTCGCCGGCCAAATGCTCGAGCTCACGTATACGGAGTTCGCCCTCCTGCAGTTTCTCGCCAAACGGCCGGGCTGGGCCTATACCCGGTCGCAAATCGTCGATGCGGTGAAGGGGGAGGACTATCCCGTCACGGAGCGGTCGGTCGACGTGCAGGTGGCCGGCCTGCGGAAGAAGCTCGGTGAGTTCGGCTCCTACATCGAGACGGTTCGCGGCGTCGGTTACCGTTTCCGGTCGTGAGCACGGCCCACACGATGCCCCGCACCCGACTCGTCTGGCATCTGTTCATCGCCTGGTGTTCCCTCGTGGCGGCAGTGCTCGTCGCCTCATCGTGGCTGGCGTCTGTGCAGCTGGCGCGGATCGCCGAAGAAGACCAGCGGCTCCGGCTCACGGAACTGGCCAGGCTCGCCGCCGCGGTCACCACGCCGCAAGACGACGCGCTCGACCCGGAGTCGTTCGCCGCCGTCGCCAGTTCGACGCGCACGGAATCCGGCGTCACGCTGGAATTACTCGCCGTCGATGGCCGGCCGCTCGTCGCCGAGCCGCCGCCCAGCGCCGCTGCGGCCACGCCCCGCATGTCACCGGGCGATGAGCGGCTGCTGGCCGAAGCTCGCGCCGGGCGAGTCGCCGCCACGAGCCGGTTCGAGCCGGCCACGGGCCGCCGGTTCATCACGGTGGCCGTCCCGCACGGCCCGGAGTCCGAGCCCACCGCCGTCATTCGTGCCAGCGTCGACACCCGAGCGACCGACCTTGAACTCGCAGCCGCCCAGCGGCGACTGCTGGCCGCGCATCTGGCCCTGGCCGCCCTCGCGACGGCGGTCGGCTACGTCATCGCCCAGCGGACGGTGCGGCCGGTGCGCGAGCTGAGTCTCGCCGCGACGCGGCTGGCCGCCGGTGAGATCGAGGCCCCGCTGCCGGCGACCGACCTGGCGGAAGTGGCCGCTCTCGCCGATGCGATCGCCGGGCTCCGTGAACAGCTCGTCGAGCGCGGGCTGCTCATCGGCCGCCAGGGTACGCAGCAGGAGGCCGTGCTCGGCAGCATGATCGAGGGCGTGCTGGCGATCGACGGCCGCCAGCGGATCGTGGGCATCAATCGGGCGGCCGCCGAACTGCTCGGCCTCGACCTCGACCACGTCGTGCGGCGGTCGCTCCAGGAGGTCGTCCGCAATCCCGATCTCCGCCGGTTCGCCCTGCGGGCGATCGACTGCCGCGAGCCGGTGGAAGACGACCTCGTGCTTCACGGGCTGCGCGACCGAACGATCCGTCTCCGCGGCACGGCGCTCCGCGACGTGTCGGGGGAAGGGGGCGCGGTGATCGTGCTCAACGACGTCACCGACGTGCAGCGGCTCGAGAACGTGCGGCGCGACTTCGTGGCCAACGTGTCGCATGAGCTCAAGACACCCATCGCCTCGATCAAGGGCTTCGTGGAGACGCTCCTCGACGGCGCGGCCGACAACCCCACCGACTCCAGGCGATTTCTCCAGATCGTCGCCAAGCAGGCCGACCGGCTGGCGGCGATCATCGAAGATCTGCTCGCGCTCTCGCGGATCGAACAGAGCGAGGGGGCCGACAACCTGCCCGTCGAGCCGGCGGCGATCGGGGGCGTGCTGGCGGCGGTGGCCGCCGACTGCGAGCCGCGGGCGGCCGAGCGGTCGATCACGCTCGACACGCAATGCGACCCGGTGCTCGTGGCGGAGGTCAACGCGCCCTTGCTCGAGCAGGCGCTCATCAACCTGGTTGACAACGCGATCAAATACAGCGACGCCGGCCATACGATCTGGATGGAGGCGGAGGCCACCGACGGTGAGTTGGTGATGTGCATTCGCGACGAGGGCTGCGGAATCGCCGCCGAGCACCTTCCCCGGCTCTTCGAGCGGTTTTATCGGGTCGATCGGGCACGGAGCCGCCAACTCGGAGGAACGGGACTCGGGCTCTCGATCGTCAAGCACATCGTGCAGGCCCACCGTGGCACGATCAGCGTGGAAAGCGAGCCGGGTGTGGGCTCGACCTTCACGATCCGGCTGCCGCTGGCTCGGGCGTAGCGATCGAGCGGCCACCGTCCACCGGCAGGCAGACGCCCGTGATGAAGTCGTTCTCGACGAGAAAGAGCACGGCATGGGCCACGTGCTCGGGAGTGCCCTCACGGCCCACGAGCGTGCCGCCGAGGGTGGCGGCGCGGGCGGCTGGGTCCATGTCGGCCGGCAGCGTCACCGGGCCGGGCAGCACGCAGTTCACACGGATCCGGGGATTCCGCCGGGCGAATTCCACGGCCAGCGACCGCGTGAGCGTCGGGATCGCGCCCTTGCTCGGAAAATAGGCGGCGTAGTCGGGAGCGGGCCGGGCGATCGCCTGGTCGCCCATCGTGACGATCACGCCGCCGCTCTCCTGAGCGGCCATCACCGCACCGGCCTCCTGGGCCACGATGAAGGTGCCGACGCAGTTGACGTCGAAGTGGGCCCGCAGGTCGTCGGCAGTCACCTCCTCGAGCGGCCCCGGGATCCAGATCGCCGCGCAGGTCACCACCGCGTCGATCCGGCCGAAGTGGTCGGCCACGCGATGCACCATCGCCCGCACAGGCCCCTCGTCGCGGAGGTTGGCCGTGACGGCGAGGCTCGGCAGCCCCGCCGCGTCCAGTTCCCCGGCCAGCGCCCGCGCATCGGCGAGCGACGCATGGCAATGGATCGCCACGGAATAGCCGCGGGATGCCAGCGCCCGCACCACGGTGGCGCCGATCCGCTTGGCCCCGCCGGTCACGAGCGCCACGCGGCCGGTGGACGCGACGGCGCCCGGCGCGAACGCAAACGGGTGGTTGGGCAGGCTCATCGGTCGGGTCTCACGGCCGGGCGGCGGACCGGGCCGCGTGGTAGTCGAGAATCTGCTGCCAGGCCTCGGTCGGCGTCTCGGCGTAGGTGAAGAGTTCGAGGTGGTGGTCGCTGATCACGCCCGAGTCTGCGAGGAACTGGAAGTCGATCACCTTCGACCAGTAGGCCTTGCCGTAGAGGATGATCGGCACCGGCTGCATGCGGTGGGTCTGCATCAGCGTGAGCGTCTCGAACATCTCGTCGAGCGTGCCGAAGCCCCCCGGGAAGAGCACGACGGCCGCCGCCCGGAGGATGAAGTGAAACTTCCGCAGGGCGAAGTACTTGAACTGGAAGCAGAGCTCCGGCGTGATGAACGGGTTGGGCTGCTGCTCGGCCGGCAGCTTGATGTTGAGGCCGATCGACTTGCAGCCCACGTCGAAGGCGCCGCGGTTGGCCGCCTCCATGATGCCCGGTCCACCGCCGGTCACGACCACGTAGTCGCGCTGGTCGTCGCACTGGTTGTCGATCGACACGATCCGGGCGAACTCTCGGGCATCGTCGTAATAGCGGCTGTATTCGATCAGCCGGGCGCACCGCTCCATGTCCCGTTTTGCCTTGGCATCGCCGGGCGCGGCCTGTAACACCCGGCGGGCCTCGGAGAGTCTCCGCTCGGCGGCCGTCCGCTCCACGATCTGCGTGCCACCGAACACGATCACGGTCGATTCGATCTTGTCGGCCTGGAGCGCGAGTTCGGGCTTGCCGAGTTCCAGGAGCATCCGCACGCCCCGCATCTCCACCTTGGACAACAGGGCGGGGTCTTCCTGGGCGAGGCTGTAACTCGGCGAGGAGAGGATCCGCTCCATGTTCTCGGCGACGAGGGCCACGTCGTCGCCGAGCACGGTGTCGGGCAGGATGGGGCAGACCTTCCCACTGGCAGCGGGAGGCTCGGACGCGGGGCGGGGCTTCTTGGCCATGGGAGTCCTTTCTGCGGGAGAGTGGATGTCAGTCGAGTGCGACCCGCTCACCGAGCCGGGGCACGTGGGCCTCCCAGCCGCGGGTCTCGCGGAGGAATTCTTGCAGGCCGCGGGCGGCAGGCGGTTCCCCGTGGACCAAGAACGTCCGTTTCGGGGCCGGCATCCCTCCGAGCCAACGGTCGAGCTCCCGGCGGTCGGCATGGCCGGAGAGGGCGTCCACCCTGCGGATCGCGGCCCGCACGGGGATGTCGCGGCCGTGGATCCGCAGGAACCGGGCTCCGTCGATGAGCGTGCGGCCGCGGGTGCCCGTGGCCTGGTAGCCGGCCACGAGCACGGTCGTCTTGGGGTCGGGCAGCCGCTGGGCAAGATGATGCAGGATGCGACCACCGTTCATCATGCCGCTGGAGGCGATCACGATGCCGGGGCCTTCGTGGGAGTTGATGGCCTTCGACTCGTTGGCCGTCTTCGCCATCCGCACGAACGGGCTGGCCAGCGACGCGGCCACGCCTTCGAGCTTCGCCTCGCTGAAGTCGTGCTCCGCACCATGCCGGAGGAACACCTGCATCGCATCGACCGCCATCGGCGAATCGACCCAGATCGGGATCTCCGGCAGCCGGCCCGCCGCCATGAGGGTGCGGAGCAGATAGACGAGCTGCTGGCTGCGGCCGATCGCGAAGGAGGCGACGAGCATCACCCCGCCCCGGGCGATCGCCTCCTTGGTCGCCGCCTCCAACTCGTCGAGCGGCTTGCTCGGCGGATGGTCGCGGTTGCCGTAGGTGCTCTCGCAGATGAGGTAGTCGCACGCCGGCGGCGAGACGGGGTCGTTGTAGAGCGGCGCGTCGAACCGCCCCACGTCCCCCGAAAAGACGATTCTCAGCGGCTGCGATCGCCCCGGCTCCGTCACCTCCATCTCGACGAACGAGCTGCCGAGCATGTGCCCGGCGTCGTGGAACCGGCAGCGCACGCCCGGCACCGGCTCGAACCACTCGAGCCGTGGCACCGGCGCGAGCAGCCGGAGCGTGCGGTCGACGTCCTGCTCCTCGTAGAGCGGCAGGGCGGGCCGGTGCTTCGCGTAGCCCTTGCGGTTGGCGTAGAGGGCGTCTTCCGCCTGGCACTTTGCGGAGTCGTAGAGCAGCAGCCCGAGCAGGTCGGCGGTCGGTGGCGCCGTATGGATCCGCCCGCGAAACCCCTCGCGGGTCAGCCGGGGCAGGAAGCCGGAGTGGTCGATGTGGCCGTGGGTGAGGACGACGGCGTCGATCGAGTCGGGCGCGGGCTCGAACCGCACCCAGTTCCGCTCCCGCAGTTCCTTCTCGCCTTGAAAAAGACCGCAATCGACGAGCACCCGGGCCGACCCGGTGTCGATGAGATGCCGCGAGCCCGACACCACTCCCGCCGCGCCCAGAAATGTCAGCGTCGTCATCGTCCCTCCTTCGTTTCTCCCGCCATGAGCAGTTCCCCCGGCGCCACGGCCAGGGCCTCGATCGTGGACCGTCGCCCGCCCGGCCCGCCGCCTGCCGGCAGAGTCACCACGAGCACGCCGCGGCCGGCGCCGCGACGAATCTCCGTCATGAACCCCAGCGGCTCCAGCCGGGCGGCGACCGCGTGCAGGAGCGGGCCACGGGGAATTGGAACGGATCCGACCCGCGCATCTGCCACCGAGCATTCCACCTGATTCGCCTCGCGGAGTCTGATTTCGAGGCCACACGATACCACGGCCGTGAGCGGCCCCACACCGACCCGCATACCCAGCCGCACGAGATGGTCTGCCAACTCCACCCGGGGGGCCGTGACGCCTGCCGGCAGCACGCCGGCATGGTTCCGCGGCAGGTCGACGGCGAGCCAGGCATTGAACTCCTGCTCGGTGATCGCAGCCTCCCACGGTCCTGTCTGCTTGGCCGCCGCCTGCAGACCGACGACCTTCGTGATCAGCCGCCGCGCCGCCTGCTCCGCGCCGGCCTCGGCGGCGATGTCGAGTCGATCTCGATAGAAGGCGGGCACCATGGCCGTCACGGCCACCACGAGTGCCACGAGTATCGCGGCGCCGAGACCCGCCGCCGCGACCACTATCAGCGCCGGCCGTCGAAGCCGCCCCGGGCGCGGCGGCTTCGACGGCACATCATGCATGGGGGAGGTGGATTCCATCCGCGTGAGGGCGACGGCGTTCAGCCCACGAACCCGAACAGCCGCGGAATCGGCAGTTCCGCAGCCTCGTCGAGCACGACGGTGCCGACCGCGTCGTCCTCGAGTTCATCACGCAACACCCGCACCTCCGGCGGCGCCTCGATCCCGATCCGCACCTTGTCGCCACTGACGCGGACCACGGTCACCACCACCGAATCTCCCACCCGAATCCGTTCGTTTTGCTTGCGGGACAACACCAGCATCGAGAGCCTCCGTTCTTCCTGAATGAGTGTGGCGAATGAATGTAGAAAAATGGATGTACAAATGTCAACTCTTCGCCGCGGCCAGCCTCCGCGAGCGTCCCGTCGCCACCGTCCGCCCCAGTGCGGACGCTTTCCTCACCCTGCGCCGCCTCCTCGAGCGCTGCCACTGTCGCGAGTCGCGGGGTTGGGAAAGATGTGAGCCGGAGGAAACATCGTCCGGTCGGGCAGACTTTCTTGCCGGCCGGGGAAAAAACGTCGGCAAAACGCATTGTGAGGGTCGCGCATGGAAGCGCGTGCTGGCACGCAACGCCTGCTCTCGCGCGGCTCGTGCTAGCGCGCGACGGATGCGGCCCGCGAGTCGACGGCGTCTCCGTCGACGAACGTCGCCAGTTCAACGGGCTCGGCTGCGGCGGCCTGCGATTCCGCGGTCTCGATGCGGTCCAGATCCGAGGCCAGCAGCCGCGGCAGCACCTTGTGCACGCTCTTGAGCCGCTCCGTGCGGCCACCGAGCGGCCCGAGTCGCGGTTCGATCTCGAGCGTCACTTCCGCCGGGATGCCACCGGCCTCTTCGATGCGGCGATTGAGGGCCAGCCGCGGAAACGGCGGCACGCCTCCGGGATGCACCAGCGCTCGCAAGAGCAGGGCCGAGTCGGCGAATTCGCGGTATGCAGCGGCCGACGCCACCGACGGCGCCGCGGCATGGGTCACGGCATACCGCACCCGCGGGCCGGCCAGTTCGAGCACGCGATCGTTCTCGGTCAGCCCGCTCTCGAAGTCGGGGCCACCGGCCCAGCGGATGAGCCGGTCGTCGGAGCCGCGGGCCCACTTCGCGAGCGACACGCCGAGCCGCTCCAGTCGCACGCTCTCGATCTGCGTCTTCAGATTGCGTTTTGGATCGATCACCACGACCCGCTCCCGGGACGGATCGTGGAGCACGATCTCGACCAGTTCCATCCTCGGCTCGGCGTCGTCGGCGCCGGCGCCGGCAGGTAGTTCCAGGAAGTCCCAGGCGATGCCGTCGCGAAACAGTGTCAGGCTGCGCGAGACCGGCTCATCGGCACCGTGGGCGAACAGCTTCGTTTCGACCCGCATGATGCCGCCGCGCTCGCCGTCGTCGGCAGCCCGCGCACGCTCAGCCCCGACGAGGCACCCCGCCAGCAGGGCCCACGCACAGAAGACGAGAGGGCGACGAACCAGAACTGCACGAGCCGACAGGAACGAACGAGCCATGGCCGGTGGTCTCCACAGGATGGGCGGGGAGGGTAGCAGGCCGAGCCATCCGCCGATACGGCGTTTTCGCCCGCCCCGGAGCCCGATCTCGCCGTGACATTCCCACGCGACGCCACGAACCCAGGCGTCCGCCCGGTCCTACCGCTCGGGCACCGCGAACACGACACGCCGCCGCGGGCGGTCGATGCCGACCAAGCCCCCCGTGACGGGATCGGAGGCAAAACCCTGCCCCGGAAACGGGCAGCCCAAGGCCTCCACGAACTCGAGAGTGGTGCCCGCGGACGGCACTCGGAGGCGATAGAGCACGGGGAAGTGGTGGTGCGACACGAGCAGGTCGCAGCCGTTGAAGATGCCCCCCGAGCCGCTCATGCCGTCCCAGTCGGCGACCACGTTCGCGGGAAACGTGAACCGCCGCCGCTCGCGGCCGAAGCCATCCGCTGCATATTCCACGAGCACGGTCTGATCGTTGTCGGACCCGTAGCCGGCGAAACAGCACCACCAGGCGCCCTCGCGCACGACGCACCACACGAGGCTGCCGGGCGGGTCGTCGAACCGGTGAAACAGCTCGAGCCGGCCGGTCTGGGGATCGAAGACACGGATGTCGGATTCCGGCGGCGTGGCGGGGTAGTTGGAATGGGCGCAATACAGCCGTCCGGCATGGACGAAGCCGCTGTTGAGGTGTTCCGTACCCGGCGCGGTGGCGGTGGCCACGAGCCGACCGGTGCGGCGGTCGTACGTCGCCACGGCCGTGCTCGAAATCACAAACACCCGCCGCTCGTCGGCGGCGGCCGCCTGCGTGGCGTGGGGTGAGGCCAGCAGCGACTGGGTCGTCCAGCCCGGAGCCCGTCGCAGGGTCGTCGTCTCGGCGGCGGTCGCCACGCACCCGGACCACGCCATGAGCGCCGCGGCGACGAGCAGGCTCGGATATGATGCCGGCATGCAGTACTGGCTCATCAAGAGTGAACCCGACGTGTTTTCGGTCCGCGACCTCGCCACGGCGCCGCGGAAGACGACGCAGTGGGAGGGAGTGCGGAACTACCAGGCCCGCAACTTCCTCCGGGCCATGCGGAAGGGGGACCGCTGCCTGTTCTACCATTCCAACGCCGATCCGCCGGGCGTGGCCGGCGTCGTCGAGGTGGTCCGTGAGGCCTATCCCGACACGATGGCACAGGATCCGAAGAGCGACTACCACGACCCGAAGGCGACGGCCGAGAACCCGATCTGGTCGCTGGTCGACGTGAAGCTCGTCGAGACATTCGCCCGCGAGATCCCGCTCGACGAGTTGCGGGCCACGAAGGCCCTGGCCGGCATGGAATTGCTCCGCCGCGGCAGCCGGCTTTCGGTTCATCCCGTCACCGCAGCCCAGTTCGCGACGGTGCTCAGGCTCGCGAAGGCGTGAGCCTATGCGGCGGTCGCCCGCGGTGGCCTGCGATCGACGGGTTCGATCTCATCCACTGGCAGCCGGAGGCTGGCCGCCGTGCCCGGCAGAGCCATCCGCTCCCGCGCGTAGAAACCGCGAAGCCGCCGGCCGTCGATCCCGAGCCGGTTGCGAATCTCGCCGAGCGGCAGGTCGAGCATTTCTTCACCAAGCCGGATGTGCAGATTGGCTGCTGCCATCTCCCGCCCCGCCTCCAGGCCGAGGTCGTAGGCGGCGAGCGTCCGCCACGAGATGCGGTAGGGATGCGGATAGACCTGCGACACGACGAGCTTGAAGAACATCCGCTCCAGCCACGACACCGCCTTCGTGCTTCCCATCGTGAAGCCGATCACGAAGGCCTCGTCCTGCCCGAGCAGACCGCGGCCCAAGAGCACGTGGATCATGTCGTGGTCGCGGAGATCCACCGCCCCGTGCAGCCGCAGCCAGCCCCGCGGGTTCTCGAACAGCCTGACGATCCACGGGATCGCGGTGGGCGGGGCCGCCGGCAACGTGGCGAGCACGTCGCGCAGCGTGAGGTTGTCGTTGTCGAGGCCGGGGCACCACGTTCGCCAGGTGGGTGGCCGAACCGCACCGCCGGTTGCACGTCCATCGCCCGTGTCGGGAAGTGTCATGGCTTCACCTGAGTGATTCTATGCAGCGAGCCGTGGCCGATCCCGCTCGTTTGCCGTCGCCGTGATCCGCGGCAGGCATGCGAGTGGTCACTTGGAAACCGGATCGGCCGCCTGTTTTGCCCGGGCCGCGTTCATGGCTTAGAGTTGCGCACGAGAACTCCATGACAAAACCAGACGCGGCCGGATCTGCTGCCCTCTCTCCCCGGCCCGGTCACGTCCCGTTCGAGTCGCTCGGCCTGACACCCGAAGTGCTCCGGGCCGTCGCCCAGCTCGGCTTCGAGGAGACGTCTCCGATCCAGGCGGCGGCGATCCCGCTCCTGATGGCGGGCCACGACGTCGTCGGCCAGTCAGAGACCGGCTCCGGCAAGACGGCGGCCTTCTGCATCCCGGCGATCGAGCGGATCGATCCGGCACAGCCGCGGACGCAGGTGCTGATCCTCGTGCCGACCCGCGAGCTGGCCACGCAGGTGGCCGACGAGGTCCACAAGCTCGCGGCCTTCAAGAAGGGCGTGCGGTCGGTGCCGATCTACGGCGGCGCCGCCTACGAGCGGCAGTTCGCCGAATTGAAGCGGGGCGGGCACATCGTCGTGGGCACGCCCGGGCGGCTCACCGACCACATGGCCCGAGGCACGCTCGACCTCGCCGGCGTGAGGATCCTGATCCTCGACGAAGCCGACCGGATGCTCGACATGGGATTCCGCGAGGACATCGAAAAGATCCTCGCGGCCGCCCCCGCCGAGCGGCAGACGGTGTTTTTCTCGGCCACGATCTCCCCGCCCATCCGCCAGCTCGTGAGCGGGCACTCCCGCGACGCGAAGACGGTGAAGATCGAGCAGCGGGTCGTGGCCGGGCCGCCGCTCGTCGATCAGGTCTACTACGAGGTGCGGCATCATGCGAAGTTCGACGCCCTCGCGCGGCTGATCGACTTCTACGACGTCAAAAGCGGCGTGATCTTCTGTAACACGCAGCAGATGGTCGAGGAGCTGGCCGATCGGCTCGTGGGCCGCGGCTGTTCCGCCGAGCGGCTGCACGGCGGCATGGCACAGGCCCAACGGACACGCGTGATGGGCAGCTTCAAGAAGGCGGCCTTTCGCTTCCTCGTCGCCACCGACGTGGCCGCCCGCGGCATCGACGTCAACGACCTGGAGCTGGTGGTCAACTACGATCTGCCCTACGACGCGGAAGATTACGTGCACCGCATCGGCCGCACGGGACGGGCGGGCCGCAAGGGGCGGGCGGCGACGCTCGTCTCGGGGGCGGGCATCTACAAGCTCCAGTCGATCGAGCGGTTCACGAAGACGCGGATCCGCCGCGAGCACGTGCCCACGGTGGCCGCGGTGGAGAGCCGGCGGTCCGACGCCCTCTTCGAAACCCTCCGCGGCCGGCTCGAAGCCGGCGAGTTTCCACGGGAGACGCTGCTCGTGGAACGGCTCTTGGAGCAGGGCTACACGCCCACGGAAGTGGCCGCGGCGATCCTTCACCACTTTGCTCCACCCCCCGCGCCGAGCGATAACGCCGATGACGTCGCCGCGTCTCCGCCCGATCGCCCGCGTGGTCGGCCGCAGCACCGCAAGCCGGCGCGGTTCGAACGCCGACCTGGAGGTGGGCCCCCGGGCAAGCCGCCCCGCGGCCCACGAAAGTTCGGCCCCCGCGGCGGCCCTCACAAACGCGGCTAGCCCGCTCACGCGCGGCCGTCGCTCCACCCGTGGCCGCGTTGCTCCACAACGGGCTTTTTTTCGCCACCCGTAGGCCCGCTACTTGTGCAGGATCAGTTTGCCGGCCCGCGTCACCGTGAGCCGGTAGGTTTCGCCGTTGTGGAGGATGTGCACCTCCCCGCCCCCCTGGAGAAGGTCGGCGGATTCGATCGCCGGTGGAACGGCTCGACCGACGGCTGGCTGCCGGCGTGACGGTGCCGCCATCCGCGATTCATCCGCGGGAACATTGGCCCGTACTCTGGCAGGTTCGCGGGCGTCTTGGCCGGGGCGGGGGCTGGTCACGGCACCCTCATCCTGAAAAAGTGATCAAAAACAGCTTGACTCGGTGAGCGGAATGAATATCATCATCTTGTTGATACTGATTCTCGTTCGCGATATCAATGTATTGTAGCCCGACGGGCGACTTGAGCGATCGCGAATCCCGCCAGCCAGCCTCGGGTGCTCCTCGACCCGTCTGCCAGCCAGCCAGCATGAGACCCGGGCGACCGGTCGTCGCTCGGCAGACGTGACACCCTTTCCCGGGAGCAATCCGTATGGCTGGCCCTGCTGTTGAAACCATGCCCACGCTGTCTGCGGCCGACGCCGCGGCCCTGGCGTTTACCGCCGCCGACAAGCGGCTGCAGAAACTGGCCCGCATCAAGCCCGATGCCGGCTCCGATTCCGCCACCGTCCCGCGATCGGCGCAGAGCACCATCGCGGGCCGCTCCCGCCGGGCATCCGGCCCGGCGAAAACCACTCGAGGCCAGAGGCTCTCCGTGCTGAAATGGCTTTTCGGCTAGAGCATGCCGCAGCCGTCGGTCTGGCGATTGAGGTTCAAGATCATCTCGGCCAGCCGCAGGCGATTGCGACCGCAGTCACGGCGTTCGTCCACTTCTCAACTCGTCGCCCTGCCGAGCAGCCGGCCGAGACACGCCGTGGCGAGTCGAGCCTGCCCCAGAGCCTCACGCATGGCTGCGAACAGGTCGTCGCGGGTGGAAGGACTCATGCCCCGTCACTCTATCACCGCCCTGCGCGGCAGGCGTCGACGTTCTCCGACGGAGCTCGTGCTCCGTGACAGGCGAGCCGTTGCGGAACACCGGAGCGAGAGGGAACGGCAGGCCGAGCCCACGTGCGGCGTCAGTAGACGCCGAGCGTGGCCCAGCCGTCGGTCTGGCGATTGAGGTTGAAGATCATCGCCGAGTGGGCGATGCGGATACCGGGCAGCACGTCGGCCAGCGCATGGCCGCCGCGGATCACCGACTGGCCGCATACCCACACCTCCACCCCGTTGGCGAGCAGCTTCTCCACCAGCTCGCGATTCGGATTCACGCCGCCGGCGGTCGTCTTGGCATGGGCCGCGTCGGTGAGTGCCGCCGCCGTGGCGTTGAAGTGGAGGATGACCGCGATCTCTGGCCGGTCGGCCGCGAGCTTCTCCAACTCGTAGATGTTGACGAGCCGCGCGGCGCTCTCGAGGCCACGATTCGGCTTGCCGGCCGGTGCAGCTGCCGTCGTGTCGAAGACCACCTTGCCCCCGGCCCGCGGCCGCTCCCCGGCGGTCGGCAGCGCCACCACCGATCCGTACGTCTCGATCTTCGGAAACTGGAGCGCCGGCGCCGCCGCGGGCTCGGCAGCGGAAGACGAAACGGCCGCCCCCGCGACGAGCAGGGCGAGGGCAACGCGATGGACGAACGTGATGTGATGGTTCATGGAACTTCTCCTCTGCGTCATGGGAAATGAAACCAACTCAGATGCCCGTCAGGGTCTTGAAGATGATGAAGGCCGCGACGAGGACGATCGCCACCGCGAACACGCGGGCGAGCGTCGGGCCGGTGAGCCGGCGGCCGATCCACGAGCCGATGAAGAGGGCCGGCACGCTGCCCCCCACGAAGCTGCCGGCGATGTCGAGCGGAATGCTGCGTCCCTCGGCGATCTGGGAGGCGACAGCAGCCGCGCCCACGAGCGTCATCACGAACAGCGACGTGCCCACGGCCCGCGGCACGTTCATCGTGGCGAAGGCCACGAGCGCCGGCACGATCAGAAACCCGCCCCCCACGCCGAACAGGCCGGAGAGCAGGCCGACGACGAGCCCCACGAGCGCGAGGAGCACGAAGCACCGCGTGGTCATCCGCAGCTGGCCATGCTCGTCGCGGCTGCAGGTGTGTTCGTCACCCGCGGCGAACACCGTGGCCGGCATCCGCTCCCCCGTATCCGCCGCCTTCCACCACATGCGGGCCGCGATCAAGAACATGAGTCCGGCAAAGGTGGCCATGAGCGTCTGCGGCGGCACCTGGCCGCCGAGCCAGCTGCCCAGCGGCGTCGTGAGCA
>CAMDDA010000029.1 GCA_945890755.1 Candidatus Kuenenia stuttgartensis
GGGATCGACCCGCGTGGTGTGGGTTCGGTCCACCGTAGGCCCGTTGCTCCGCAACGGGCTGCCCGTCACGGAGTGACGGGCCTACAACAAGGTGAGCCGGTCGGGGGTGGCGGGCGCGACGACGACGATCGCCGGCCGCTACGGCGAGGAGTCTGCCCGGTCGGGCATTCGCCGGACCATCGTCGCACCGGCTTTCAGTGGCCCCGTCGTGTCGCGGCCGATGCCATACACGGCCCACAACCCGTGAAGTTGCGGCGGTTTTCGGCGAGCCGGAGGCCGTCCCGGGCCGAAAACAGAGGGGTTGGCGGACGGCCCTTGGGTTCCGGCGGTTGTCGGGTACGCTATGGGGCTCTGTTTGTCACCACATCCAGTTTTGACCTCATCGTTCAGTTTAGACCCAATCAAGTTCGGAGAGTTGCGACCGTGGCCGTGGTATTGCGAATGAAGCGGATGGGCCGGAAGAACCGCGAATATTACCGGATCTGCGCGAGCGATCGCCGCAGCCCCCGAGACGGCCGCGTGATCGAGGAACTCGGCACCTATGATCCGCACGTGCCCGAGACCGACGCGCGGTGTACGCTCAACGGCGCCCGCGTTCAGCACTGGCTCTCTGTCGGCGCCCAGCCGAGCGACGCGGTGCGGGTGCTGATCAAGAAGTATGGCCCCAACGGCACGCACCTCGCCCAGATGGAAGCGGCCCGAGCCAAGCTCGCCATGCCGAAGATCGTGCCCGAAGCCGGAGAGCCGGTGTTCGTGCCCGCGCCGAAGGTGGAGCCGGGCACCGAGGCTGCCGCTCCGACCGCCGAGGCGACCCCCGCGACGGAAGAAGCTGCTCCGGCTGCCGACGTGGCTGTTGCAGTGGCGGAAGCCCCCGCAGCCGAGGCTCCCGCGGCTGAAGAGCCGAAGGCGGAGTAAGGTCCCGGTAGGCACGCGTTCCCCGACCGACCGATACACCACCAGGCTCAGGCATGCGTCTTCGCACCCGCCGACTGTCATGCGCATCGATATCGTCACCCTGTTTCCCGACATGTTCACGGGCTTCCTCGCCGGCAGCCTGCTGGGGCAGGCGTGCGCACAGGGCTTGATCGACGTCCGCCTGACGAACCTGCGTGACTTCGCCGAGGGCGTGCACCGGCAGGTGGACGATCGCCCCTACGGCGGCGGCCCGGGCATGCTCCTGATGCCGGGGCCGGTCGTGTCGTGCGTGGAGGCGGTGCAGGCCGGCACCGAAGCTGCGGCACCCGGACACGTGGTGTTGCTGACGCCCGGCGGCCGCCGTCTCGATCAGTCCGTGGTCGAGGAACTCGCCCGCAAGGAGCGACTCGTGCTCGTCTGCGGTCGCTACGAGGGCTTCGACGCCCGCGTGGCCCAATCACTCGCCGCCGACGAGATCTCCATCGGCGACTATGTGCTTTCCGGCGGCGAGGTTGCGGCGATGGTGGTCGTCGAGGCCGTCGCGCGGCTCGTGCCCGGCGTGCTCGGCGACGACGAGAGCGCCCGCCAGGACTCCTTCTCCGGCGCCGAGCGCCTGGTTGAAGGCCCCCAATACACGCGGCCGCGGGAATTCCGCGGCCTCGCCGTGCCCGAGATCCTGCTCTCGGGCGACCACGGCCGGATCGCGACGTGGCGGCATGAGCAGGCCATCGCTGCCACGGCCCGTCGGGGCCGCCTCGCGGCCGTGAGCCAGTCACACCCGAACCAGAACCACCCAAGCCATTCCCGGAGGAACGCATCATGAGCCGGAAAATCCTTGCCGCCGTCGAAGCCTCGAGTCTCAAGTCGGAGGTGCCGTCGTTCGAAATCGGCGACACCGTCGACGTCCACACCCGCATTCTTGAAGGCGAGAAGGAGCGGGTGCAGATCTTCAACGGCGTGGTGATCGCCAAGAGCGGCGCCGGAAGCCGCGAGATGTTCGTCGTGCGGCGGATCGTCGCCGGCGAAGGCGTGGAGCGAAAGTTTCCGATCCACTCGCCGAAGATCGCCAAGGTCGAAGTGAAGCGGTCGGGTGTGTCGCGCCGGGCCAAGCTCTACTACCTCCGTGACCGCACGGGCAAGTCGACACGGCTCCGCGAGAAGCGGGACGACGTCGCGACCGGCACCGCAGGCGAGAAGGGGGCCGGGAAGAAGGCCGCCCGGAAGCCGGCGGCTGCGAAAACCTGACGGGCATGGCCGGGTTCGGCCAGTCACGCGACGAAGTCGGCCGACGCGGTGAGGACGAGGCGGCGCAGTATCTTCGTAGCCTCGGCTACCGGATCGTCGGTCGACGCGAGCGGGTGCTCCGTGGCGACATCGACATCGTCGCGCTCGACGGTCGTACGGTCGTGTTCGTGGAAGTGCGATCGCGAACCTCCACGGCCCACGGCCATCCAGCAGAGACGGTGGGCTACACCAAGCAGCGGCGGATCTCGGAACTGGCCGCCGCCTACATCCGCCGTCACCGGCTCGAGGACTGCAGCTGCCGGATCGACGTCGTGGCCGTCACGCTGCCCCCCGGCGAAAAGCCGATCGTCGAGCACTACCAAAACGCATTCGACAGCCCGTAGCGGGGCGGGCTCCTGTGGTGGGAGTTCGGGGCTGCCCATACGCCGGCTCCCGGGGCGATGGGCAGCCCCTCACGGCGTTGTGGTGTGTAACCGTCTGCACTCTCAGGTCGTCGCCGCGGCCACCGCGGCCAGTTCGTCGGGCTCGCTGAAGACGTGCAACAGGCCGGCGGGGAGCCGCCGGGCCAACTGCTCGAACCGCTCGCCCCGCTTCCGCTGCCGAATCTTCGACGCCACGCGGCGGATCGCGATCCCCGACACCTGCTCCGGTCGGCGCCGGGCGACCGCCGCATACACCTCAGGGTCGCGCTCACCCGAATCCCCCACCAGCAAAAACCGCCGGTCGGGAAAATCGGCCATGACCTGTTCGATCACGCGGCGTTTCGACCGCTTCCGCGAGGGCAGCCGCCCGAGCGGCGTCGAGTCTTGGAGGCGGAAGAGCTTGAGATGCATCGAGCCGGCGGGCAGGCCGGCGGCCGTGATGAAGTGGGAGAGGCAGGGAGACAGCTGCCAAGGGCTCGCCGACACGTAGTGGAAGGCCGTGCCGCTGTCCTGCCAGCGCCGGTAGACAGCGGCCATGCCGGGCACGGCGGCGAACTCCCTCAGCAGCGTGTTGCGGAGCAGCTCCCGGCGATCGGCCACATTGGTGATTTTCACGGTGTCGTCGATGTCGGAAATCACCGACATCCCCGCCGGCTCCACCACGTGGATGTTGCCCTGCACGAGGTGCGTGCCCGCGGCCTCCGGCGGGTCGCCCACCGCCGGCCTCAGCCGAGCGACGCAGGCCAGGGAGCCATCGGCGGCGGCGACCAGTTCGTCGTCGAGTTCGACCTCGGCCTGAAAATGGCCCGTGCGATCGCTCCGGCTTGTCGCCACCGTCTGGCCGGCGACGTCGATCTCGATCTGGCGACCCGCCAGCCGCTGGAACAGGAACGCCTCCGCCCGCCGCCGAAACACGTCGGTATCGAGGTCGACGCTGTCGAGATCGAGCAGCCGCTTGAGGACCGCCACGGCCAGGACACGGCGACGGCTCCGCTCCGGGAGTGGTCGTGACACCATTCCGGCCACGGTGGCCCGCCAGCGACGACTGCCGGGCAGCCGCCGTGCGTAGGTTGGGAAAAGGACGATCATGCTGACCGCATCCGCGCGGGCGACGGGCTCGGCCTTGAAAGCCGGGGTCGCCCATCTTACAACGTCCCCCGGATTCGGGCCGCCGTCAGCGGCCAACCACCGGAGATCACCATGGGCGTCAAGAAAACGGGCAAGGGCCGCCGCAAGCTGGGCCAGAAGAAGCGGCGCATGCGGGCCCGGATCCGCCATCGCAAGGGCTGATCCCGGCGGCCGTCCGCGGTAGGCCCGCCCGCCACACCTCGGCACAGGGCCCCGCGTCTGCGGCACGACCCGCACAGCTTCCGTTGCGGCCCGGCGGCCACGCATCCTCACTCCACGGTTTTCCTTGCCGCGCACCTCACAGGGTGTAGTGTTGCGAGGTTTCGCCCCGAAGAGTCTCCGCGGCACTCATCTCGCGGACGGTCGAAGCCGACGACGCGTTCAGCGAGGAGACGGTGTGATGCGTGCGAATGGATGGACGGGCCGTGTCTGCGTGGCTGCAGCCGCGCTCCTGTTGTCGGCTGGCCTGAGCGGCTGCAAGTCGCTCACCGAGCGGTACATCGCGCTCGAAGTCTGGAAGTACGAGAAGTGCTTCGGACACTATCCGCCCGGCTTCACTCCACCGGGGGCTGCGGCGGCCATGGCCGCGCCGCCGGCCCGCGTCTGCGGCCAGGGCAACCCCTGCCCGCCGGCCAACGGCTGCGACTCCTGCCAGGGTGCCGCGATGGAAGGAGGCATGCCGCTGCCTCCGGGCGGCATTGGCATCCCGAGCGGCCCCGGCGGCTCACCCGGCCCCGCGGCCAGCCTGCCGACACCCGCCGGCATCACGACCGGCCGCCCGGTGGTGATCTCCGACGAGGTCGTGCTGCCGTAGCGCGACGCCGCCGTAGGCCCGTCACTCCGTGACGGGCTGTCTGCCTTGCCCGTTGCGGAGCAACGGGCCTCCGTCCACTCAGCCGAGCGTTTCGGCGGGGCCGGGAAAGTCGCGGCGCTCGACGTCGTGCCGCCAGCGGGCGACCGCCGCGCCGATCGTCGTCTTGACGTCGGCATACGGCCGCACGAACCGGGGGACACGGTCGGCGGAAAGGCCGACGAGGTCGTGCATCACGAGCACCTGCCCGTCGCAGTCGGGGCCGGCGCCGATGCCAATCGTCGGCACGCCGATCGCTGCCGTGATGGCGGCGGCGGCCTCCCTGGGAATGCATTCGAGCACGACGGCGCAGGCGCCGGCCTCGGCGGCGGCCAGGGCGTCGGCCATGAGCTGTTCACCGTCGCGCTGCATCCGGTAGCCGCCGAGTTGGTGCACGGCCTGCGGCCGCAGGCCCACGTGGCCCATCACGGGAATGCCCGCCCCCACGAGGCCGGCGATCACGTCGGCCTGGCCGGCGGTTCCCTCGAGCTTCACGGCCTGGCAGCCGGTCTCTTTCAGCAACCGGGCACACGACTCGATCGCCGTGCGGACGCCGAGATGCTGGAGCGGAAACGGCAGATCGACGACGACGAAGGCCCGCTTCACGGCCCGGCAGACGATCTCGCCGTGGTAAATCATCTGGTCGAGCGTCGCCGGAATCGTCGAGTCGCGGCCGGCGACCACCATGGCCACGCTGTCGCCCACGAGCACGCAGTCGACGCCTGCCTCGTCGGCCAGTCGGCCGGTCGGCCAGTCGTAGGCGGTGACCATCGTGATCGGCCGGCGGTCGCGGCGGGCCGTGGCCAGATCCTTCACCGTCATCCGCCGCGCGAGGGCGGACTCGCGCCGCGGGGCAGGGGGCGTCATGTGAGGCTCTTGAAGAAGTCGTCGAGCTTGTCGTCGCCGTCGGACTGCGGGGCGGCAGCCTCACCGCCCAGGAAATCGAAGCCGGTCGACTCGGTCGCCGGCTCAGCCGCGGCGAGCGACGCGAGGTCAGGGATCTCGGCGTCGGCCGTCGCATCCGGCACGTCGAGTTCCGCGGCGGACTCGAGCTCCGCATCGCGATCAGGCTCCGCGGCAGACTCAGGCTCCGCCGCCGGCTCGAGTGTCTCGAGCGTGTCGTCGGCAGTCGCCATGGGCACCGTGTCGTCGCCCCGCGGCTCGGTCGCTGCGGGAGCCGCCGCCGATTCGTAATCGACTCGGAACACGATTCCGCCCACGCGGACTTCCGTCCCTGGCGGCACGAGCATCGCAGCCGACGACGCAATCCGCTCGCCGGCGACGAGCGTGCCGTTGGTCGAGCCGAGATCGCGGACGAACACCGCGTCGTCCTTGATGAAGAACTCGCAGTGCCGCCGGCTCACGCTATCTTGCTGCACGCGAAACTTGGCCTCGTCGCCGCGGCCTACAAGCACTGGAAGCCGCACCGCATGGGCGGCCTTGCGGCTTGCGGGCGAGACGATCACGAATCGAACGTCCATGGGGTGATCCACGACGCGGACAGGTGGGATGGCGGCGGCTGGCAGCCGACGACGAACTGATTCCCAGAGTGTACTCGCATGGCCAAACGAGCCAATTTCTGCCGCTTGCCACGCCACCGCACCAGTCCCCGCCCGCCCCGACGGTGACCTTGCGGCACTTTTCCGCCGCTCTATAATCGCGGGGTTCCCGGTGACGGCTCGCCGCCGCACCGCGACGCGTGCGGGTGTAGCTCAGTTGGTAGAGCACCACGTTGCCAACGTGGTTGTCGTGGGTTCGAATCCCATCACCCGCTTTTCCTCGGTTTGCTGTGTGCAGTCGTGCGTGCCGCGCGGCGTGCTCGACGGCCATCAGACCAAGCGGCGGCGGTGCCCTCCGCTCCGCCCCCGTTCACCATCCCGACCACCCCCCCGACACACCCGCTGAACGAAAACCTGCATGGCCTCTTCCGAATCCTCCGTCGTGGCCGCCCCGGAGGCTGCCGACACGTCTCGTCCCCTGAACCTCGACGTCGCCATCGACCCGGTGTCGACCTGTGAGCGACGGGTGAAGGTCACGATCCCCCGGGAGGACATCGACCGCTACCGCGAGATGGCAATCGGCGAACTGATGCCATCGGCCCTTTTGCCTGGCTTTCGTCCCGGCCGGGCGCCAAAGAAACTCGTCGGCAGCCGGTTCAAGTCGGAACTCGGTGAGCAGATCCGCTCGAAACTCGTCACCGACGCGATGACGCAGGTGTCGGACGACAAAAAGCTCTCGCCGATCAGTGAGCCCGACATCGACTTCAACGCCGTGCTTCTGCCCGACGACGGCCCGCTGACGTTCGAGTTCTCGATCGAGGTGCGGCCCGAGTTCGAGATGCCGAAGTGGAAGGGCTTGTCGATCAGCCGCCCGGCCCGCGAGATCACCGAGGCCGACGTCGACGAGGCGTTGGGCAATGTGTTGCGGGAGCGGGCCCGGTTCGTGCCGCATGACGGGGCTCCGAAGCCGGGCGACCTGATCGTCGCCGACTTGGCGTTCACGGCCGATGGCGCCAGCGTGTCCGAAGCGGCGGAAATGGAGATCGTCGTCCGGCCGAAGCTCTCGTTCGCCGATGCCGAGTTGGCCGGGTTCGATGCCCTCGTCAAGAAGGCCAAGGCGGGAGAGACCGTGACCGCCACGGTGACCGTGTCGGACGAGGCCGCCGTCGAGTCGCTTCGTGGGAAGGACGTGACGATGGAGCTGAAGCTCCTCGAGGTCAAGAAATTCGAGCTGCCCGAACTGACGCCGGCGCTCTTGGAGGAGCTCGGCGGATTCGAGTCGGACGAGGCGCTGCGTGCCGCGGTGCGAAAGCAGCTGGAGAACCAGCTGGAGTATCATCGTCGCCGCCAGGTGCGACAGCAGGTGGCCGGTGCCCTGACGGCCTCGGCCGGCTGGGATCTGCCGCCGGCCCTGCTCAAGCGGCAGGCGCAGCGGGAGCTGGAGCGGGCGATTCTCGAGCTGCGTCGGAGCGGCTTCGACGACGACTCGATCCGCCGCCATGTCAACGAATTGCGGCAGACCGTGCTGGCCAGCACCGCTCGGGCACTGAAGGAGCACTTCATCCTGGAGCGGATCGCCGAGGAGGAGTCGGTCGCCGACACCGCGGCCGACTACGACGAGGAGATCCGCGCCATCGCCGCCCAGTCGGGCGAGTCGCCGCGGCGGGTGCGTGCGAGTCTCGAGCGGCGCGGCCTCATGGACGTGCTCCGCAACCAGATCATCGAGCGAAAGACGGTCGACCTGATCACGTCGCACGCGTCGTTCAAGGACACGCCGTTCGAGTTCCAGAAGCCCGATGCCGAAGCGATCGACCATGCCGTGTGTGGGTCGGTCGTCGGCGAGGAGGAGATTCCCGTCGCGACGCAGGCCGAGGCGGCAGCTCGGCCCGGCAGCCGCGGCTGACACCCGATCATGTGCGTTCCGGCGGCCGGCCGCCCTCCCCTACTCCGAAAGCCACACGTCCGAGAACTTCATGCAGACAAGCCCCATGCTTCCGCACGCATCGAGCGCCTACCGCGACTACCAGCGGCAGCGGCAGATGACGCTCGGCGACCTGCTGCTCGAGAACCGCATCATCCTGCTGCAGGGCGAGATCTACGACGGCAACGCCAACGAACTGGTGATGAAACTGCTCTACCTGCAGAGCGAGAACCGCCGGAAGGACATCCACTTCTACATCAACTCGCCCGGCGGCAGCGTGACGGCCACCATGGCCATCTACGACACGATGCAGATTCTCTCCTGTCCGGTGGCCACCTACTGCGTGGGCCTCGCGGCCAGCGGTGGCGCCGTGCTGCTGGCCGGCGGCGCCAAGGGGAAGCGATTCGTCCTCCCACACGCCAAGGTGATGATTCACCAGCCCTACGGCCAGGTGGGGGGCCAGGTTAGCGACATCGAAATCCAGGCCGACGAGATCATCAAGACTCGCGCGGTGCTCAACGAAATCCTCGCCAGCCACACCGGCCAGCCCATCGAACGGATCGCCCGCGACACCGACCGTGACCGCTACCTGACCGCCTCCGAGGCGAAGGAGTACGGCCTCGTGGACGAGGTGCTGTCGAAGCCGCCCGTCGTCGAGGAAGACAAGGACAAGGACTGAGCAGCCTCGCGGCCGCCGCCGTCTCCACCCCCCGCACCCGGAACCAAGCCCATGCCCCTGATCCCCTATGTCGTCGAGAAGAGCGGCCGCGAAGAGCGGGCGATGGACATCTACAGCCGCCTGCTCAAGGACCGGATCGTGTTTTTGGGCACGCAGGTGAACGACGAAGTGGCCAATGCGATCGTCGCCCAACTGCTCTTCCTGCAGTCCGACGACCCGAAGAGCGACATTCACCTCTACATCAATTCGCCGGGCGGCAGCGTGACGGCGGGCCTGGCGATCTACGACACGATGCAGTTCGTGACCTGCGACGTCGCCACCTATTGCATCGGCCAGTGTGCCTCGATGGGTGCCGTGCTGCTCACCGCAGGTGCCAAGGGGAAGCGGCGGGCCCTGCCCAATGCCCGGATCATGATCCACCAACCGCTGGCCGGCATGGAGGGTACGGCGGAGGAGATCATGATCCACGCCAAGGAATTCAAGAACATCAAGCAGAAGCTCAACACGATCCTGCTCAAGCACACGGGCCATCCGCTCGAGAAGATCGAGCAGGACACGGACCGCGACCGATTCATGTCGGCGCAGGAGGCGCTCGACTATCGACTGATCGACGAGGTGATCGACCGGATGCCGATGCCCAAGTCCGCGGGCTGACGCCGCGGGCCTGGCGAACGACTGGCGGGGAGCGTCCGACGGGTCGCTCCCGCACGTCGCAAAAGAGGCGCATGGAGGCGCGTCATGACGATTCCGTTCCCGACGACCGGCAGTTCGGTGCTCGTGACGGTCCGACTGGTGTCGGCCCTCGTCGTCGCCGCCGGTCTGACCGGCTGTAAGAGCGACCTCAACCAGCAGCTCCTCGAGCGGGAACTGCGGTATCAGGAAGATCAGATCTACAACCTGCAGGACGAGTTGCAGGTGGCCTGCGCGAAGCTGGAACGGGCCGCGGGTGAGAATGCGAGCCTCAAGAAGCAACTCGGCGTGGGCGACGACGTCGCAACTCCGCGGTCGGGCTCGGGGCGGCGCGGTGCAGCCGGGCTGCCAGCTCCGGTGAACGTCCCCCCGGCGATCGAGATTCCCGATGGCAGCGGGTCGCCACGCCCCCCCGCCGGCCGCGGTGGGCCGCCGGTCGGACCGCTTGCCCCACCCGCCCTGGAGGGCGTGCCGCCACTGCCTGCCGACGGTGCCGCGGTAGGGCCGACACCAGCCGAACCGGCCCTGGCGCTGCCCGACGCTTCAGCCGCGGTGCCCCCGCCGATCCAGCGGCTCGCCTACGAGACTTCAGACGTGGCCGCCCCCGTGGCGAGGCTGGTCGTGAACGACGAGCAGACCACCTGTCTCGATGCCGATGGTGATGGCCGCAGCGAGGGACTGTCGATCGTGTTCGAGCCGCGGGATGCGGAGGAGCGACTGACGGCGGCAGCCGGAAATGTCACGATCACCGTGTTCGATGCCGCAGCCGGCGCCGACCCCGCCACAGGCGAGGGCACGCCGATCGCAAACTGGGACATCCCGGCAGCCGACATCCCGCGGCATTTTCGGCGGACGTCACGGATGCGCGGCCTGCACTTTTCGCTTCCGTGGCCCGGCTCACCCCCCGTCGGCAGTCACGCCCGCGTGGTCGTACGGCTCGCGCCAGCCGACGGCGGCAGCCCGCTCGTCGCCGACGCCACGATCGCGACCCGCTGACGCTTCCGAGTCGCGATCCCCGGCTCGCGTTGGCTGGACGTGCCGCTCGGATCTTTTGGTGAACACCGGTGCCGATCGGTGCGCGACGCTGCCGCGTCGGATCCCCCGGCTTGCGCCTGGGGGCTTCCTTTCGCCGACTTACAAGCCCTGAGCGCGAGCGAGGGGATCGCTCCTTTTCAGAGCCCGCGGTCTTCGAGGAAGTTGAGCAGGTCGGCGACGCGGTTGGAGTAGCCCCATTCGTTGTCGTACCAGCTCACCACCTTCACGAAGTTCCCCAGGCCGATCGTATCGACGGCCGAGAAGATCGAGCTGTGCGGATCACCCTTCAAGTCCGTCGAGACCAGTTCCTTGTCGGTGTACCGCAGAATTCCCTTGAGCGGGCCCTCGGCGGCTTTCTTCATGGCGGCGTTGATGTCGGCCGGAGCGGCATCCTTGCCCAGGATCGCCGTGAAGTCGACCACGCTCACCGTCGGCGTCGGCACGCGGAAGGCCATGCCAGTGAACTTGCCCTGCAAGGCCGGGATGACGAGGCCCACAGCCCGCGCGGCGCCGGTGCTCGAAGGGACGATGTTCAGGGCCGCGGCCCGGGCGTCGCGAAGATCCTTGGCGGCCGTGTCGACCGTCTTCTGAGAGTTGGTGTAGGCATGCACCGTGGTCAAAAGGCCGCGGTCGATGCCCCAGGTCTCGTGCAGCACCTTGGCCACCGGCGCCAGGCCGTTGGTCGTGCACGAGGCGTTGGAAATCACATGGTGCTTCGTGGGGTCGTACATGTCGTTATTGACGCCCAGCACAATCGTGAGGTCTTCGTTCTTGGCCGGGGCGGAAATCACGACCTTTTTCACGCTGTCGCGCTTGTGGGCGACGGCCTTCGTGGCGTCTGTGAAGAAGCCGGTGCTCTCCACCACGATCTGCACGTCCTGCGAGCCCCACGGGATCGACCCGGGATCCTTCTCGGCGAAGACCTTGATCTTGCGGCCGTCGACGATCAGGTCGTTGCCCTCGTAGCCGACCGTCCCCTTGAAGGGCCCGTAATTCGAGTCGAACTCGAGCAGGTGGGCGTTGGTCTTCGCGTCGGTGAGGTCGTTGAGAGCCACCACCTGCACGTCGCCGTCAAGGCCGTACTTCTCGTAGATGGCGCGGAAAGTGAGGCGGCCGATGCGACCAAAGCCGTTGATGCCGACGCGAATGGACACGGCGAATCTCCTGAGGCGGGACGTCGAATGACACGAGCCCGCAGCCGCGGTCAATCCAGACGCCGCCGTGCGGGAGGGCGGAATATACACGCCCCGTCGGCGCCCCTCAATCGGCACGCGCAAACACCCCGCCCGCGGGCCGAGCGCGGTACGATGGAGCCTCGTTATGCCCCCTGCAGTGATCGAACTCGAAAACGTCCGCAAATCGTTCGCCATGCCCGGCGGCGAGCGGACCTCCGTGCTCGACATCCCCGGCTTCATCCTCGGAGAGGGGGAGGAGTGCGCCCTCGAGGGACAGAGCGGCTCTGGGAAGTCCACCCTCCTGCACGTCATCTCCGGTATCCTCCGGCCCGACTCGGGCCGCGTGGTGATCGCGGGCCACGACATCACGAGGCTGCCCGAGGCCAGTCGCGACCGCGTCCGCGCCGACACGCTCGGCCTCGTGTTCCAGCAGTTCAACCTGCTGCCGGGGTTCACGGCCCTGGAGAACGTGCTCGTGGCAATGTCGTTCGGAAGCGCCACGCCCGACCGCGGGCGGGCAGCTGACCTGCTCGCCTCCGTCGGCCTGTCCCATCGCCTCCACCACAGGCCGGCCGAACTCTCGATCGGCCAGCAGCAGCGGGTGGCCGTGGCGCGGGCACTCGCCAACCGGCCGCGGGCGATCCTCGCCGACGAGCCGACGGCGAGCGTCGACTCCGCCCATCAGCAGCAGGTGATCGACCTGTTGCGCGGCGCCTGCACTGAGCAGGGAGTCGCCCTCCTCGTGGTGACCCACGCCCCCGAAGTGGCCCGGCAGTTCCCGCGACGACTCCGGCTCGAAGACTTCAACCGCGCAGCCGCGCACGCATGACGAATCCCGGACGCCCGACCCCATGACGCTCTTCGGCATCGCCTGGCGCAACATCCGGCAGCGGGCGCTCACCAGCTGCCTCACGGCGCTGTCGCTCGCGCTCGGCGTTGCGCTCGTCGTGGCCACGCTCGTGACGGCCGGCATCGTGAAGCAGGCGTTCAACTCGGGGGCCGGGCTCGGCTACAACATGATCGCCGGTGCGAAGGGGAGCCCGCTGCAACTGGTGCTCAACAGCGTCTACCTCATCAGCCGGCCGATCGAAAACGTTTCCTGGGCGTTCTACGAGCAGTTCCTCCCGGCCGAGAACCGCCGCGACGGGCAGGCCGGCACGTTCGCCGGCAGCGTGAAGACGGCCGTGCCGATCTGCATGGGGGACTACTTCCGCGGGCACCGCGTCGTGGGCACGAATGCCGCCTACTTTGACCGGCTCAGCTACGGCAACGGCCAGCCGTTCGCGTTCGCCGCGGGTGAGAACTTCCGCGACGCCGACTTCTTCGGCGGCGTGCTCGGCGCCGACGCGGCCCGCACGCTCGGCCTGAAGGTGGGCGACGCCTTTTCGCCGACGCACGGCGCCGACAACGGTCTTGTGCACGACCCGTTCGTCGTCCGCGGCGTGCTCGCCCGCACCGACACGCCCGTCGATCGCGGCGTATATGTCAATATGGAAGGTTTTTACTTGCAAGAGGGCCACGCGAAGCCCGTCGAGGGAGTCGAGCCGCCGGAAAAACAAAAGCCGACCGAGACGGCCACCGGGCAGCCCACACCACTCCCTCCGGAGCAGCGGGAGGTGACGGCGATCCTCGTGGAGACCGCAGCGCTGCCGGGGCTACCGCCGGAACTGATGGCGATGGGACTCAAGCAGGCGATCAACGAGGGCCGCGATGGCCAGGCCGCCGAGCCGATCCGTGAGATCCGCCAGTTGCTCGACCTCTTCGTGCGGCCACTCGAACTCCTGCTCCTGCTCGTGACGGTGCTCGTCGTCGTGGTCTCCGCGATCGGCATTCTCGTGAGCATGGTGGGCTCCGCGCTCGAACGGAGCCGTGACGTGGCGGTGATGCGGGCGCTCGGCGCCCGCCGCGGCCACGTGCTCGCCACGGTCCTCATCGAGGCGATCCTGCTGGCGGTCGGCGGCGGCCTCGCGGGCTGGGCACTCGGCCACGCCGTCGTCGCCGCCATCGGCCCCTTGATCACGACGGGCGCGGGCGTGACGGCCAGCTTCTTCTCGACCTCGCCGGCGGAGCTCCTGCTCGTGCCCTTCCTCGTCGGCCTGGCGATCCTCGCCGCGTTGCTCCCGGCCCTCTCCGCCTACCGCACCGACGTCTCCCGCTGGCTGTGACGGCTGCCCGTGCCCGCCGCAGGATCCCCTCGCTCGCGCTCAGGGCTTGTATGCGGCCAAAAGGAAGCCCCCAGGCGCAAGCCGGGGGATCCCGATGCGCAAGCGTCGGCAACGTCGCGCACCAATCAGCACCGGTGTCCACCAAAAGACGCCGAGCGGCAGGTCCGGCCAACGCAAGCCGGGGGATCCCGTCATACAAGCCCCCAGGCGCAAGCCGGGGGATCCCGATGCGCAAGCGTCGACTCCGGCCCAACCCATCAGGATGACTTCGGGGCGAACCAGGGGTAGATCGCCGGCACCACGAAGGCTGTTAGCAAAGTCGACGTCACGATGCCGCCGATCACGACCGTCGCCAGCGGCCGCTGGATCTCGGCCCCCGCGCTCGTCGCCAGGGCCATCGGGAGGAAGCCTAGGCTCGCCACGAGCGCCGTCATGAGCACCGGCCGAATCCGCACGCCCGCCGTCACGATCGCCGCCTCGCGGGGCGCGAGCCCCCCCTGCCGCGCATGCTCGGCGCCGGCCACCCAGACGAGCCCGTTGAGCACCGCCACACCGAAGAGGGCCACGAAGCCGACGCCCGCCGCGATCGAAAAGGGCATGCCCCGGAGGGCGAGCGCCGCGATGCCCCCGGAGGCCGCCACCGGCACGGCCACGAAGATCAGTGCCGCCAGCCGAAACGACTTGAAGCTGGCGTAGAGCAAAATCGCGATCAGCCCCAGCACCGCGGGCGTGATCAGGGCCAGGCGGCGGCTCGCCGAGACGAGGTTCTCGAAGTCGCCCCCCCAGCGCAGCGTGTAGCCCACGGGGAGTCTGACCTGCTTCTCGACCGCGACCTGCGCCTCCTGCACGAACCCGGCCACGTCACGGCCGCGGACGTTCGCCGACACGAACGTGCGGCGGCGGGAGTTTTCGTGCTCGATCGACGGCGGGCTCTCCTCCATCCGCACGTCGGCCAGCTCGCCGAGCGGCACGGGCCGACTGCCGGCCGAACCCACCGGAATCTGTGGCAACAGGTCGGGGTTCTCCCGCCACTGCGGCGCGAACCGCACGATGAGCGGATACCGCGGCCGGCCCTCGAAGATCACGCCCGCGTCGATGCCCCCCATCGCGGCCACCGTGCGGATCACCTCGGCGCCGTCGATGTGATGGCGGGCGAGTTGGTCAGGCCGGGCGTCGATCTGAAGCGTGGGAATGTTGGCCTGCCAGTCGGCCCGCACGTCGGCTGCCCCCGGAATGCCCGCGAGCACCCGCTCGACCTGTTTGCCGACTGCACCCAGGGTGTCGAGGTCGTCGCCGTAAACGAGCACCGCCACGTCGGCCTTCACGCCGGCAACCAGCTCGTCCACCCGCATCTCGATCGGCTGGCTGAAGCCGAAGTTGGCCTCCGGCGCGACGTCGGCGAGTGCCCGGCCCAGCTTCGTCACGAGCTCGTCCCGTGAAATCGGCTCAGGCCACTCGGCCCGTGGTTTGAGCATCAGCCAGACGTCGGTCTGCTGCACGCCCATCACGTCGTTGGCGATCTCGGGCCGACCGGTCTTGCAGAAGACCGTCTTCACCTCGGGAAACGCCGTGAGCGCCTTTTCCACCCGGGTGGTCACCGGCACAGAGTCCTCGAGCGTGGCGCTCGGCAGCCGCACCATCTCGACCAGCAGATCGCCTTCGTCGAGCCGCGGCATGAACTCGGCCCCCAGCCTGAGTGCCACCGGCACGCTCGCCGCCACGAGTCCAGCCGCCACGAGCGAGATCAGCACCGGATGGTGGACGGCCAGCCGCGCGAGCGGCTGATAGAGCCGGTGAAACACCCGCATCACGAGCGGCTCGTGCTCCTCCTCGCGGGAGAGCACCGTTGCCGCGAGCACCGGCATGAGCGTGAGCGAGATCACGAGCGAACCGGCCAGGGCGAAGAGCACCGTGAGTGCCATCGGCCGAAAGAGCTTGCCTTCCGTTCCCTCGAGCGCGAGGATCGGCAGGTAGACGATAGCGATGATCAACTCGCCGAACATGGTCGGCCCACGCACTTCGATCGCGGCATCGCGGACGACGGCGAGCCGCGAGGCGGTGGGAGGGGCGAGGCCGAGGCGGCGCACGCAGTTCTCCACCATGATCACGGAGCTGTCGACGACGAGGCCGAAGTCGATCGCGCCCAGGCTCATGAGGCTCGCCGGGATCGCGCAGGCCCACATCAGGTTGGCCGCGAAGAGCATCGACATCGGGATCGCGAGCGATACGATGAGCCCAGCCCGGATGTTGCCGAGCAGCACGAGCAGGACGCCAATCACGAGCAGGCCGCCTTCGGCGAGATTGTGGAGCACCGTGTCGAGCGTGCGGGCGATCAGCTCGGAGCGGTCGTAGATGATCTCGAGCGTCACGCCGGCGGGCAGCGTCTTCCTGATTTCGTCGAGCTTTTCCTTGGCGGCGGCGACGACGCGGCGGCTGTTCTCGCCCCGTGTCATCATCACCATGCCGGTCACCACCTCGCCGCGGGCATCCCGCGTGGCGGCCCCCTGCCGCACGAGCGGAGCGATCGTGACGGCGCCGATGTCGCGAATGAGGATTGGCACACCGCCGGCCGGCGACCGCACCACGACCTGCCCGATGTCCTCGACGCCGTCGAGCAGGGCCCGGCCGCGGATGAACCGCTGCTCGCCGTGCTTGACGATGTAGCCGCCGCCGGTGCTGGCGTTGTTGCGCTCGAGCGCCTCGACCACGTCGGAGAGGGGGATGCCGTGGCTCGACAGCCGGTCGGGATCGACCTGCACCTGGTAGCTCTTCGCGTAGCCGCCGTGGCTGTTGATGTTGGTCACGCCCGACACCTCTCGCAAGGCCGGCGCGATCTCCCATTCGAGAAGGCTCCGCAGTTCCATCAGGTCGTGCCCCTTACCGCGGACCTCGAACTGCAGGATCTCACCCAAGGCGGTTGAGAGCGTACCGAGGGCCGGGTCGGGGAGCCCCGGCGGAATGAGGGCCCGCGCCTCGGCGATCCGTTCGGACACGAGCTGCCGTGCGAGGTAGATGTCTGTGCCCTCGCGAAACACGATCGTCACCAGCGAGATGCCGAACTTGGAGAGGCTGCGGGTCTCCTCCACGCTGGGCAGGCCGCTCATCGCCAGTTCGACGGGATAGGTGATGTACCGCTCCACCTCCAGCGGCGTGAGGCTGCCGGCGTCGGTGACCACCTGCACCTGCACGTTGACGAGATCCGGCACGGCATCGACCGGGATGTTCGTGGCGGCCATGAGTCCGCCCACGGCCAGCGCGATGAACAGCCCGATCACGAGGACGCGATTGTCCAGCGACCACTCGATCAGGCCCGAGAGCATTTGGCCTCCGCCGATTGGTGCATAGCCACCTCAATACAAGCCCCCAGGCGCAAGCCGGGGGATCGTGTGACAGATCGGCAGAAACCACTTGCTTGATCCCCTCGCTCGCGCTCAGGGCTTGTATGGGCGGATACAAGCCCCCAGGCGCAAGCCGGGGGATCGAAGCGTGAACCGGATCGATCCCCTCGCTCGCGCTCAGGGCTTGTATCGGCCCCATACAAGCCCCCAGGTGCAAGCCGGGGCATGGTCGCCGTCTCCGCTTCGACTTCCTTTTCCAGAAGCAGCCGGCTCTTGAGGAGGAATGCCCCGCGGGCCACCACCTCGTCTCCTTCCGCGAGGCCGCGGGTGATCTCGATCAGTGTGTCGGTCTCGATCCCGGTCTGCACGTCGCGGCGACGGAACCGGCCGTCTCCTTCGGGCACGAACACGAACGCCTTGCCGTCGTGCCGCATCACGGCCTCCGCCGGCACGGCGATCGCCTCGCGGAGCTTCCCCTGGGGCAGATCGACCCACACGAACATGCCCGGCTTGTAGTGGGCATCGTCGTTGGCGAGTTCGGCCACCAACGGCACGCTGCGGCTCTCGGCTTCCACCGTGGCGCCCACGTGATTGATCGTCGCCGTCGTCTCGTGCACCGATGCCCCGGGCACAATCACCTTCACCGACTGTCCATCGGCCACCTCGACGGCGGTCCACTGCCGCTCGTGCACGAGCGCCCGCACCCAGAGCGTGGTCGTGTCGGCCACGACGAACATCCGCTTGCCCGGCTCCACCCGCTCGCCGCGGGCCACGAAAATGTCCTCCACGAGGCCGTCGATCGGCGACCGGAGCACGAGCGTGCTCAGCGAGTCGTCGTTCGGCTGCTCGGCCGCGGCGTCGCCGGCATCGCCATCGGAATTGCCGACGAGCGCCCGCAGATGCTCCCGTGAGATCTCGAGCACCCGCTCGGCCTGCTCCCGCTCGGCGGCCGATTTTGCCCGTTCCTGCCGCGTCAGGAACCGCGATTCTTCACACTCGGCGAGGTATCGCTCCCGGGCCACCTCGAGATTGCTCTGCCGCTCCTCGACGATCCGGCCGGAGAGGGCTCCACCGGTCTCGAGCGAACTGGTGCTCGCCCGGACCTTCTCGGCCTGGAGCAGCTTCGAATAACTGCCGAGAATCCGGTCGCGGTAGTTGCCGAGCAGTTCCCTGCCGAACCGCTTCTCGATCTCGTCGAGCGGCGGATGAGCCTCCAGTGCCCCGAGCATCGCCTCGACGTTCGTCTGGATCGTAGCGGCCCAGTCGGCCGCTTTGACTGCGATCGCGAGATCGGCCATGCACTTCCGCACGTCGTTGCGGGCCATGCCGACATCCCGGCTGGAGAGTTCCGCCAGAGGATCTCCGGCCTGTACCCGCTGCCGCACCCGCACCAGCATCTGCGACACGATGCCGTCCACCGGCGCGGCGTAGTCGATCTGCCGGCGGGCGTCGTAGTCGATCCGCCCGGGCACCGTGACATGATCGCGAAGTGGCACGCGGCTCACCGTCACCGCCGTGACTTCGGCAGTAGCCGTCGCCGCCGGCAGCGAGACCAGGTCATCGGGCGCCGCAGCTACGACAGGCTCGCCTCCCGCATCCCCCTCGTCAGGCCCGACGCCGCCGAAGTGGTGCGTGGCCAGCCACCACCAGGCCAGGCCGCCGGCGGCGAGAAAGGCCACGCCCGTCAGGCTGCGGCGCATCCGGGCCAGGAGCGGTAGGGGCGCAGGGGCGGAGACGGAGGCAGACATGCCGGCTAGCTCCCGAAGGGTGAGCGAACCAGCCTATTATCGCTCCGAACTCACGGCTGCGGTAGCGGCTGCACGTCTGCCGGATTCGCGGCCGGCAGACGTTCCTCCGGTCCAACGGGCGCCTCGACCGCCGCCGGCGCGGCCGCCGTCGGTGGAAACGCCTCGAGTTGCAAGAGGTCGGCGATCGCGACGGCATTGGACCAGCGGTCGGCCTGGGCCTCGACAAACGCCAGCTCCGTCTCGGTCAGCGTCCGCTGCGCCTGCAACAGACTGAGAAACGTCACCTCCCCCTTGCCGTAGAGCAACTGCGTGAGCGCCACCGTTTCGCGGGCCTTCGGCAGGATCGATTCTTCATACCAGGCGACGAGTCGCCGCGCCGTGCGGAAGGCGTTCACCGCCTGGGCCGTCTGCGTGGCGAGATCGAGCTCGATCGTGCGGAGCGCCGCCCGCGAGCCGGCAATATCGGCCTGAGCCGAGCGGATGTTGCCCTGGTTGCGATCGAAGAGTGGCACTTCCATCATCACCTGCGCGAGGCCCTGGTCCTGCGCAGGAAAGTCGACGTTTCGCTGGTAGCCACCCAACAAGTTGACGTTGGGAATCGGTTCGACGCGGGCCCGCTCGAGAGCCCACTGGGCCCGGGCCACGTCGGCAGAGGCGGCGCGGGGCAGGGCGTTGAGCCGCACCACTTCTTCCTGGAGCATCGCCAGCTCGAAGTCGGGCAGCGCGGCCAGCAGGTCACCCGCCACGGGGCCGATCTCTTCTCGCGGTACGGCCATCGCGGCGGCGAGTTGCCGCCGGCCCGTCTCGATATCGACGCCCGCGTTCAAGAGCCGCACCTCGGCCCGGTCGCGTTCGATGTTCCAGAACAGCACGTCTGCCTTCGTGCCCTCCCCCGCCTCGGCAAGCTGGCGGCCAATCTCGTACGACCGGGTGGCGATCTGGACCAACTGGTTGAAGATCTCCTGGCGTCGCTGGGCGACGAGCAGCAGGTAGAAGCTGCCTCGCACGTCACGGAGCACGTCGAAGCGAGCCCGCGTGAGTTCGAACTGCGCCTTCTGCACCTCGCGGAGCGCCGCCTGTTGCGAGAGCCGGAGCTTGCCGGCCGTCACGAGATCCTGGGCGACGGTTCCCGACCACTGGCTGTAGGAGCCCGCCATCTGCGGCGAGAACCCGGCCACGACGGGATTCGGGTAGAGCCGCGCCTGCACGGCCTTGCCCCGTGCCATTTCAATGGCGGCCTGGGCCGCGCGAATCCGCGGATGAAGCCGCTCGGCCTGCGCCACGCACTCCGCAAGCGTCCGCGGCGACTGCAGCATGCCCGGCACCGGAGGTACGACGGCCTCGGTCGGCGGCCGGGCGCCGAGGGCCTGGCCGGGATCGTGAAGCTGCGACTGCGACTGGGCCGCCCAGTTCTCCGCTGTCGCCAGACTGGGCCAGCTCATCGCAACGAGAATCGCGGCCCAGACCACGGCCGCCGTACGGCGGAACGCTCGTTCGCGGTCGAGGATCGGGGTGAAACGACAGCGCATCGGGTACCCGACTGCAGGAAAACAGCCCGACGCTATTTTCGGCCCGATCGGGGCCACCGGCACACACCGCACAACCGGCCCAGAGCCCTTTACCCAGCCTGCCCCGAGTGCCGAGGCGATTTTGCGCCAACGGCCGTGGGTCCGGGGCTGCCCATGCCCCCGAGAGCCGGACGCTCGCTACGGGCATCGCTGCTTGCGCGGTCTGGATCTGCCGCACGGCGACTGCTGGGTGGCTCCGGTGCCGTTCGGTGCGCGACGCTGCCGACGCTTCCGCGTCGGATCCCCCGGCTTGCGCGTGGGGGCTTCCTTTTGGCGACATACAAGCCCTGAGCGCGCGCGAGGGGATCCCGCGGCGGAAGCCGCGGACGGGTCGCACGCCACTGACCCAAACCGGCGGCTTCCCACGGTGAGCGTGGCATCTGCGGTTTGTTGTTTACAATCTGGTCCATGCGAAATCTTTCTCAATTATCACTCGTGGTGGCCGTGGCCCTGTCCGCCGCAGCCGTGGGCGTCGTCGCTCGGGCTTGCCCGTTCTGTTCGGCCGTGTCGCTCACGTTCGCGCAGGAGATCGCCCAGAGTCAGGCGGCCGTGATCGCCAGGCTCGTCGAGCCGCCCCCGGCGGCATCGCTCGGGCCGCGGGCCGATGGGCCGCTGCCGAAGGCGAAGTTCGTGGTCGTCGAGCCGCTCAAGGGGGCCGATCTGCTCGCCGATGCGGGACTCGCCGGCGCCGATGCGAAGCAGATCGAGACGATCATGCTCGAGGAGAAGCCGGTGGGTTCGCTCTTTCTCCTGATGGGCGTCGAGCCGCCGAACCTCGTCTGGTCGAGCCCGATCGCCGTCAGTGACCGCGCGGTCACGTATCTCAAGAAGCTCGCCGACCTGCCGGAAAAGGGGGCCGATCGGCTCGCCTTCTTCCAGCAATATCTCGAGGACGCCGACGAGACGCTCGCCCGCGATGCCTACGACGAGTTCGCGGTCGCCCCGTATGCCGATGTCCGCGGCCTGAAGGATCGCATGGATGCCGCGCAACTCCTCGCGTGGATCGAGAATCCGAAGGTGCAGGCCAACCGGCGGCGGCTCTATGCCACGATGCTCGGCGTGTGTGGCTCGCCGGCCGATGCGGAGCGGATCGGGAAGATCCTCGACGGCAACGCAGTTACGGAAGAGCAGGCCGAGATCCGCAGCGGACTCGATGCGCTCATCGCCTGCTACGTCACACTTCGTGGCCCCGAGGGTCTCGACCTCGTCGATCGGCTGTTCCTCGACCGCACCGCCGCCGACGGCAAGTCCCGCGACGTGCCGTTCGCTGAAACCTATGCCGCCGTGATGGCGCTGCGGTTCTTGGGGGAGGAATCCGACATCGTGCCGCGGCCGCGGGTGCTCCAGTCACTCCGCGTCCTCCTCGACGAGCCCAAGCTTGCCGACCTCGTGATTGCGGACCTCGCGCGGTGGCAGGACTGGTCGGTCATCGAGAAGCTCGTCGATCTCTTCAAGACAGCCCAGGCCGACAACATCTTTGTTCGCGAGCCGGTGGTGAACTATCTGAAGGCCTGCCCGCTCCCGGAGGCTGCGGCGGCCGTCGTCGAACTCGAGAAGATCGACCCGGAGGCGGTCCGCCGCGCGGCGACACTGGCCGGCCTGGCGGCCGTGGCGACTGCGGCGCCGAAGCCTGGCGATGCCAGTGACGACGATCCCGGCGGGACGGCTCCGCAAGCCGTCCCCCCGACAGCCGACGACGCCGCACTCGCGGCCACGATCGCTCCGGTCCTCGCCGACGAAGACGCGACCGACGCCCTTCCGGGTGTCGATCCAACCGCACCGTTGCCCGCCGCCCCCCCGGCCGCGGCTCCCGTGGAGGGGCAGGCCTGGAAGTGGGCCCTGTGGGCAGCGGCCGTGCTGTTGGTCGCGGGCGTGTCGCGGGCGGTTCTCAAGCCCGCGGCATCATCCGGCCGCGCGGCACGGTAGCATGAAGGGCCGCCGCCCCCTCCCGCCCAGCGCTGCCATGGCCACCGGACTTTTCGATTCGCCGCCGCAGGTCGCGAACTCCGCGCCATCCGCAGCCGACGTGGAGGTCTACCGTGCCTTCTCCGGCGTCGCTGTCGCCACCGCAGCGCTCGCGGCCTTCTCGCC
>CAMDDA010000030.1 GCA_945890755.1 Candidatus Kuenenia stuttgartensis
GCGAAGGCGGCATCCGAGCGAACGAAGAACAGGATGTTCGGAGCGAGCGTCCGGCTCTCGGGGCGTGGGCAACCCCGACGCACCACCTACTGGCGGACGACGCGGCGCATCAGCCACCAGCCCCAGAGCAGCATCAGCAGGTTGCCCGCCCAGACGGCGATCGGCGGCACCTTGCCCGCCTTCGCCTGATCGACGCCGAGGATGAACACCGGATAGTAGACGATCAGGATCGGGAGGAAGCAGAGGAAGAAGCTGGTGAGGAAGTCGGCGTTCCGCATGCGGATGGCCATCGGGGCGCCGACGAGCACGAAGCAGAGGCAGCTGAACCCGTTGGCCCAGCGGCGCCAGGGCTCCATCACGATCCGGTTGAGCCGCGTCTTCTCCCAGTCGAGCAGCGCCCGCTCGTGGGCCACCGCCGAGGGGACCGTGTGCTCGAGGCGGCTCGTGACGATCCCCATCGCCTGCTTGCCCGCCGCCACCTGCTCGATCTGGTCGATCCGGGCCACCTCGTCGGCCCGGGCCTTGGCGAACTCGGCCATCGCAATCTCGGAGGGGCTCGTGGTCGTGGTGCCCTTGCGGCTCACCGCGTCGAGCGGCACTTCGCGGACGATCTCGTCGGGAAACGATGCGGTCACGTCGCCCATGTGGAGCGTGCCGTCGCGAAAGATCACCGTCAGCGTGCCGGCCGCGGCGTTGGCCCTGAGTTCCGCCTCGGCGGCCGATACGGTGGCCGGCGCGCCGGCGGGGCCCGACGCAAACGAGAGCGTCGGCCGGATGAGCGTGCGGCCATCGACGCCCTTGACGTTGATCGACACCTGGGGCGTGCTGTACGAACGCTGCTGCCGCAGCTTGCCATAAATGATCTGCTCGACGCTCTCGACCACGACGCGGCGGACGCCGTCGCGGCCCCACGACACGGCCACGTCGTTGAGCCACACCGACACGAAGCTCACCACGAGGGCCAGGCCGAAGGCGGGCCACATCGCCGACATCGGCGTGACGCCGGCCGCCTTGAGGGCCGTGATCTCGTTGCTGGCCGACATCCGGCCGAACACGCTTGCCGTGGCGAAGAGCATCGTGCCCGGCACGGCGAACCGCATCGCCTCGGGCAGTACATAGGGCACGAGCAGCATGATCTGCACGAGCCCGAGCCCCTGCTGCTGGGCCTCCTTGACGAGGCCGACGACGAGCATGAACAGCGTGAGGGCCGCCAGGGCCACGAGAAACACCTGGAGCAGTTCCAGCAGCACATAGCGCGTGATGATCTTCATCGCCGGGCTGCCTCCACGCTCCGGGCGTAGACGCCCACGGCATCGGCGGCCGCCGTGACGGCCGTGGCGAAGTCGCCACCGGCGGCGGCTTCACGAGCGCGGCGGACATGGCCGAGGGCATGCGTGCGGGTGGCGTCGTCGAGGCCGTCGGCCGCCGACTCGACGCTGGCGACGATGCCCTCGATCCGCGACGCCGTTGGGCCGCAGGCGTAGGTGCGATACGGGCCGGCGCCGACGCGGGCGTTGAGGGGAAGCGCCTTGATTCGCGGCTGCGATGGGGAGCAGAAGTCGACGAGGGCGGTGACGATCGCCGCCACGAATCCGAGCAGCAGGCCGCCGAAGCTGACCCAGCCGATCGCCGGCCGAAGTTCCCCGAGCTTCCAGTCGTTCATCAGCTTGCCGATCAGGCCGGACTCGCTCATCAGGGTGCCAGTTTCCCCCGGATAGAGCAGGAGCGCCGCGAACAGGCAGCCGCCGGCGATGGCGAGCGTGGTCCAGGGCACGTTCGCCTGGCCCGCAGGTCGGTTCGGCTCCTCTGCCAACGGCCAGGGCTCGTCGCCGGGAGCGGTTCGCGACACCTCGCGTTCCCCGGCCCGTGCCGTGATCACCGTCACGTTGTCAGGCGCGCCGCGGACCAACGCCAGGCCGATGAGCGCGGCAGCGGCGGCCTTCGGTGGCAGGGCCGCGGCGAGCAGGCCGATCTCGTCGTCGGCGACCTGGCCGGAGAGCCCGTCACTGCAGAGCACGAAGACGTCGTTCTCCTCGACCGGGAACGGGCCCTCGAGATCGATCTCCACATGTGAGTGCGGGCCGAGCGAGCGGGTGATGATGTTCTTGGGCGCCACCGGCATGTCTTCCGGCGGACCGGTGTGTGCCGCCTCCAGTTCCCAGACGAGTGAGTGGTCCCGAGAGAGCTGCTCGATCGTGCCGCCCCGGACGCGATAGGCGCGGCTGTCACCCACATGGCCGATGATGGCGCCGCGGGGCAGGATCGCCAGAACCGTGCAGGTGGTGCCCATGCCCTTGAGATCAGGCGAGCTTTCACCCCGCGCATGGATCTCGGCATTCGCCTGGTCGATGCTCGTGCGCAGGGCCAAGATCGGCGAGCGGGCAGCGTGCTTCTCGTACACAAGCGGCACCTGCTCGGCCGCGATCGCGCTCGCCATTTCACCTGCGGCATGCGCACCCATCCCGTCGGCCACCACGAACAGCCAGCCACGGCGGCGATACTGCTCGCGGCTCCACGGCTCGAGCACCGCCTTCGCGTCTTGGTTGTTGGCCCGGCGTCGGCCGACGTCGGTGCGGTCGCAGTGCTCGAGGCTGATGCCGGATCCCACGCGTGGACGCCTCGGGAAGGGGGGGCAGGGGGACTGGGGAGTCTAGCAGCCGGACCCGGCCGGCCCCATGCTGATCTGGATCGAAATCCGGTCGGTTTCTACCGTCCGGCCCAATGATTGCTCAGTCTTCATCGACCGGGTCCGTCGGCCGCCGCGGCTGGGCCGGCGGCCTCATGGCCGCCGTCGCATGTGCGATCCTGTCCACCGGCTGCGTGCAGCGCCGGATGACGATCCGCAGCAACCCGCCGGGCGCGCTGGTCTACGTCGACGACTACCAGCTCGGCGCGACTCCCGTTTCGCACGACTTCGTCTACTACGGCACGCGGAAGATCCGGCTCGTGAAAGATGGCTATGAGACGCTCACCGTGCGGCAGCCCTTTCCGCTGCCCTGGTATCAATACTTTCCCCTCGACTTCGTGACGGAGAATCTTCTCCCCTGGGAGATTCGCGACGAGCGGGTGGTCGATCTGGCGATGCAGCCGGCCGGAGTGACGCCGCCGGAGTCGGTCGTGGCCCGTGCCGAGCAGGCGCGGCTGTCGGCCGGCAGCCTGCCCCCAGTTCCCACACCACAAGTCGTGACGCCGCTGCCGCCGCCGGTGGCGCCGCAGCCCATTCCGGCGCCGGCCCCGGCCGTGCCGCCGCTGCAGCAGTTCGCCCCTTCGTCACCCCCCGGTCAACTTGGGCCGCCGCCCGGGCCACCGCAGGGCCTCGTGCTGCCACCGCCATCGCCGTCGCCGTTCCAGGGCCTGCAGCCTCCGCTGCAAAACGCGCCGGCGCAGGGCATCCCGAGCCTTGGCGTGCCATAATCCCGGCATGCGTGATCACGACGAGGCAGAGCAGTCTGGTGGCAGCCGCACGGCGGTCGATGCACTGAAGCTCGCACGGCTCCGCGACACGATTCGCGGGATGCTGCCCCATAACCACTTCTATGCGACGAAGCTCGCGCGGATCGCCGATCCAGCCGGCATCGCATCGCTCGCCGAGCTGAGCGACTGGCCGTTCACGTTCAAGGAAGAGCTGGTGGCCGCCGCCGCCGACGGCGTGCCCGGCAACCTCACCTGGCCCCGCGAGCAGTATGTGCGGTTTCATCAGACGAGCGGCACGCACGGCCGGCCGCTGCCCGTGTTCGACACCGCCGCCGACTGGCAGTGGTGGATGGACTGCTGGCGGGCGATCCTGGCCCGCGGCGGCGTCGCTGCCGGCGATCGCGTGCTCGTGGCCTCGTCGTTCGGACCGTATGCCGGATTCTGGAGCGGGTTCGACGCGGCCGTCGCCGCGGGCGCGCTCGCGATCCCGACCGGCGGCCTCTCGACGCTCGCTCGGCTGGAGATGATGCGGACACACGCGCCCACCGTGCTCATCGCCACGCCGAGCTACGCCCTGCATCTGGCCGAGGTGGCGGTCGACGAGAAGCTGGAGACGGCGGCCGAATCGGTGCGGCTGGTGATCGTGGCCGGTGAGCCGGGGGGTTCGGTGCCGGCGGTGCGGCGGCGGATCGCCGCCGCCTGGCAGGCCGACGTGCTCGACCACTCGGGCGCGACGGAAGTGGGGCCGTGGGGCGTCGGTGATCTTCGTGGCCCGGGGCTCGACGTGCTCGAGCCGTGGTTTCATCCCGAGTTTCTCGCGCTCGAGACCGGCGGCCCGGCGGCCGCGGGCGAACTGGCCGAACTCGTGCTCACGACGCTCGGCCGCGTGGGGGCACCAGTGATCCGTTACCGCACCGGCGACGTCGTGCGGCCGACATGGCCGAGCGCGGCCGACGTGGCCGCAGGGGCCTGCCCGTGGGTGCGGCTCGACGGCGGCATCCTCGGCCGCACCGACGACATGCTCGTGATCCGGGGCGTGAACGTGTTCCCGGGCGCGATCGACGACATCGTGCGGAGCTTCCCGGAGGTCGTCGAGTATCGGCTCATCGTGAGCAGCGATGCGGCGCTCGACACGATCGCACTCGAGATCGAAGACCGCCTTGCGGATCCCCTCCGCGTGGCCCGCGAGCTGCAGATGCGGCTCGGGCTGCGGGTGGACGTGACGGTCGTGCCGATCGGCAGCCTGCCCCGGTTCGAGGGCAAGGGGCGGCGGGTGATCGATCGGCGTGGCTGATCTGGAGCTACCATACGCAACGCGTGGTGTGCGTCTTCCAACAGTGTTCCACTCGATACGGTGAGCCATGTCCCAGCCCGTCCCGCAATCGATCCGCCGGCTGCCCGCCGGAGGCGTGGAGCTCGTCTGGAGCGACGGGCTCGAGAGCAGCTATCCGCCCCGGCTCCTGCGCGATGCCTGCCCGTGTGCCACCTGCCGTGAGCGGCGGGCCGAGCCGCCGCAGCCGCAACTCCTGCAGGTGCTCGCGCCCGAGGAGGTCGCGCCGCTGTCGATCACCGGCATGAAGCCGGTGGGGCAGTATGCCTACTCGATCGAATTTTCCGACGGCCACTCGAGCGGCATCTACACGCTCGACTACCTGCGCGAACTTGGCGGGTGATAGTTCGGGGCTGCCCATGCCCCGAGAGCCGGACGCTCGCTACGGCATCCATGCCTTCGCTCGCTCGATGCTGACTGCGCTTCGGCATCCTGCCTGCGCTGGTCAGCAACGCCGGCTCTCGGGGCACGGGCAGCCCCTCACGGCGTATTGCGAGGAGTAGGCCTGTTGCTCCGCAACGGGCTACCCGTCACCGTAGGCCTGTTGCTCCGCAACGGGCTGCCCGTCACGGAGTGACGGGCCTACGGAGAGGCGGCGCGGGTCAGCCGGCGAGACCGCAGGCCGCGGCGCTCACGACCGCGGCGATGCGGACGGCGTCGTGGCAGGCGTCTTCGCTCGCGCCGAGGTGCACGAGGCTCGCCTCGTGGTTCTTGATGCAGAGTTCACAGCCGGCGAGGGCCGCACAGGCGAGGCTCATGAGTTCGAAGTCGGCCTTGCTCGTGGCGGGCTGGGCCATGCGGCTCATCCGTAGCCGCGGCGGGCGGGCCTCGTAGCTCTCCTTGCCGAGCATGTGGCGAAACCGGTAGTAGACCGTGTTCATCGCCATCAGGCCGGCAGCGGCGATCGCATCGGAGATCACGGGGCCCGCCGCGTCGCCCAGTCCCGCGCGGATGTCGGACTCGAAGGCATCGGCGAGCGGCTTGGTTTTCAGAAAGCGGGCCGAGGCGAGCCCCACCCCGAGGGCCTGGGCCGGTTGGAGGTTCTCGCCGGCGAGCACGCTGGCGAGGTTGAGCCGCGTGTCCTTGAACTCGTCGGCGAGGTGGTCACGGCAGGCGTCGAGGGCGGGGGTGGGGATCGACATCTGGGAGGGCTCCGGCGACACGAGGGGAAAACGCGACGGATGCCGCGGACTGCGGCCGAATTGTAGCGGCTCGTTGCCGCGCGAGGCGGCCGGATGCTACCTTCGGGAAATTTGTTTTTTCCCGCCCCGCGAAGTCATCCATGCCCCGTCGCGACGACCTTCACACCATCCTCCTGATCGGGTCCGGCCCCATCGTCATCGGCCAGGCCTGCGAGTTCGACTATTCCGGCACCCAGGCCTGTAAGGCCTTGCGGGAAGACGGCTACCGCGTCGTGCTGGTCAATTCGAACCCGGCCACGATCATGACCGACCCGGGCACGGCCGACCGCACCTACATCGAGCCGCTCACCTGGGAGATGCTGGAAAAGGTGATCGAGGTCGAGAAGCCCGACGCCGTGCTCCCCACGCTCGGCGGCCAGACGGCTCTCAATCTGGCCATGGAACTCGACCGCCGCGGCATCCTCGCGAAGCACGGCGTGGAGATGATCGGCGCGAAGGCGGAGGCGATCAAACGGGGCGAGGACCGCGAGATCTTCAAGCAGACCATGCAGAAGATCGGACTCGAGACCTGCCGGGGGCGGATCGTGAAGACCCTTGCCGAGGCCCGCGAGGTGCTGGCCGAGATCGGTCTGCCGGCCGTGATCCGCCCGAGCTTCACGCTCGGTGGCTCGGGATCGGGGATCGCCTGGAACCGCGAGGAGTTCGACACAAAGGTCCAGCGCGGCCTCGACCTCTCTCCCGTGAGCGAAGTGCTGGTCGAGGAGTCGATCCTCGGCTGGAAGGAATACGAGATGGAGGTGATGCGCGACGCCGACGACAACGCCGTCGTGATCTGCTCCATCGAGAACTTCGATCCCTGTGGCGTGCACACCGGCGACTCGATCACCGTCGCCCCGGCGATGACGCTCACCGACAAGCAGTATCAGCGGATGCGCGACGCCAGCTTCGCCGTGATCCGGGCGATCGGTGTCGAAACGGGGGGCTCGAACATCCAGTTCGCGGTCCATCCCGAGACGGGCCGGATGATCGTCATCGAGATGAACCCCCGCGTGAGCCGGTCATCGGCCCTGGCGAGCAAGGCGACAGGCTTTCCGATCGCGAAGATCGCCGCCAAGCTCGCCGTGGGCTGGCGGCTCCACGAGCTGCCCAACGACATCACCCGCAAGACGAAGGCCTGCTTCGAGCCGTCGATCGACTACGTCGTCGTGAAGGTGCCGCGGTTCGCGTTCGAGAAGTTTCCCGAGGCCGACAGCCGCCTGACCACGCAGATGAAAAGTGTGGGGGAGACGATGGCGATCGGCCGCACGTTCAAAGAGGCCTTTCAGAAGGCGCTCCGCGGCCTGGAAGTCGGAGCCTTCGGCTTCGGCTCCGACGGCAAGGACCTCTGGGGCACGGCGGCCGAGCCTTCGCTCGACGAGATCAAGGCCCGGATCGCCACGCCCGACCCTGATCGCGTCTGGCACCTGCGGTATGCCTTCAAGGCCGGGATGACGGTGGAAGAGGTCTTCGAGGCGACGGCGATCGACCGCTGGTTCCTCGATCAACTGCACCAGCTCGTCGAGATCGAGAGCCTGCTGCGGACCGTGGGCTCGCTCACCGCGGTCGACGACGGCACGCTCCGGATGGCGAAGCAGGCCGGCTTCTCCGATCGCCAGCTGGCCGTGATGCTCGGGTCGTCGGAGTTCGAGGTAAGGGCCGAGCGAAAGCGGCGGGGGATCATCGCCACGTACAAGTCGGTGGACACCTGCGCCGCCGAGTTCGAGGCCTACACGCCCTACTACTACTCGACCTGGGAAGCCGAGGATGAGACGCGGCCGAAAGAGCCGGGCAAGAAGCGGGTGATGATCCTCGGCGGCGGCCCCAACCGGATCGGCCAGGGGATCGAGTTCGACTACTGCTGCTGCCATGCGAGCTTCGCGCTCCGCGAGCTCGGGATCGAGAGCGTGATGGTCAACTCGAATCCCGAGACGGTGAGCACCGACTACGACACGAGCGACATGCTCTTCTTCGAGCCCCTCACCTGTGAGGACGTGCTCAACATCGCCGACCGGATCGAGCCTGACGGTGTGATCGTGCAGCTTGGCGGCCAGACGCCGCTCAACCTGGCCCGGGCGTTGCATGCGGCCGGCCTGCCGATCATCGGCACCAGCGTCGATACGATCGAAATGGCCGAGGACCGGGAGAAGTTTCGCGACCTGCTCGACCGGCTCGGCCTCAAGCAGCCCGACAGCGGGATCGCCCGGACGCTCGAGCAGGCCCGCCGTGAGGTCGCCCGGATCGGCTTCCCGAGCCTCGTGCGGCCGAGCTTCGTGCTCGGCGGTCGGGCGATGGAGATCTGCTACGACCAGCTGCAGTTCGAGCGGTACGTCGCCGAGGCCTTCGTCGTCGCCCAGGGACAGCCGGTGCTCATCGACCGATTTTTGGAGGACGCGATCGAGGTCGATGTGGACTGCATTTGCGACGGCGTTGACGTGATCGTGGCCGGCGTCATGGAGCATATCGAGGAGGCGGGGGTGCACTCCGGCGACTCGGCCTGCTGCATCCCGCCGCACAGCCTCGCGCCGGACATGATCGCCGAGATCAAGGAGGCTGCGAGCAGCCTGGCCCGGAGCCTCGGCGTCGTCGGCCTGATGAACGTGCAGTTCGCCGTAAAAAAGGATGCGAATGCCGACAACGCGAGCAGCCAGTCGCTGTATGTGATCGAGGTCAATCCGCGGGCCAGCCGCACGGTGCCGTTCGTGGCGAAGGCCACGGGCTTGCCAGCGGCGAAGGTGGCCGTGAAGGTGATGGCGGGCACGAGTCTCGCGGCGCAGGGGATCGTCGCCGACCCGGTGCCGGCCCACGTGAGCGTGAAGGAGAGCGTGTTCCCGTTCGTAAAATTCGCGGGCGTCGATATCGCCCTCGGGCCGGAGATGCGGAGCACGGGGGAGGTGATGGGCGTGAGCGACACCTTCGCGATCGCCTTCGCGAAGAGCCAGATCGCGGCCGGCATTCTGCTGCCCGAAAAGGGGAGGATCTTCATCTCCGTCGCCAGTCCGCAGGCCAAGCACTACATGGTGAACGTGGCGCGGCGGCTGGTCGCGCTCGGCTTCGAGCTGCTCGCCACGGCGGGCACGGGCCGTGAGCTCGCGGCAGCCGGCATTCCCGTGGAGGTGGTGAAGAAGCTGCAGGAGGGGCATCCCAACCTGATCGATCATCTCATCGACGGCCGTGTGCAGCTGATCTTCAATACTCCACGGGGGAAAGGCGCGAGGACCGACGAAGGGCGGATCCGGGCCGCGAGTGTGCTCTACGGCGTGCCCTGCATCACCACGCTCCCGGCGGCGGAGGCCTGCGTGCGGGCGATGGAGGGCCTGCGGACCGACGTGCTCGCCGTGCAGCCGATCCAGGACCGGTTTTTGCGGTCGGTCGTCGCGTCAGGGGCGGCGACGGGCGGCTGACCCGGCCCGGCGTCAGCCCGTGAACAGCTTCTGGCGGGCCGCCTGCGTGATCGCCGCCACGGCCGGGTGCTTGATCCGCTTCTCGACCGAGATCGCGTAGAACCGCTCTCGAATCGACTCCTCCCGGCCCACCACCCGCACGCCGTACATCCGCTTCACGTCGGCCTCGACGGCAGTGGGGGCGGCGAAGATGCCGTCGCCGAACCCGCCGAATGCCTTGAGCAGGCCGCTGTCGGCAAACTCACCTCGAATGCGTGGCCGGATGCCCTGCTGGTCGAACCATTCCTCGAGTGATCGGCGGAGTGCCGTGTTGCCGTGCGGAAGCAGCAGCGGGGCGCCGGAGAGCGACCGCGGAAAGCCGCGGCGATGGCGGTTGGCCAGGGCCGGCGCAGCGAAGAAGGTGACGCCGCAGTCGCCGAGCAGGTGATTGAAGGCCTTGAGGCCGAGCCGCGGATTCGCGGGGAAGTCGCTGACGACGAGGTCGAGTTCGTGCAGCGCCAGTTCGGCCACCAGTCGGTCGGGCGGCCCGTCGATGCATGTGATGCGGATCTCTTCGCCGAGGGCGAATGCCGGAGCGAGAAGGCGATGGACGAGCACCTTCGGCAGTGTGTCGGCCACGCCGACGGCGAACTGGAGCGGCTGCCCGCGTGGTCGGTCGTGGAGGGCGTCTTGCAGATCACGCCCGAGCGCGAAGATCTCATCGGCGTAGCGGTAGACGAGCCGGCCGGTATCGGTGAGCACGAGCGACCGCCCGGACCGCTCGAAGAGCGTGGCCTTGAGCGACTTCTCCAGCAGCCGGATCTGGCCGCTCACCGTGGGCTGCGTGAGATGAAGCGCGCGGCAGGCTCGCGTGACGCTCCCCTCGCGGGCGACCGTCCAGAAGTAGAGCAGGTGGTGGTAGTTGAGCCAGCTCATGGGGCTTCCAACGGACGTCGTAAGCATAGGTTTTTTCGATGGGTAAGCAAGAAAGAATCGGGGAGTCCTTCTGTAGGTCGGAGCCGAAGAATAGTGGTGCAACGGCACGATGGACGTCACCCAGGAGGCTTGTCATGAATTGGCTTCTCAAGGATCAAGCGAAGGATGCGGGCGGCCGGCAGGCCGGGAACCCGGGCACCCGGCGGCCGGCGGGTCTCCCTGAGCACATCGAGCGGCGACTGCGGTTCGCGCTCGCCCGGTTCGGCAATCGGGTCGAACGGGTGGTCGTGTTTCTCCAGGATCGGAACGGGCCGAAGGGGGGCGTCGACAAGGTGTGTCGCATCCTGGCCAAGGTGCAGGGCTGTGGCTCGATGATGGCCGCCGTGGCCGACTCCGACTGGACGGCTGCCGTCGATCGGGCCACCACCCGCATCGGGCACACGGTGGCCCGTCAGATCGATCGCGTCCGCGATCGCAGTGGGCGGCCGCGTTCGGCCGCGCGGGGCCTTCGACCCTCGTTCGGTCGCTGACGACCTCGTGAAATCATCCCGGCCGTGGCGGGTGCGGGCCCCCAGAACCCGTGCCCGCCACGGCTTCCCCTGTGAGCGGACTGGTGGCTCGACGTGGCGGCTCCGGTTCGCGCCGGGATGCGGTTGTCACGTCCCTCCGTTGACTTAGTTCAGTTGTGAGTCTAGTCTGCAGGCATGCGGACGACGCGGCTGAACATGCACGACGCCAAGACCCACCTCTCCCGTTACCTCAGCGGGATGCAGGTGGATGATCGGCTGATCATCTGCAATCGCCACCGACCGGTGGCGGAGGTGCGGCTGGTCGCGCCGGCCGGTGGCCAACAGCGCCGGATCGGCGTTGCCAAGGGGGAGTTTCAGGTACCGACCGCATTCTTCGAGCCGCTGCCCGAGGCCGTGATCGCGGCCTTCGAAGGGCGGACATGAAGCTGCTGCTCGATACGCATACCTTTCTCTGGATGGTCTCCGATGATCAGGCGCTCTCCGCTGCCGCGCGAGAGATGATCGAGCTTGCGGACAACGAGGTGTGGCTCAGTGCTGCTTCCGCCTGGGAGATTGCCATCAAGTTCGGCCTCGGCAAACTCCCGCTGCCCGAGGAACCCGATCGGTTTCTGCCCCGCGTTCGGCAGCGGTCCGGCATAGAACTTCTGCCGATCGGCGAGGCTGAGGTCTGTCAGATCCATCGCCTGCCAGCCATCCACCGTGATCCATTCGACCGCCTGCTCGTGGCCCAGGCGAACTGTCACGGCATGGTGATCGTGACGGATGACCCGGTGATCTGCCGCTATCCGGTGCAAACCATGTGGTAGGTCTGGCTGCTGCTCGGTTGCCGCTCGCACCCCTCGCCCAGAAGAAGTCCCCGTGCCCCCGTCCTTGTTTCCCGAGATTCCCTTTCCACCCCGGCCGTTGGCGGCGCCGACGCTCGACGAGCCGCCGCGGCTGACGGCGCGGACACTCGAGGGGCTGGAATGGATCCTCGCCCGCGAGCTGGAGGCGGTGGGAGGCCGCGACCTCCGGCTTGGGCGACGGACGATCGAATTTTCGACGGCAGCTGATGCCGAGAAAGAGACGCTTTATCGGGCGGTGCTCGAGAGCCGCACCGCGATCCGCGTGCTCGAGCCCCTGGGGCGGTTTCGCGTGAACTCCCCCGAGTCACTCTACGCAGCACTTCAGGAGATCGACTGGACGGAACAGCTGAAGGTGTCGGACACGCTGCGGGTCGATGCCGCGATTCACGACACGTTCACGACGCACTCGCTCTACGCGGCGCAGATCGTGAAGGACGCCGTCGTCGATCAGCTGCGAACGCCGAGCGGCCGGCGGCCGAGCGTGCAGCTCCGCGGCGCCACGCTGCGGCTGGCGCTGCATCTCGTGGGCGACGTGGCCACGATCTTTCGCGACGCCGCAGGGCGATCGCTTCACCAGCGGGGCTGGCGCATGGGCGAAGTCGAGGCACCGCTGTCGGAGGTGCTGGCCGCGGGCATCCTGGGCACCGCGGGCTGGTGGCGGCCAGGGAACGCGGCGCCGGATGCCACGACGTGCGAGCCCGTTCTCGACCCCATGTGCGGTTCCGGCACGTTCGTGATCGAGGCCGCGACCATCGCCGCCGGGATGGCGCCGGGCCTGTGGCGGGCCCGCCGTCGGGCGCATGGCTTCTTCCGATTTCGCGACTGCGACAAGCCGCTCGCCGATCGGCTCGTGCAGGAACTGGAGTCACGCATCCACGAGCCCGCTGGCTCGTTTCAGGCCAGCGACCTCGACCCGCAGGCGGTCGTGGCCGCCCGGGCCTGCGCGGAGGCGGCGGGCGTGGCCGCGCACGTCACGATCGAGCAGCTGCATTTCGAGGCCGTGCGGCCGCGGGGCGATACCGGGCTCGTCGTGACCAACCCGCCCTACGGCGAACGGCTACCACTCCCGCGGGCCGGCGCCCTCTTTCGCCGGCTCGGCGACTGGCTCGTGCAGCACTGCGGCGGCTGGCGGGCCGCGATCCTGGCTCCCGACGTCCCCGCCGCGCAGCAGATCGGACTCCGGCCGACCTACCGCGTGCCACTCATGAACGGCCCGATCGCCTGCCGCGTCCTCGAAGTCATCATCCGGGATCGCCCCCTCACCACTCCTGACCAGGTCGAAGGCCGAGCAACCCCTCCCCTCGACGCCACCGCCGCCAGCCCAGGTCGGTGCGAGGATGGCGAGCGTTCGGATCGAGCCCGGCGAGATCCTCCGCGAGCCAACTCGCACCGAACGGGCGCCGCCGGCGCCATCGACGCCACACTCGGCCGACAGCGCGTGCGCACGACCGACGACCAGTTGGGCGACTTCCGCCGTCGGCTTGCCAAGCGGTTCAAGCACCTCTCCAAGTGGGCCCGCCGGCAGGGCATCGAGGCCTTCCGCATCTATGACCGCGACATCCCCGAGATTCCGCTCGTGATCGACTGGTACGCCGGCTGGTTGCACGCCGCCGAGTACGAGCGGCCCCACGACCGCACGGACATCGAGCACGATGTCTGGCTCGACAAGATGATCGAAGGCGCCGCGCTCGAACTGGGCGTGCCGCCCAACCAGACCTTTCTCAAGGTGCGGAAGCGGCAGCGCGGGGGCGATCAATACGAGAAGGTCGGTGAACGCCGGGCCGTGTTCATGGTGCAGGAGGGGGACCTCGCCTTCGAGGTGAATCTGTCCGACTACCTCGATACCGGTCTCTTCCTCGACCATCGGCAGACGCGGGGGATGGTTCGCGCCGAGGCCGAAGGCAAGCGATTCCTGAACCTCTTCTGCTATACGGGCAGTTTCTCGGTCTACGCGGCGGCCGGCGGCGCGACGGAGACGACGAGTGTCGATCTGTCGAACACCTACCTCGAGTGGACGCGGACGAATCTCTCGAACAACGGTTTCAAGGACGCCGGCCGTCACCGGATCGTTCGTGACGAGGCGCGGGCTTTCCTCGAACACCGGGCCCGCCGCGGCGAGCCGCCGTTCGACCTCGTGGTCTGCGACCCGCCCACGTTCTCACGATCGGCGAAGAGCGAGACGCCGTGGGACGTGCAGCAGGATCACGCGGTGCTCCTCGAACTGATCGCGAAGAACCTGACGCCCGGCGGCGTCGTCTACTTCTCCACCAACTTCCGCCGCTTCCACCTCGACGTCGAGCGGCTCGGCGCCGCCTACACGATCCGCGAAATCACGAACCGCACGATCCCCGAAGACTTCCGCAACGAGCGAATCCACCGCGCCTGGCGACTCGTCGCGCTGACGTAACGTCAGGCCAGCGCATCGCAAGACGAGGCGAGGGGGTCGTCCCATAGAAGCCCTGAGCGCGAGCGAGGGGATGGCGCCGGATGTGACACGATCCCCTCGCTTGCGCTCAGGGCTTCCTTTGAAAACAGGGGGGCGAGGGGGTCGGTGCAAGCTCGAGGTCCAGCGACGCGACTTGCACCGCCCCCGAGCCGGGTGATCATCAGCCCACGCACATTCCCTCGCTCGCGCTACGGGCTTCCAAGCAGCCGCTGCATGACCAGCACGGCGGTTTGACGGGGTTTCCGCCAACTTCCTACATTCACGCCATGAAATGCCGGGAAGCAGTGGTCGCGGCGGTGGCATGTTCCCTCGTCGTCTGGGCTGGCTGCCGGCCTGCCGATCCCGACGTGGTGCGAATCGTGTCGAGCCTGCCGCGCACGGGCTCAGCGAAGCAGCAGTCCGACACGATCGTGCGGGGCATCCGCATGGCGATCGAGGAGGCGGGCGGCCGCGTCGGCCCGTTTCGGATCGAATACCTCGACCTCGACGACTCCACGGCCGCCGCCGGCCAGTGGACGAGCGAGGCCGAGGCCGCCAATGCCCGTCGGGCACTGCAGGATCCCGACGTGATGGCCTATGTCGGCACGTTCAACTCCGGGGCGGCGAAGGTGTCGATGCCGATCTTGAACCTCGGCGACCTGCTCATGGTGTCGCCCGCCAACACCGCGGTCGGGCTGACGAAGCCGGGCATGGGCGCGCCCGGCGAGCCCGGCGTGTACCGACCGACGGGCAGACTCAACTACGTGCGGGTCGTGCCTGCCGACGACCTGCAGGGGCCGCTCTCGGCCGACTGGGCGAAGCGGCGGGGCATCAGGACGGTCTACATCCTCGACGACAACGAAGTGTATGGCAAAGGCATCGCCGATCTGTTCGACGAGCGGTGTCGCGAGATCGGCATCGAGGTGCTCGGGCACGACTCGATCGACGCCAAGGCACAGGAGTTCAAGTCGTTGATGGCGACCGTGAAGGCGGCCAAGCCCGAACTGGTCTACTTCGGTGGCACCACCCAGAGCAAAGGCGGCCAGCTTGCCAAGGACATGGTGAGCGCCGGCATGACGGCGGTGTTGATGGTGCCCGACGGCTGCCTGGAGCAGGTGTTCATCGACTCCGCCGGCGCAGCCAATCTCGAAGGCCGCTGCTTCGCCACGTTCGGCGGCCTGCCTCCCGACAGGCTGACGGGCAAGGGAGCGGAGTTCGTCGCCCGCTACCGCGCACAGCACGGCGAACTGCCCGAGGCCTATGCCGTGTATGGCTACGAAGCAACCCGCGTGGCGCTTCAGGCGATCCGTGAGGCGGGCCGCAAGGATCGCCGGGCGATCGCCGATGCCGCCCTCGCCATCCGCGACTTCGACGGCGCGCTCGGGCGCTGGGGCTTCGATGCCAATGGTGACACGACGATGCGAACGCTGACGGTGAGCGGCGTCAAGGACGGCCGGTTCGTCTTCGAGGCGGTGCTCGATGCCAACCACGTCGATGACGAAACGGCGGCTGCGGCCGTGCCCACGCCCTGAGGTGCCGCCCGTGTCGATCGAGTTTCTTCTGCAGCAGTGTCTGATCGGTCTCACCAACGGCGCCCTGATCGCGCTCGTCGCCCTCGGCTACACGATGGTCTATGGCATCATCCGGCTGATCAACTTCGCCCATGGCGACCTGATCATGCTCGGCTCGTGCTTCGCGCTCTCGCTGGTGGGCTGGCTGGGGCTCACCGGTGCCGGCCAGACGGGCACCTGGGCCGGTATCGCCCTGCTCGTCGTGCTCTGCGGCCTGTTCTGTGGCGGGCTCAACGTGGCCGTCGATCGGCTCGTCTACAAGCCGCTCCGCACCGCACCGAAGCTCGCGCCGCTCGTCTCGGCCATCGGTGTGTCGTTCATCTTCATGAACATCGGCCTGTTCTGGCTCGGCCCTGCCGACCGGTCGTTTCCGGATCTCCTCCCCGCCACGAACCTGCTGGCGGCCGACGGGCTGCAATTCTCGGCCAAGGATCTGCTCGTACTCGTGGTCGTGGTGCCGCTCATGCTGGCGCTCTCGTTTCTCGTGCGAGCCACGCGCCTCGGCAAGGCGATGCGGGCGGTGTCCCAGGATCCGACGGCCGCCGTCCTCGTGGGTATCGACGTCGATCGCGTGATCGCGGTCACGTTTTTCGTCGGCGGCTTCCTCGGCGGGGCGGCGAGCGTGATCTACGGGCTCTACATCAATACGATCAGCTTCCAGATGGGGTTCCAGAACGGCCTCTACGCGTTTACGGCGGCGGTTCTGGGAGGGATCGGCAGCATCCCCGGCGCCGTCGTGGGCGGCGTGGTGATCGGCCTCGTGCGGGCGCTGTCGAGCGCCTACGTCGGTGAGCGCTGGACCGGCGCGATCGTGTTCGCGATCCTGATCGTGATCCTCGTGTTCCGGCCCGAGGGGCTGCTCGGCCGTGGAACGAAGGAGAAGGTCTGATGCGGGAATTCCTCCGCGAGCGTTGGGAACTGGTCGCGCTCGTGGCGCTGGCCGTGGCCCCGCTTCTGGTGCCTGCGCTCGGCGGGGCGCTCGGAGGCCAGGTGACGACGCTCTTCATCTACTGCATTCTCGCGCTCGGGCTCAACGTGATGGTGGGCTACACCGGGCTCGTGCACCTGGGCATCGCGGCCTTCTTCGGGATCGGGGCCTATGTCTGCGCCGTGCTGACCGTGCCGATGTACCCGTTTCAGCTGCCGTTCGCCGTGGCGGCGGCCATCAGCGTGTTGCTGACGGCGGGCATCGGGCTGGCGCTCGGGGCGCCGACGCTGCGGCTCCGCGGCGATTACCTCGCCATCGTCACGCTCGGCTTCGGCGAGGTGGTGAAGGTCACGTTGCGAAACCTGGAGCAGATCACCGGCGGCATGAAGGGGCTCAACCCGGTGCCCCCTCCGGGCGCCGGCGTCACGGTGGCCGGCCTCGACCTCGGCCGGGCGTTCGCCATCGACCCGCGTTGGTTTTACTACCTCGCGCTCGCCGCTCTGGCCGCCGTCGTGTTCGCAATGCGGCGGCTGGAGCACTCGCGGCTCGGCCGGGCGTGGGTGGCCGTTCGTGAGGACGAACTCGCCGCGTCGGCGATGGGGATTTCAGCCGTGCGGGTGAAGCTTTCGGCGTTCGCGATGTCGGCGGCCGTGGCCGGTCTGGCAGGCTGCCTCTACGCCGCCAGCCTCTCGACCACCGCCGATCCCAACGCCTACGACTTCAACCGCTCGATCATGGTGCTCTGTGCCGTGATTCTCGGCGGGCTGGGCAGCATCCCGGGCACGCTGCTCGGCGTCGCCCTGCTCGTGGGCTTCGACACCGTGCTCGCCCCGTGGGCCGATTCCTGGATTCAGCAACTCGACATCAACCCCTCGGGCTCGAGCCTGTTCTCCTTCAGCGGCTGGCGGCTGGCGATCTTCGGCCTGGCGCTCGTGCTCGTGATGCGGTATCGGCCCGCAGGACTGGTGCCCTCGCGGCGGCTGGCGGCAGAGCTGCAGGAGGGGCACGCATGAAGCTTCGCTCAGGTCATGGGGGCGGCCCGCCTCTGCCCGGCATGGCCGATGCGCCGCTGCTTGCGGTTGATCGGCTTGCGATCCGGTTCGGCGGACTCGTGGCCGTGTCCGAGCTCGATCTCGACGTGCCCGAGGGGGCGATCGTGTCGCTCATCGGGCCGAACGGGGCCGGCAAGACCACGGCCTTCAACTGCATCAGCGGCATCTATGCGCCGACCGGCGGCACGGTGCGATTCCGTGGCCGGCGGCTCGAGCGGTCGTTTACCCCGGGCACGTTCTGGTCGGCCGTGGGCATCGGCCTCCTCACGGGGCTGCTCTTCGCCGGGGCCGCCGTCGACGTCGATCGGCTGTGGCAGGCCGTCGTCAATCGCGGCATGATCACCGGCGAGCCGTTCACGCTCTCCGGCGCGGCCGCGCGGCTGCGCGGCTACTTTCGCGCCGATCTCGCCCTCGACCAGATGGCGGGCAAGTGGCGGGTTGTGAGCGCCGACGGCAGCGAGGTGCTGGCCATCCGCCGCGATCGCCGAGAGGCGGAGGCGGTGCGGAACGAGTTGCAGGCGAAAGTCACCGCGCGGCGGGCCGGCCCCGGCACCGTGCCCGTCGTCACCGACACGGAACAAGTCTCGCCGGTGGCCGCCACCGCGCCCGTCGTGCGGGAAGAGGTGCTCCAGCGGCTGGCCGCCGGGAAGAGCCGAATCCGACTTCGCGGCATCCTCGGCCTGCTCGGGGGCGGCCTGCTGGGGTTCGCGGGCACGATCGCGGTCTGGAAGCGGGGCCGGCGGAGCCCGCACGTCGTCGCCCGGGCCGGCATCTCGCGGACGTTCCAGAACATCCGCCTGTTCTCCAACATGACCGTTTTGGAGAACGTGCTCGTGGGGCTCGATCGGGTGATCCCCGGCGGGACTGCCGCGATGCTCTTTGGCACACCCGGGTATCGCCGGGCCGAGGCGGCTGCTCGGGAGCGGGCGGTCGAGGAACTGCGGTTCGTGGGACTGGAGCAAGCGGCGAACCGGATCGCGGGCCAGCTCCCGTACGGCGATCAGCGGCGGCTCGAGATCGCGCGGGCCCTGGCCACCGGTGCCACGCTGCTTCTGCTCGACGAGCCTGCCGCCGGGATGAATCCGACCGAGACCGTCGAACTTGCCGCGCTCGTGGAGCGGATCAGGGCCCGCGGCGTGACGGTGCTCTTGATCGAGCATCACATGACTGTCGTGATGAAGATCAGCGACCGCGTGGCCGTGCTCGACCACGGCGTGAAGATCGCCGAGGGCACGCCGGCCGAGGTGCGGCGCGACGAGAAGGTGATCGAGGCCTACCTGGGCAGCGACCCCTGAGGACCATTGCGATGCCACTCTTGGAAGTGACCGATCTCGTGGCGGGTTACGGGCCGATCCGGGCCCTCGACGGCGTGTCGCTCACGGTCGAGGAGGCCGAACTGGTGGCGATCATCGGTGCCAACGGGGCCGGCAAGACCACGCTCCTGATGGCGATCTCGGGCATCGTGCCGCCGCGGGGCGGGAAGATCGGATTCGCGGGCCGCCCGCTCGCGGGCCTGCAGCCTCATGAGATCATGCGGCTCGGCGTCGGTCATTCACCCGAGGGCCGGCGAATCTTTCCGCGGCTCACGGTGCGGGAGAACCTTGAACTCGGCGGTTTCACGCAGACCGACCGGGCCCGGCTGGCCCGCGACATCGACGAGGCCTGCGGGCTGTTTCCGGTGCTCGGCGACCGCATGCAGCAGTTCGGCGGCACGCTCTCGGGGGGCGAACAGCAGATGCTCGCGATTGCCCGGGCCCTCGTGGGCCGGCCACGGCTCCTCCTGCTCGACGAGCCCTCGCTTGGCCTGGCCCCGCTGATCGTGGCGAAGGTGTTCGAGGTGATCGCCTCGCTCGCCAACCGCGGTATCGCCGTCGTGTTGGTGGAGCAGAATGCCCGGGCGGCCCTGCGGCTCGCGGCCCGCGGGCTCGTGCTCGAGACGGGCCGGGTCACGCTCACCGGCAGCGGCGTTGAACTCGCCGCCGACCGCCGCGTCCGCGACGCCTATCTCGGCGAGGGGTGAGAAATCCCCTCGCCCATACAAGCCCCCAGGCGCGAGCCGGGGGATCGCAATGCCCATACAAGCCCCCAGGCGCGAGCCGGGGGATCCCCTCGCTTGCACTCAGGGCTTGGCTGATGGGATGGTCTGCATCAACTCGTCCCAGCTCTTCACGAAGGATTCGGCGCCCTGCTTCTGGAGGTCGGCGCCGAGCGCGTCGATGTCGATGCCCGCCTGGCGGATCTCGAAGAGCACTCGCTCGGCGGTGCCGCCGCCGGCCGAGACCGGGCTGCCGAGCGTGCCGTGGTCGGCGAAGGCGAGCAGCGTCGCCTCAGGCATCGTGTTCACCGTGAGCGGTGCCGCCAGTTCCCGCACGTAGAGATGGTCGCAGAGGGCCGGGTCCTTCGTGCCCGTGCTCGCCATCAGGAGCCGTTGCTGTGCGGCGCCGAAATTGGCCAGTCGCTGGCAGCGGTCGGAGGCGATGAGGCTGCGGTAGGCCGCATAGCACTGCTGGCCGATCGCGATCCCGAGGCGATTTCGCAGATGCTCGGGCAGCTGCTTCGCCGTGGCCGCGTCCCAGCGGCTGATGAACAGCGACGCCACCGAGCAGACCCGCGGGTCGAGGCCCGCGTCGATCCGCCGCTCGATGCCGCGGAGATAGGCCTCGGCGGCGGCGAGGTAGTGGGCGGTCGTGAAGAGCAGCGTCACGTTCACCGGCACGCCGGCGAAGATCGCCTCCTCGATCGCCGGCAGCCCCTCGGGCGTGCCTGGAATCTTGATGAACAGGTTCGGCCGGCCGGCCTGGGCGTGCAGGGACTTTGCAGCGGCCAGGGTGCTCGCCGTGTCGTAGGCGAGCCGGGGCGAGACCTCGAGCGACACCCAGCCGTCGATCTCGTTCGTGCGGTCGTGCACCTCGAGGAACAGGTCGGCGGCCCGGGAGAGATCCTCGATCGCGAGGTCGAAAAACAGCCGCTCGCCGGTGATCCCCTGCTGCACCTTCGCGGCGATGGCCGCGTCGTAGAACGGCGTATTCTTGAAGGCGAGGTTGTAGATCGTCGGGTTGCTCGTGAGGCCGGTGACCGACAGCTCGCGGATGTAGCGGGCGAGCGTGCCGTCGTCGAGCATGCCGCGGGTGATGTTGTCGAGCCAGAGACTCTGGCCGAGCCGGTGGAGTGATGTGGTGGCGTTCATGGAGCCGAATCCTACCGGGACGCAGTGTTGTTTTCCAATGCTCCATCGGCGATGGAGGAATCGCAGAAACGGCGGTTCGCGGCGTAGCGGTAGGTGCCATCGAAGGCGAGCCGGTTGCCCGTGGACGTCTGCGTGCCGCCGCTCGTGCGGTTGCCGGCCTTGTCGTAGGTGTAGTCGTATTCGACGAGCGCCGTGGGGACGATCGAGTTCGTGTTCTTGACGATCCGGATGTCGTAGGTGCCGGCAGCGAGCTCGCTGCTGGCGGAGACGGCGAAGGTCCAGCTGTCGGCGATGTCGGCGGTGACGAGAAGCCGGGCGGTGGTGCCGCCGCCGGAGTGGTCGTCGAGGAAGGCGGTGGCGAGGCCTTGGCCGGGTCTCTGGAGCAAGAGGACGGGGTCGAAGGCGGCGGAGGAGGCGGTGAGGAGGAGCTGGTCGCCGACGGCGAGGGGAATCTGGTAGCCGTCGTAGCGTTCGGCGACGCCGTCTCCGTCCCAGTCGATGGTGGGATCACCTGAGGCGAGGCTGCCGGGAGGATTGGGAACGCCGTCGAGCGCGGGCTGCTGGACGATCTCACCTGGTGCCATGCGGCTCTTTACGACGTTGCCGCTCGCGTCATACGCAAACTGCCAGGCCGTCGTGGCGGCGGGGGTGACGGTGTCGGTCTCGGTGACGCCGAGGAGCTGGCTGGCGGCGTCGTAGATCCGCGTGATCGTGTGGGAGACGGCGGCCGTGGCGGACTGCTGCCAGCGTTCCTCGACGAGCCGGTCGGCGGCGTCGTAGACGAAGGAGGTGAGGCGGCCGAGGCGGTCGGTCTCCGTGGTCTTGTTGCCTGCGAGGTCGTAGGCGTAGGAAGTGACGGCGTTGAGGGGGTCGGTCTCGGTGATGAGGCGGTTGAGCCGGTCGTAGGCGTAGAGGGTGACGTTGCCGGAGGCGTCGGTGACGCTCGTGGTGTTGCCCCGAGCGTCGTAGGTGGTGGCGGTCGCGAAGCCGCGGGCGTCGGTGACGGTGCGGCGGTCGCGGGCGTCGTAGGCGGAGGTGGCCAGCTCAGTGTGGGCGATACGGTTCAACGCGTCGGGCGTAAAAGATTTCCAAACACCGAAACCGCTCGCGGCTGGGCCGAGGGAGGCGAACCCTGGGCCCCGGAATTAGGGTCTTCAGCAGAATCTGTGGGTCACAACGGGTTCTGAGTGCGTTTCGACAAGAGCTTCGAGAGGTGCGGGAAGCCGCGTGGTCATCGCCCAGTGCGGCAGGCCCGCCGTGCATCGAGGCGTGATCGATATCAGGCAAGGCGGCACCGCCTCGGCGGCCTGATGCGGCCCGCCGCTTCGCGGCGGCAGCCGACATACGGCGGCGTTCAGCCGCCTGTACGCGCCGCCCTGTCGGGCGGGCCAAGGAGAGAAAGATGCATCCTGCGGCGTCGTGCGGTAAAGATGCGGTTGC
>CAMDDA010000031.1 GCA_945890755.1 Candidatus Kuenenia stuttgartensis
CATGCGCCGAGCACCACGCCGACAACGGCCGTGACGGCCATCAGCAGATAGGCGAACGAGAACCCGGGGGCGACGCCCGACCAGGCCCGCTGGAACGAGCCGGCGAGGATCATGAACTCGCCCACGAAGCCGTTGAGGCCGGGCAGTCCGATGCTCGAGAACGTGAACAGCATGAAGAACACGGTCAGCCACGGGGCCCGGCTGGCGATGCCACCCAGGCTGGCGATGTTCCGCGTGTGGAACCGCTCGTAGATCATGCCTACGAGCGCGAACAGCCCCGCCGACGAGAGGCCGTGGTTGATGAGTTGGAGGTTCGCGCCTTCCGTGGCCACCGGCGTGAGGGCGAAAAGCCCCATCACGATGTAGCCCATGTGGCTCACCGATGAGTACGCGATGAGCCGCTTGAGATCGGTCTGCACGAGGGCCACGAGAGCCCCATAGATGATGCCCACCACGCCGAGACCGAACAGCCAGGGGGCCGCCAGGGCGGAGGCCTCGGGGAGCATCGGCAGCGAGAACCGCAGGAAGCCGTAGATGCCGATCTTGAGCAGCACGCCTGCGAGATCGACCGAGCCACCAGTGGGGGCCTCGACGTGGGCCAGCGGCAGCCAGGTGTGGAGGGGTACGATCGGCACCTTCACGGCGAAACCCGCCAGGAGCGCGAGGAACACGATCAGCTGCAGCCAGCCCCCCGTCGCATCCATCGGCATCGGATGGGCCTTCATCGCCGCCGTGAGGGCCGCGATATCGAACGTCACGGTGCCGGTGTGGGAGGCGTTCCAGAGGATGATCGCGAGCAGGCCGAGGAACGTGAGCACGCTCCCGGCGAGCGTGTAGATGAAAAACTTCACGGCCGCCTTCCGCCGCTCGTCGTGCCCCCAGATGCCGATCAGGAAGAAGAGCGGCACGAGCGTGAACTCGAAGAACACGTAGAAAAGGATCACGTCGCGGGCCGCGAACACGCCCAGCATCGCCGCCTCGAGCACGAGCAGGAGCACGTAGAAGCCGGCGGGCCGGTCGCGGATCGCATCCCAGCTCACGAACACGGCCGTGATCGAGAGCAGGGCGGAGAGCGCGAACATCCAGACCGAAAGGCCGTCGAGGCCGAGCGACAGCTTGACGTCGAAGATCCCGCCGACGAGCCAGGGATACTCGACGAGGCCGTAGGGCTCACCCGCCATGGCGGCCGGATCGGAGAGGAACCGCACGACGAGCCAGCCTGCCAGCACGAGCGTGACGATCGCGGTGTTGGCAGCGCTCTGGCGGACGGCGGCCAGGCCCCACGACCGGAACAGCCAGGCCACGATCGCGCCGATGAGCGGCGCGGCGATGACCAGGAGCAGGTGGGTCGAGGGGCTCAGAGCGTTCATGCGACGGATGGTGTTCGGGGAGGAATGTCTGGCGTGCGGCTCACCGCAGCCGGGCGGCGAGGGCGAGCATGATCAGGAGCGTGCCCAGCACGCCCACGAGGGCGTACCGCTGGACGAGGCCCGACTGAAGGTGCCGCACCCAGCCGCCGAGGGCGAGCGGGATGCGGGCGGCGCCGTCGACGAGCCCATCGATCACGTAGCGATCGAACGCGGCGGCGACCAGCGCCAGGCCCTCCAGCGGCTTCACGATCAGGCCCTTGTAGATCTGGTCGATGAAAAATCGGTTGGCGAACAGCGTGCCCACGGGGCCGAGAAACCGCTCGATCTGGGGCCCGTCGCTGCGACGGCCGAGGTGGCCGACCGCGGCAATCGCGATGCCGAGTGCGGCGGCGAGCGTGCCCTGAAGGGCGAGGTCGAAGTGGAAGACGGGAGGTGTGGCGGTGGCCGTGATGGCCGGCGCCGTGAGGGACGGCGTGGCGGCGAGGAACGTGGAGAGCGCGTGGGTGCCGAAGAGCCACCAGCCGCTGATCGCGGCGGCGACGGCCAGGATCACGAGCGGGACCGTCATCACCGGCGGGGATTCATGCGCATGGTGACCGGCCTCATCGGGCACGCGGAGCGGGCCGGTGAACGTCATGAACACGGCGCGGAACGTGTAGAAGGCGGTGAGGCCTGCCGTGACGAGCGACATCCAGAAGAGCGTCTGCCAGGTGCGGGGTTGGTCGAGGGCGGAGGCTTCGGCGGCCGCCGCACGCTTCAGCGAGGCCAAGTGCATCGTGACGGCGGGGGCCGCGTCGCGTCGGCTGTTCGCCGAAGGAAGGGGCAGGGCGGCATGGCCGCTGGCGGGGGCGGCGTCGTGATGCTCGCCGTGGGCATCGGGCCAGCCCTTCGAGTGCAAGGCGGCGAGGATCTCGTCCTTGCTGAAGAAGCCGGCGAACGGGGCCACGCCGGCGAGCGCCAGCGAACCGATCAGGAACGTGGCCGCAGTGATCGGCATCAGCCGCCGCAGGCCGCCGAACCGTCGCATGTCGATCACGCCCCCCATCGAATGCATCACGGAGCCGGCACCGAGGAAGAGCAGGGCTTTGAAGAAGGCGTGGGTCACGAGGTGGAAGATCGCGGCCGTGAACCCGAGCATCGTGCCTGTGCCGAGGCTCGCGAACATGTAGCCGAGCTGGCTGATCGTCGAGTAGGCGAGCACCCGCTTGAGGTCGTTTTGCACGGTGCCGATCAGGGCGGCGACGAGGGCCGTCGTGGCGCCGACGATCGACACCATCGCGAGGGCGTCGGGGCAGACCACGAACAGTGGCGCGCAGCGGGCGACGAGGTAGATGCCGGCCGTGACCATCGTGGCGGCGTGAATCAGGGCGCTGGCGGGCGTGGGGCCTTCCATCGCATCGGGCAGCCAGACGTGGAGCGGCAGTTGGGCGCTCTTGCCGCAGGCGGCGAGCAGGAGCAGGAGGCAGATCGCGGTGCCGACTGCGCCGCCGACGTAGCCGGCCGCGTCGGCGATCCGGCTCTGGCCGAGGATGCCGGGCAGGATCGTGCCGTCGGCGGAGAGCGTGTCGTGGAAGTTGAGCGTGCCGTACGTCATCCAGAGCAGGAACGTGGCGACAGCCAGACCGAAGTCACCCACGCGGTTGACGAGAAACGCCTTCTTGGCGGCCCGCGCCGCCTCGGGCTTCGTGAACCAGAAGCCGATGAGCAGGTAGCTGCACGCCCCCACCGCCTCCCAGAACACGTAGACGAGCAGAAAGTTGCTCGCCGCCACGAGCATCGACATCGAGAACACGAACATCGCGAGCAGGGCGAAGAACCGCGGATAGCCCGGGTCGTCGTGCATGTAGCCGATCGAATAGATCGCCACGAGCAGGCCGACACAGGTGATGATCGCCAGGAGCGTGGAGGTGAGCGGGTCGAGCCGGAGGGCGACCGGGATCGAGAAGCTCCGCAGGTCAGTCGCGCCGTCGGCCCGCGCCGAATCGGCGGCGGCGGGGCTGCCGGCGGGAGGAGAGTAGGCGGCATCGACGCCGGCCCACTCCCAGAGCGTGGTGATCATCTCGACCGGCCGCGCCGTCGGCGGGTGGGTGGCGTCGCCGATGCCCACCTCCCGGCCGAGCCCGAGCAGGAGCGACACGGCGACGATGGCCGCGGCGGCGATGCCGGCGATCGCCGGCAGATGACCGCGGGAGCCGAGCCGCCTGCCGAGGGCGACCGTGAGGATCGCGCCCACGAGGGGCAGGAGTGGCACGAGAACGAGGAGCGTGGCAGGCGACATGTCGTGAATGGTGGTCGGTGAGGCGGTGCGGTCAGACGTGCTCGCGCTGGAGCAGGTCGTTCTCATCGGCGGCAGGTAGCACGCCGGCGGGTGTGAGCCGCGGGAACGTGGGGGGCACGGTGTCGATGGCCGGCAGTTCGTGATCGACCCGCCGCGGCAGATTCGATTCGCGGAGCGACTGCCAGGCCGCGGAGTCGAGCCGACCCGTGCGGGCAAAGGCCTGGAGCACGAACACGAGCGCCACGGCCGCCTCGCAGGCTGCCACGGTGAGCACGAAGATCACGAGCACGTGTCCGCCGAAGTCGCCGTGGTAGCGGCTCCACGCCACGAGGCTCACGGAGATGCCCTGGAGCATGAGTTCCGCGGAGAGGAACATCACGATCAGGTTCCGCCGCGTGAGGATTCCCACGAGACCGAGCGAAAACAGGATTGCCCCGACGACGAGGGCATTTTGCAGGAGTGCCAACTGATTCATGATGCCGCCCTCCGGGCCGGGGCCAGTTCGCCCGACGGGTCGCCGTGTCGGCTCACGACGGCGATCGAGCCGACGAGCGCCACGAGCAGGAGCACGCCGGCCGCCTCGACCGCGAGCAGGTGCCGGCCGAAGAGTTCGCCGCCGAGCCGCGCCACCTGATCGGCCGCGAGGGGGTCGGTCGCAATCGCCGTATCGATCGCATCGCCCGCCTGCACGTCGTCACCGCTCTTGCCGGCCGAACCCGCCGCCATCGCGGCGGCCTTCGACGGCATCTGGCAGCACGACGGGTCGGCCGATAGCCGGCCGATCGAGAGCGTGAGCAGGCCGAGCAGCGTGGCGCCGGCGAGCGCGGAGAGCAGCGGCTCGTTGGAAACACGGTCGTAGGGGGCGAGTCCGGCCGGCTGGGCGAGCATCAGCACGAACAGAAACATCACGAGGATCGCACCGGCGTAGACCACGATCGTGGCCACCCCGAGAAACTGCGCGCCGAGCACGAGCAGCACGCCCGACACACCGGCGAGAGCGAGGGCGAACCAGATGGCCGAGTAGACCGGCGACCGCGACACGATCGTGGCCGCGCCGGAGATCACGGCGACGAGCGACACGATGAGGAACACGGCCTCCTCGCCGAGCCCGCCGAGACGGCGGCCGGTGAGCACGAAGCCGGCGAGTGCGGCGGCACCGAGCAGGCTGCCCAGCCAGCGGGCCACGCGGCTTTCGGCGCCCCGGGGCAGGAGCAGCCAGAGGCTCGCGGCCGCGGCTGTGACGGCGCCGGCGAGAATGACGCCGGGCGAGGGAAGCGCGACGGCGATCACAGCGTGCCTCCGAGCGACGCCGACTTCATCGGCTCCGCGTCCTTCGTCATGTCGTACACGCTCAAGAGCTTCTCCTTGTCGAAGATCATCTCCTCGCGGCTCTTGCCCGTGAGATCCAGGAGGCTCGTGAGTTCGATCGCGTCGACCGGGCAGGCCTCCTCGCACATGCCGCAGAAGATGCACCGCAATTCATCGATCTGGAAGCTCTCCGGATACTTCTCGCGGTCGGGCCAGGGACTCTCGGTCGCCACGATGTCGATGCAGTGGGCGGGGCAGGCGGTGGCGCAGAGGAAGCAGGCCACGCACTTCACTCGACCCTCCTCGTCGCGGTTGAGCCTGTGCACACCGCGGTAGATGAGCGGGTTGCCCACCGTGGGCCGCTGCTCGGGGTAGCTCACCGTCACCTTCGGGCTGACGAGGTGCCGGGCGGTCGTCGCCAGGCCGCCCACGAAGAGGGGCAGATAGAGCCGTTCGGCAAGGCCGAGCGGCTTTTCTTCCAGCCAGGTGATCGCGGGATCGGTGGGCTTCATGTCAGACCTCCACCAGTTCGTGTTCGATGTCGAGCGGGCCATGGGTGCGGATCGGTGTGTTGTCGGTGCCCGAAGGCGTGAGCATGCCGGCGGCGATCCAGCCCACGAAGAAGACCACCCACGGGATGGCGATCGCGGCCGCCTTCGCCGTCCCCTCGCCGACCGCCGCCACCAACTGCGGCCTGAACTCCTCGATGGCCGCCACCGCGACGAGGTTCACGAGTCCCAGCGGCAGCATCACCTTCCAGGCGAGGTTCATGAGCTGGTCGAACCGGAACCGCGGCCAGCTCCAGCGGACAAGCATGAAGAACAGGATCACACCGAGGATCTTGGCGGAGAGCACGCCGAACCGGAGCAGGGCCACGGTCCATGTCTCGACCGGGCCGGAGCCGGTGACGCCCCAGAGGTGCCAGCCGCCCAGGAACATGATCACGATCAGGAAGGCCGCCGTGACCATGTGGAGGAACTCGGCCACGAGGAAGAGCAAGAGCTTGATGCCCGAATACTCCGTGTGATAGCCGCCGACGAGCTCCTGCTCGGCCTCCGGGAGATCGAACGGTAGCCGCGCCGCCTCGGCGAAGGCGGCCACGAGAAACACGAGAAACCCGAGTGGCTGGGCGAACGCATACCAGACGCCGGTCGATGCCTGGGCGTTCATGATCGTATCGAGCTTGAGCGAGCCGGCCGCGAGCACCACTCCCAAGAGGCCGAGGCCGAGCGGGATCTCGTAGGCCACGAGTTGGGCACTGCTGCGCAGGCCGCCGAGGAAGCCATATTTGTTGTTGCTCGCCCAGCCGCCGAGGAGCACGCCGTAGACGGCGATACTGGACAGCGCGAACACCCAGAGCACTCCCACGTCGAGGCCGGGCGCCACGAGCAGCGGCTCCTCTCCGGTGAGGCCGAGGGCAGGGATCGGCGGGAGCGAACTGCCGAACGGGATCGCGGCGAAGATCGCGAGCGATGCCGCGAGGATGACGAGCGGCGCCGCCGTGTAGAGCACCTTGTCGACGTGCTTCGGCGTGAAGTCTTCCTTGAGGATGATCTTGAGGCCGTCGGCGAGGGGTTGGCCGAGGCCGAAGAGCCGCACCTTCGTGAGCGGAATACCGACGCGATTGGGACCCTTGCGGTCCTGCACCCAGGCGGCCATCCACCGCTCGACGAGCACGAGGTAGGCGGCGGCCGTCATCAGGCCGCCGATCAAGAGGCCGATCTTCACCAGCGCGACGATCGTGGGGAGCGAAGGCAGGAGGTTCATGCGAGCTGCCTCACGCGGAGGTCCACGCCGTTGGCCGGCACGTCGCCGGCGAGCGCTGCGAAGGGGGCCGCCGAGCCGGCGATCTGCTGCCGCACGCCGACCGGGTCGTAGAGGCCGCGGCGGCCGAGCATGTTCCAGAACAGGCGGCCTTCGGGCCAGACGCCGGCCGGCGGCTTGATCGCCTGGCCAAAGCTCTGGGCATGGTGGGCCACGTTGACCCAGGTGCCGGCCCGCTCCGCGAAGCCCGCCGCGGGGAGCCGCCAGGTGGCGAGCTTCATCAGTGACGACTCGAAGAGATCCTGCACAACGAGGCACTCCAGGTCGGCGAAGGTGGCGGCGGTCGTGTCGTCGATCCAGGGCGTCGGATAGCCGCCGGTCACCCAGGCGGCGTCGGCCTTGCCGGCGGCGACATGGGCCAGGAGGTCGTCCCACGAACGGCCACCGGCGCCGTAGAGGGCGAGCACTTCCTCGACGCCCTTGCGGTTGGGGCACTTCTCGGCGCGGATCGTGAAGCCGCCGGGGAAGGTTTCGTCGGCGCCGACCACGGGCACGTGGCCGAGCGTGAGGAACGCCTCCGGATCGATCGACCGGGCGATCGCACAGAGCATCCAGGCCTCTTCGACCGTGAGCATCGGCGAGACGGCCACCGCGAGGCGGCCCGCGGCCTTGAGGTCGTCGCGGAGTCGCGTCACGACGTCGGCCCACTCGATCGCCTCGAAGGCATCGCCCGGCGTGCCGTGGCCGTTGCTGTTCGCCTCGCGACGCCGGCCAGCGGATAGCACCCGCGACTGATCGTGAAGATGGTGCCAGCCGTAGCGACCGTCGTCGCACATCCACCAGGTGTTGACGTGCGGGTTCTCGCGGGGCTTGAGCCGGTAGACCGTGTCCTGGTTGTGTTCGGTGTGGATCGAGCAGCCGGCCGAGCAGCCGCCGCAGACATTCGCCTCCCGCTTCAGGAACCAAACCCGTTGCTGATACAGAAAGTCCTTGTCGCCGAGGGCACCGACCGGACAGAGATCGACCACGTTGCCGGCGAGCTTGTTGTCGAGCGGAAACCCGGGGAAGACGTCGATTTCTTCGGTACTACCACGGGAGACAACCATCAATTCGCTGGCCCCGGAGACCTCGCGGGTGAACCGCACGCACCGCGTGCACATGATGCAGCGATCGACGAACAGCGTGACCGTCGGGCCGACGTCACGCTTGCGGCTCGTGAACGGATGGAGGTCGGCCCGCCGCTCGGCCTGGCCGTGCTCGAAGTGGTAGTCCTGGAGCAGGCACTCCCCCGCCTTGTCGCAGATCGGACAGTCGATCGGGTGGTCGATGAGCAGCGCCTCCTCGACCCGGGCGCGGCTGTCCTTCACGAGTTGGCTCTCGGTGACGATCACCGTGCCATCCTTGACAGGCGTCTGGCAGCCGGGCACGAGCTTCGGCACCATCGAAATCTTGCCGGTGGCGGCATCGCGCTGGCCCGTCTCGATCAGGCACATCCGGCAACTGGCCACGACGGAGAGGCCCGGATGCCAGCAGTAGTGCGGAATCTCCTTGCCCGCCCGCCGCGCAGCCTCGATGCAGTTGAGCCGCTCGTCGGCTCCGATCTCGATCTCTTGTCCATCGACGATGACGACCGGCATCAGTGGGCTCCGACGATCTGCAGGGCGGGCACGGGGTCGGTGACCATCCAGCCCGAGGGGTTGGTCCGCTTGATGTAGTCTTCGAACTCACCGCGGAACTTCTTGATCGCGTTCTTGATCGGCCAGGCGGCGCCGTCGGCCAGGCCGCAGATCGTGCTGCCCGGCATCATGCCCATCGTGTTGCCGATCTCGAGCAAGAGGTCGAGATCCCGGAGGCGGCCTTGGCCGGCCTTGATCCGCTCGAGCATTCGCAGGCTCCAGCTCGTGCCCTCGCGGCAGGGCGTGCATTGGCCGCATGACTCGTGGGCGAAGAATCGGCAGGAGTTGTGGAGGAAGTCCACGATGCTGGTCTGGTCGTCGATCACGACGACGGCTGCGGTGCCGAGGCCGAGGCAGCCCACCTTGCCCGGGCCGGCGAAGTCGAGCGGCGTGTCGAGCTCGCTCTCCGTCATCAGGCCCATCGAGATGCCGCCGGGGATCACGGCCTTCGCCTTGCGGCCCTTCCATACGCCGCCGCCGAACTGGTCGATCAGCTGCCGCGCGGTGATGCCGAGCGGCGCCTCGTAGCAGCCCGGCTTTTCCACGTGGCCCGAGAGGCAGTAGAGCTTCGGGCCGTAGGAACCTGGGTCGCGGGGATTGGCAGGGTCGGCTGGCACGCCGATCGACTTGAACCAGTCGATGCCGCGGCGGGCGATCTGGGCCACGCAGGCCATCGTCTCGATGTTGTTCACGACCGTCGGCTTGCGGAAGAGGCCCTCGATCGCCGGAAACGGCGGCTTGATCCGCGGCCAGGCCCGCTTGCCCTCGAGGCTCTCGATCAGGCCCGTCTCCTCGCCACAGATGTAGGCGGCCGCGCCGCGATGGAGGTAGACGTCGAGCGAAAAGTTCGTGCCGCGGATGTTCTTGCCGAGGTAGCCGGCCGCGTACGCCTCGTCGATCGCCGCCTGGAGCCGGTGCCAGCTCTGCGGATACTCGTACCGCAGGTAGATGTAGGCAGTGGAGGCCCGCGTGGCATACGAGGAGAGGATGATTCCCTCGATCACCTGGTGTGGGTCGTCCTCCATGAGAATCCGGTTGTTGAACGTGCCCGGCTCGCTCTCGTCGGCATTGATGCAGAGGTAGATCGGCCCGGGATGATCCTTCGGGAGGAACGTCCACTTGAGGCCGGTCGAGAAGCCGGCGCCGCCGCGGCCACGGAGGCCCGACGACTTCACCATCTCGACCACGTCCACCGGCTGCTTTTCCGCGAGTGCCTTCTCCAGCGGGGCGTAGCCGCCGCGGCTCTTGTAGCTCGCGATGGAGTGGCCATCGGGCACGCCGACGGCTTCGAGCAGGACGGGCTTGAACGGCGTCATGTCAGGTGGCCCTCGCGCGGGGCTTCTTGAGTTCGGCCTCGGCGGCCTCGGGTGTCATGTTCTTGAGGAGATCGTCGTTGGCGAGGATGCAGGGGGCGAAGTCGCAGGCCCCGAGGCACTCGGCCGGCTCGATCGTCAGGCTGCCGTCGGCCGTCGTGCCGTAGGGCGGGATGCCGTTGGCCCGGCAGAGATGCTCGAGCAGATGATCGCCACCGCGGAGGGCGCACGACACCGAGCGGCAGACGAAGGCCCGCACCGCGCCGTGCGGCTTCTCCTGATGGAAGAACTGATAGAAGGTGAGGGTGTCCTGCACCTCGGCCGGCGCGAGTCCAAGCACCTGGGCGATCTCGACCACCGCCTCCATCGGCACGTGCCGCAGTTCGGCGTTCACGATGTGGAGGGCGGGCAGCGTGAGGGCGCGGCGATTCGGATACCGCGGCGCGAGCGCCTCGATCTTCGCCACCATCTCGTCGGTGAGCACGCGCTTGGGGGCGATCATCGGTCGAGCTCCGCGGCGATGATGTTGAGGCTGCCGAGCACGGCCACCACGTCGGAGAGGGTGTGGCCGCGGATCAGGAACGGAAACAGCGCGAAGTGCAACACGGAGGGGGGGCGGCAGCGGGCCCGATAGGCCGTGTCGTCACCGTCGCCGACGATATAGAAGCCGAGTTCGCCGTTCGGCGCCTCGATCGCGGCATACGACTCCTCGAACGGCACCTCGAAGCCGCGATTGGCCATCGACAACTCGAAGTGGGAGATCGTGCCCTCGATCGACGAATAGACCTGCTGCTTCGTCGGCAGGGCCATCCGCTGGTCGATGCCCACGTTCACCGGGCCGCTGGGCAGGTTTTCGAGAGCCTGGGCGACGATCTTCAGGCTCTCCCGCATCTCCTGCATCCGCACGAGATAGCGGGCGTAGCAGTCGCCCGCGCTCGCGCAGGCCACCTTGAAGTCGAGGTCGGCGTAGGCGAGGTAGGGCTCGTCCTTGCGGAGGTCGCGAGTCACGCCGCTGGCCCGGGCCACGGGGCCGGTGGCGCTGCGATTGATCGCTTCTTCCTTGGTGAGCACGCCCACGCCCTTCGTGCGATCGACGAAGATGCGGTTCCGCGTCAACAGCCGCTCCATGTCGTCGAGCGTCTTCGGGAAGGTCTTGAGAAACGCCCGGATCTTCTCGATCACCAGTGGCGTGAAGTCCTGCGACACGCCACCGACGCGGGTGTAGGAGTTGGTGAACCGCGCCCCGCAGAGCGTCTCGAAGATGTCGTAGATCACCTCGCGCTGGTAGAAGGCGTAGAGGAAGAAGGTGAACGCGCCCGTGTCGAGCCCCACCGCGCCGTTGGAGAGCAGGTGGTCGCTGATCCGGGCCAGTTCGGCCACGATCGTGCGGACATACCGGCAGCGGGGCGTGAGATCGATGCCGAGCAGGGCCTCGACGGCGTGGTGCCAGGCCACGTTGTTGGCGATCGGCGAGATGTAGTTCATCCGGTCGGTCACCGTCACGTATTGGTTGAACGTGAGGTGCTCGCCGATCTTCTCGAAGCCCGAGTGCAGGTAGCCCATCTCCGGCATCGCATCGACCACCCGCTCTCCTTCGAGCTTGAGCACGAGCCGGAGCGTCGTGTGGGTGGCGGGGTGCTGCGGGCCGAAGTTGAGCGTCCAGAGATAGTCCTCGCTCCGCGCGCCCTCCTCGGATGCGCGGTTCGTGACGTCGTATTCAGCAGGGGCGATCGACATGGGCTAGCTGTGGTCCCGGGTGATGACGGGGAAGTTGTGGCGTTCGCCGCGGCCCTGAAGCGGGTAGTCCTTCCGGAGCGGATGGGCGGTGAACTCCTCGGGCATCACGAGCCGGCGGAGGTCAGGGTGGCCTTCGAAGCGGATGCCAAAGAGATCCCAGACTTCACGCTCGAGCCAGTTCGCGCCCTCCCAGAGCGGTACGACGCTGCGAATAGAGGGATCCGGATCGTCGAGATAGGCCCTGACGGTGAGCCGCTGATTGGTGACGGTGTTGGCAAGGAGGTACACGAGCCCGTAGCGGTGCTTCGCCCCCTTGTATTCGAGGTAGTCAACGCACGTGACATCGACCAGCAGGTCGAAGCCACGGTCCTTGAGGAGCCTGAGGGCGTCGGAGGTGTCCGCCGGCCGCAGTTCGACCCGCGTCTGCCCGCGGAAAACAGACGTCTCGAGCGGCCCGAAGCGGGCGACAAGCTCGGCGACCACGTCATCGACTGCGGGGCAAGGATGCGGCATGAAGGAATTGGGTAGGGGATCGAGGGCTGGAAGCCGGGAACGTGAGTCGTGGACGTGGTTTAGGTGCGGGGGCCGATCGCCTCTGCGGCCGCAGCCAGTTCCCGCTGGAGCACGGGATTGCGAGAGGCGTCGATCGAGAGCGGCGACGTGATCTCCACCAAGGCCCGCTTGCGGGCCTGCCGGCCGGCCGTGTCGAACTCGCGACCGGTGATCGTGCCTTCCCGCTGGATTTTGTCTTGCAGGTCGATGATCGCCTGGATGAGCTGCTCGGGTCGCGGTGGGCAGCCGGGCACGTACATGTCGACCGGGATGAACCGGTCGATGCCCTGCACGACGGCGTAGGTGTCGAACACGCCGCCGGTGCTCGCGCAGGCACCCATCGAGATGCACCACTTGGGCTCGTGCATCTGCTGCCAGATCCGCTGGAGCACCGGCAGCATCTTCATCACCACCCGACCGGCAACGATCATGAGATCGCACTGCCGCGGGCTGAACCGGAACACCTCGGCGCCGAACCGGGCGAGGTCGTGCTTGCTCGCCCCCGTGGCCATCAGTTCGATGCCGCAGCAGGCCGTGGCGAAGGGCATCGGCCAAAGACTGTTCTTGCGGCACCAGCTGGCCAGTTCGTCGAGTTTGCTGACGAACACGTTCTCGGGCAGTTCGAGCTTCGAAGAACCGTTTACCGCCATCGGAACACCCCCTTGCGCCAGTCATACGCGAAGCCCACGATCACCAATGTGATGAACAGCATCGCACCGGCGAACACGAGCCCGCGGGACGAAACCAGGCCACCGGCCACGGCCGCATCGACGCCGGCCTGCGACCGGCTGGCGACGGCCCACGGATAGAGAAACAAGAGTTCGACGTCGAATACGAGAAACGTGATCGCCACGAGATGAAACCGGACGTCGAATCGCCGGCGGGTATCGTGGATCGGATCCATGCCGCTCTCGTAGGGCATCTCCTTCACGGCCCCGGATCGCTTGGGGCCGACGAGCTGCGCGAAAACCACCAGCCCGACCGAAACGGCGGCCGCGATCGCGACGAACAGCAGGACCGGGAGGATGGCGTCCATGGCGGGGGCTGGCGGCAGGCGAGTCTGGGACCGGAGTTGGGGCAGAACTGCAAAAATCGGCCGTAGGAACCGACTTCGTGAAATTCGTCACGAAGTCGGGCCCAAAAAAAGCCGGGGCTGACCGCAGCCGCCGGCCAATCGTCACGACCGGCATATTTATAACGTCGCCGACCGGACCCGACGAGTCAGGACGTTTTCGCTCGGTCGGCAACCACCTGCCAGCGATTCCGGACTCGGTCAGCCCGGGGGTCGCCTGCCGCCATGCCCACGAGTATCGCCGCGTGCTCGAGCGTGGCCCGGGCCCCTGCCGCGTCGCCCGCCTCGAGACGCCGCTCCGCACTGCGAAGTGCCGATGCGGCGTGCCAGCGAACGCTCGCGGCCGTGAGGCGTTGCCGCAGCGGCTCCGGAAGTGATTCGGCGTTGATGCCGATCGTGCGGATGACGTCGGGCCAGACGTCGCCTTTCGCGAGCAGCCGCGCGGATTCGTTGGCCTCGTGGCGGCGGTAGGCGGCCAGCACCCGTGGCTCGTACCATACGTGGCGTCGGGCGGCGATCCGCACCCACATCTCCCAGTCGAGAGCCTGGCAGAGGTCGTCGCGATAGCCGCCGAGCTGCTCGTAGGTCGCGCGGGGCACGACCACTGCCGGCGTCTGCAGTCGCTGGCGTTCCGCGATCACCGGCAGCCAGCCGCGAAGCGAGCCTGCGAACCAGGCGAGCCGAGAGCTGTTTTTCAGAAACCGGTCGGCGCCATCGACGAGTCGCGTACGGCAGAAGGCCATGCCCGTGTCCGGCCTGCGCTGCAGCCCGCGATCGAGGCGGGCATAGAAGCCCGGGAGCACGTAGTCGTCTTGATGCAGCAGATGGACGATGTGACCCCGGGCCAGGTCGATCGCACGATTCCAGTTGCCGGCCAGGCCGAGCCGCTCGCCGTGCCGGATGATCTCCACGCGGCCGTCACGATCGACCGACCGCACGACGGGCTCCACGGCCCCGTCCGGCGAGCCGTCGTCCACGACAGCAATCTGCATCTCGGCGGCAGATGGCGCCTGCGCGAGCACGGATGCGAGGGCGACCGCGAGCGTGTCCGTCGGCCGGTACGTCGGCAGCATCACCGAGAATCGCGGCCGCGCAACTCCGTCAGCGAGCGGCGCGATGCGCGGCGGAGTGGGCATCGTCACGACTTACCAGATGCCCATGCCAAAGCCGAATCCAAAGCCCATGCCACCGAAGATGCCGGCATCGGCGCCGGTGCGGACGTCGGAGAACGGCGTCTTGCCCGAGCCTTGATTGCGATAGGGAGAGAACGAGGCCCGGGCTTCGGCCAGGCCTGCGGCCGAGGCGGCTGCGGTCTCCCGTCGGGCCTCGTCGGCCCGTTGCACCAGCAGATTCCGGCCCTGCTCGAAATCGGCCTGTCGCTGCCGCAGCGACGTCCGCTTCTCCTCGATCGTCTTGATCTCCATCTGGAGTTGACCGGCCGACATCGTCACCACGTTCGGCACGTCCTTGAGTTCCTGGGCCCGCCGCTCGTCCGACATGGCCGAGAGGTACTGTCCCACCCAGGCCCGCACGTCCTGGGCCTCGGGCGTGTCCAGCACCTTGAACTTCTTTTCCAGATCTTCGAGCAGGTATTCGAGCTCGAACGACGACATGGCGGCGACCCGCCGGTTGAAATCGACCTTGATCCGCCGCACCTGCTCGGGCGTGTAGATCTTCGTCGACGAGAGCCACTCGCCGAGTTCGAAGATGGCCCGCCGCCACTCGGCACTGTTCATGATCTCGGTCTTGCGGGCGAGATCGTCGGCGTCGTCGGCATCCGCCGTCTGGGCCGCGCGGGCCTTCGTATCGGTCGAATCGGCCGCCGGCTTCGTTGCCGCCGGCTCTGCCGCATGGATGAACGCGGGTGCTGGCAGCGCGAGGATCACGCACCAGGCAGCGGCTGAACACCGGGCGGCGATGGAACCGAGTCGTCCGTGCGAGATCATCATTTCGTGCCCTCCGCAACGCGGACCAGCGTGAGTGCGACGGGGGGCATGTGCTCGCCCCCCACGTGCGTGTGGAGCGACCGCATGGTGCAGCGATCCGTGCCGTCGAACGTGTAGACGTTGATTGCGGAGGTCTGGCTGCCGTCGGGCTGCACCGACGCGGTGCGGGCCACCCACGAGCCGCCGTCCCGCAGCCACGTCGCCTCGCTATGACTGCCGTCGGAGCCGAATGCCCATGAGCGAATCCGACGGGCGAGCGGATCCCAGCCGATCCGCTGTGAGATTTCGAGCCCGCTTCGCTTCTCCGGGCCCGCGTGTGCGGGCCGAATCCTCATCTCGCGCACCAGGAAAGTGTGTGCGTCGTTCCAGCGGACGCTCATCGTCAGTTCGACTGCGGGCTTCGCGTCAGCCGCCTCGGCACCATGAGCCGTCTCGTCGATCGCCTTCCACTCGCCCACCATCCAGTCAAGCTGGCGGAGCGTTTCGGGGCCCGACGGCTCGGGGTCGCGAGCCTCGCGGAGGGCCGCGAGTTTCCAGGTGCCAGCCTCGCGGACCCACGTGGCCGAGAAGCGCCCCTCCAGCGGCGTTCCACCGCCGGGCAGGGTCACCTCCACCTGGCCGTCCTCGATCGCGACATCGGCGGTCACGAACCGGAGGTTGGTTTCGGTGATCCGGAATTCCGGCCGCGGGCCCGCCGGCTCACCGGCCGTCGTCGCGGCGACGGTCTCCCGCCCCCGCAGCACCTGTCCGGCATCGTCGATGATATCGCCGTCGGTCGTCCACAGATCGATGAGCGTCTTCGCTTCACCCCGCTGAAGCGCATCCACATACATCTTCGCAGCCGCGCGGATGGCGGCGGCGTCGACCTCCCTGCCGGCCGGTTCAGCGGCCGCCAGGCAGCCTGTCACCAGGCCGAACTGAACCGCGATCAGGGCGAAAAAGCCGCATGCGCTGTGCTGGAATCGGGGCATAAGAAGCGGGCCTCGGCCGCGGGAAATGCGGAAGGATTTCACGGCTGAATCGTACCACGCGACGCAGCCCGCAGAAAACGCGGTACCCCGGCGGCCCGGGGCGGTCGTCTGGTAGTGTGGACGGCATGTCCAGCCATGCCGCCACGCTTGCCGACCTCGTCAGGCGGCCCAGCGTCAACCCGATGGGCCGCGATGTTTCGGGGCCCGAGTACCTCGAGGCGCGGGTCGGCGAGTATCTCGTGCAACGGTTCACCGCCGCAGGCCTGCCCTGGGCACGGCAGCCGGTGGCCCCCGGCCGCGACAACGTGATCGCGCGGCTGGAGGCCACCGTCCCTGGAGCACCCGTGCTCCTCTGGGACGCCCATCAAGATACGGTGCCCGCCGAGGGGATGACGATCGAGCCCTTCGCGCCGCTCGTGCGAGACGGCCGCCTCTATGGCCGCGGCGCCTGCGACGTGAAGGGGGGCATGGCTGCGATGCTCGTGGCGCTCGACCGGCTCGCGGCGTTCGAGGGGCCGCGAGAGGCGACGGTCGTATTTGCAGCGACGGTGAACGAGGAGTTCGGGTTCACCGGTGCCAAGGCCCTGGCACGGCTGTGGAGCGACGCACCCGTGGCGTCCGATGCCGCCGCGCGGGGGCTCGTGTCCGTTCGGCCGACGGCTGCGATCGTGGCCGAGCCCACGGGGCTCGATCTCGTCGCGCAGCACAAAGGCGCCGTCCGCTGGCGGGTGCGGATTCGCGGCCGTGCCTGCCACAGCGCGTTTCCCGAGCGCGGGGACAATGCGATCTACCGCGCGGGCCGGGTGATCATCGCCCTCGAGTCGCTCGCCACCGAGTTGCTCGCGCGGCATCCGAACCATCCCTGCGGACCGCCGACGCTCAACCTCGGCACGGTCCGCGGCGGCAGCGGCGTGAATCTCGTGCCGGAACTCACCGTGCTGGAGATCGAACGCCGGCTGATACCGGGTGAGTCGCCGCAGACGGCACGGGACGAGGTGATCGCGCGGGTCGCGGCCGCCTGTGACGAGGCGCACGTCGAGCACGAACCACCCTTCCTCGAGAGCGCCGGGCTGCCCGACGACAGTCGCTCGGTCGGGGCGAAGCCCTGGTTCGATCGGCTCGAGTCGTATGCCCGGGCGTTGGGTCATCCAGGCCATCGCACGGCGGCCCGTTACGGCACCAATGCCAGCATCTATGCGGCGGCGGGCGTGCCTGCGGTGGTGTTCGGGCCGGGCTCGATCGAGCAGGCGCACACCGCCGACGAATGGATCGAACTCGCGCAGGTCGATGCTGCGGCCGACACGCTGGTCGGCGTCGTGACCGGTCGTTCGGCGTGACCACCCCGGTGCACGGACCGCCGGCGGGGGCCGGGGCGGCACGACCGTTTTTTTCGTCAAGGTTGCGCTCCGGACGTGCCGATGTGCATGCCGGGGACCGGGGGTTGCGGCGCGGGAGTGCTGGCCAGCGGACGAGATATGATCTGCCATCGCCAACGGATCGTGTTCGTCCATCTGCGCCGCACGGCCGGCAACTCGATCGAATCGGCGCTCGGCGGAATCGTGCTCTTCGATCGGTGGTTCCGCCGGACCGACATGTGGGACAACAGGCTCCACCGCGGCCGGTCGTGGTACAAGCGCGATCGGCGCGGGCATCGCATTCATGCGACGGCCGCCGAAATCAGGGCCAGCTACCCCCGTGAGTTCACCCGCTACTTCCGGTTCGCGTTCGTGCGGAACCCATGGGAGCAGATGGCCTCGCTCTATCACAGGCTCCATTCCGGTGATCCGCGCGGCACCGGATTCGGTGACTGGCTGCGGCGATTCGATCTCGAGAGAGGGACGGTGCCACAGGCGAGTCTCTTCGACGATGACGGCCGCTGCCTCGTCGATTTCATCGGCCGCTTCGAGCACCTCCAGCAGGATTTCGATGCCGCCTGCGACCTGGCCGGCATACCCCGCCGGCAGTTGCCCCGCACCAACCACGCGGCCGGCCCGAAGCTGGGCGAACTTTACGACGCCGCTTCGCTGCGCATCGTCGAGCGGCTCTATGCCGACGATATCGCCCGCTTCGGCTACGCGTTCAGCGACGGCCGTGGGCAGGCCGCGGTGCCGCGGATGATGCAGGCGGCGTGAGGAGACGTTCATGCACGCGAGATTCATCGTCCATCATCCACGGCAGCTCGTGTACGCCGAACTGCCGAAGTGTGCGTCGACGACGATGCATAAGCTCTTTCTCGAGGTGAGCGGCATCCACGCCGACGTGGAGCCGCACTACGGCATCTGGCGGGAGCCGTTTGCGGAGGCCCGGCGGGCGGCAGGGCTCGAGGCGGTGGAGATCCCCGACGACGCGCTCGATGCGTTCGTGCGGAGGCACCGCGGCTACCACTTCTTCACGGTCGTTCGTGACCCGTATGGCCGCTGCCTCTCCGGCTACGGCCAGCAGATTCGTCGGTATGCGAAGCGCTTTCGTCGCCTGGCCTTCGCCCGCGCGAAGCTGCGGCAGATGATGTCCGGGCGCCGCGCCGAGGACGCCGGCAGTCCGCACCGCATCGTCACGGAAACGTTGACGCGGACCATCCCGTTCGGTGAGTTCGTGGAAGGTCTCCGGCGGCATGGCACCTCGTTTGACAAGCACTTCGACCTGCAGTCGAACGTGATCCGGCTCGGCCAAGTGCCCTACGCAACGCTCGTGCGGATGGAGAGCCTGGCCGAGGGCCTGCGGGGGGTGTTCGTCGACGTCGGTGATCTCGCGAGCATCCCGGCCTGCAACGTGACCCGATCCGGCGCGGCCGTGCACCGCCTCTCGCCGCAACTCAGGCGGACGATCCACGCCCTCTACGAGGCCGACTTTCGCAGCCTGGGCTACGCCGCCTAACGAGCCGTGCCGCCGTTCGGCGGCTGGACGCAGCCGCTGTTCGCCGGATAATGCGGCGACGGTCGCACGATCGCCACACCCAGGAGCGCAGCACATGGCAGGCAGGATCACCGTCAAGGGACCGGTCGTGGATCTCGACGGCGACGAGATGACGCGGATCATCTGGCAGTTCATCAAGGACAAGCTGATCCTGCCCTACCTCGACCTCGACATCCGCTACTACGACCTTTCGATCCAGAACCGCGACGCGACCGGCGACCAGGTGACGGTCGACGCGGCCAACGCGATCAAGGAGTTCGGCGTGGGGGTGAAATGCGCCACGATCACGCCCGACGAGGCGCGGGTGCAGGAGTTCGGGCTCAAGCAGATGTGGAAGAGTCCCAACGGCACGATTCGCAACATCCTCGGCGGCGTGATCTTCCGCGAGCCGATCATCATCAAGAACATCCCGCGGCTCGTGCCCGGCTGGACGAAGCCGATCGTCGTCGGCCGCCACGCGTTCGGTGATCAGTATCGGGCGACCGACACGCGGATCCCGGGCAAGGGCACGCTCACGCTCACGTTCACCCCTGCCGACGGCTCGAAGCCGATGGAGTTCAAGGTCTTCGAGTTCCCCGGCCCCGGCGTGGCGCTGGCGATGTACAACCTCGACGACTCGATCCGTGACTTCGCCCGGGCGAGCTTCCGCTACGGCCTGGCGAGAAACTACCCGGTCTATCTCTCCACGAAGAACACGATCCTCAAGGCCTACGACGGCCGGTTCAAGGACATCTTCCAGGAGATCTTCGACGCCGAGTTCAAGGCGGAGTTCACGGCGAAGGGCATCACCTACGAGCACCGCCTGATCGACGACATGGTGGCCAGCGCCCTCAAGTGGGAGGGGGGCTACGTCTGGGCCTGCAAGAACTACGACGGCGACGTACAGAGCGACATCGTGGCCCAGGGCTTCGGCTCACTCGGCCTGATGACGAGCGTGCTGATGACGCCCGACGGCCAGACGGTGGAGGCTGAGGCGGCCCACGGCACGGTGACGCGGCATTACCGGCAGCACCAGCAGGGCAAGCCGACGAGCACCAACCCGATCGCGTCGATCTTCGCCTGGACCCGCGGCCTCGCCCATCGCGGCAAGCTCGACGGCACACCGGAGGTGACCCGGTTCGCGGAGACGCTCGAGCGGGTCTGCGTCGAGACGGTGGAGCAGGGCAAGATGACGAAGGATCTCGCGATCCTCGTCGGCCCGAGCCAGCCGCACCTCACGACGGAAGCGTTCCTCGCGGCAATCGACGCCAACCTCAAGAAGGCGATGGCCGTCTGAGCAGTTCACTGAGGGAGCCTGTTCATGTCGCATGAATCCGCGGCCCGAAGGGGCATCATTCTCGCCGGCGGCTCCGGCACGCGGCTGCATCCCGCCACGCTCGCCGTGTCGAAGCAGCTGCTGCCGGTGTACGACAAGCCGATGATCTACTACCCGCTCAGCGTGCTCATGCTGGCGGGCGTACGGGAGATCCTCGTCATCTCGACGCCGCAGGACACGCCGCGGTTCAACGGCCTCCTTGGCGACGGCAGCCAGTGGGGCATGAGCCTCTCCTACGCGGTGCAGCCGAAGCCGGAGGGCTTGGCCCAGGCATTCATCATCGGGGCCGACTTCGTCGCTGGCCGGCCGTCGGTGCTCGTGCTCGGCGACAACATCTTCTACGGCCACGGTCTCGTGGAGCGGCTCGCGGCGGCGCGGGCCCGCACCCGCGGGGCGAGCGTGTTCGCCTATCCCGTCGCCGACCCGGAGCGGTACGGCGTGGTCGAGTTCGATCGTGAGGGGCGGGCGAAGAGCATCGAAGAAAAGCCGCAGGCACCGCGGAGCCGTTACGCCGTCACGGGGCTCTACTTCTACGACGAGCAGGTGGTCGACATCGCCCGCACCGTGAAGCCGTCGCACCGCGGCGAGCTCGAGATCACCGACGTCAACCGCACCTACCTCGAACGCGGCGAGCTGACGGTGGAACTCCTCGGCCGCGGCGACGCCTGGCTCGACACCGGCACGCATGACAGCCTCATCGAGGCGGGGCAGTTCATCCAGTCGCTCGAAAAACGGCAGGGCCTCAAGATCTGCTGCCCCGAGGAGATCGCCTGGCGAAACGGCTGGATCGATGCCGCCCGCCTGGCCGCCCTCGCCGAGCCCTTCCGCAAGAGCGGCTACGGGGAATACCTGCTCGCCCTCATGCAGGACAGCGTGTTTTCGTGATCGTCACCACGACCGACATCGACGGCGTGCTGATCCTGGCCCCCAAGGTCTTCGGCGATGCCCGCGGCTTCTTCTTCGAGAGCTTCAATCAGCGGGTGTTCGACGAGGCGGTCGGCCGTTCCGTGGCGTTCGTGCAGGACAACCACAGCCGCAGCGGCCGCAATGTGCTTCGCGGCCTGCACTACCAGGTGGAGCGGCCGCAGGGAAAGCTCGTGCGGGTGGTGGCGGGCAGCGTGTTCGACGTGGCGGTCGACATCCGCCGTGAGTCGCCGACGTTCGGCCGCTGGGTGGGCGTGGAGCTGTCGGCCGAGAACCAGCGGCAGCTCTGGGTGCCGCCTGGCCTCGCCCACGGCTTCGTCGTACGCAGCGAATCGGCCGACTTCCTCTACAAGACCACCGACTACTGGTTCCCGGAACACGAGCGTTGCATCCGCTGGGACGACCCCGACCTCGCCATCGACTGGGGCCTCACCGAGCCCCCGCTCGTCTCCACCAAAGACGCCGCGGGCGCCCTGTTCGCTTCGCTGTCGTGACGCAAAACGCAAAACGGAGCCGGTCGGGGGTCGCGCGCAGCCGCCGGTGCATCGTGCGGAAAGAAAAGCCCCCTATCCCGATCGAGAAGTGAACTCGCACGATCCGCCGGCGGCGAGCACGTGCCCCCGACAG
>CAMDDA010000032.1 GCA_945890755.1 Candidatus Kuenenia stuttgartensis
GGTTCGGCTACGCCTCACCAAGCGGACAGGGGCGATCCCTTGGCAGGTCTACCCTGGTGATAGACACTGGTTCCATTCATGGGGGCAGGTCAGTCAGCGCGAGCATCGCCCGCGGCTCGAGGGCTTCCCCTTGGTGAAGGCGGCCGCGCCGGGCCCATGACCAGCGGCTCTTCCGCGCCTGGCTGCGGCCGCGAGTTCCCGCACTGCGCGAGCCATGATCGCTCGCACGGCTCGGCAGCGTGCGGCCGGTGCGGCTGCGGTGGGATGCGTGCTCGGCGGCTGCGGTCATGAGCGTGCGGCCGCCTCTCGACCGCCGCGCGATGCCCATGCTGCGGAACGAGAACGGCAGCGCAGAGCGACGGGAGCGAAGCCAGCCAAAGGAGAGGAACCGGCGGGCGAACGAGAGTAACCTCATCGTGGAGTCCTTCGTGGGCTCGGTGACCTGATGAACAAGCGGAGAACGGCAGGAACCAGTCCCCTCACTGGAAGACCCTTATCGGCAGGTAGGAACACGCCGAAAGAGCGATTACCAAAGAAGGGAGCAGATACCCCAGAGGGGGAGTTCGCAGGCTAGCCGGAGTTGGCGACCGGGTCAAAGAATGGGCGCGCGGAAAAAAGTGCTGTTTTCAAGGGGTTGCTGGAGGAATTCAGCGTCAGTCGGCCCCATTGAAGAGGGGCTTCGGCTGGGCCAGGCCGCCTTGTTGCCCAAAATCCGCAGTTTTTCCAGCTTGCGATTGCTGCCTGACCGGTATCTCGCGGACGACAGTCACGACCCCTACCACGCGTCGCCGATTCCTGGTCGCGACCGGCATTCTCGGAGGAGTTGACCATATGAAGGGTGTTTGCCCACGCGGCCAAGCCGCACGGAGCCTGCTCGCGGTAGTCGTGGCCTGCACGGCCCTGACCAGTTTTGGGCAGGACGAGGGGATCGTGGTGACCGACGAAGGCAGCATGCCACTGGGAGTCCAACCGCCGGTCGACTCGTTTCAGCCGGCCCCGGCGGCCGCATGGGGGAACACCTCGGCACTCACGAACCACCGGAGCGCCGTGTGGATCGGACAGGTGGACGCACTCTGGCTGTGGCGGGGCAACGTGCCGAGCCTGCCGCTCTTTACCGACTCCTTCGGCTCGGTCGTGCTCGATGCCAATGACGTGAACCCAACCGCTGCCACGGGGCCGCGAGTGGGGATCATTCGCCGGCTCGGCGACTGTCACGCGATCGAAGGCAACTATTTGAACGTGGGCACGTTCAGCGGAGACGCCCGCCTCGCAGATACCGGAGAGTCGTATCAAATCGAAAACCTCGGCAACCTGCCGACATTTGGTGACATCTCCACGGCCACAGCTTCGACGTGGAGCGTGTTTCGGAGTGCGGAGCTCAATGGCCGCACCTGGAGCGGCGGATCGATCACCTGGCTGGCAGGCTTTCGCTGGGTGGAATGGGACGATCGGTTGAGCGTTGATTACGACTACTTCAATCCCGACCCCTTTGGATCGGGAAATCTCGATGCTCGCACGGGCAATAATCTCTACGGCGGACAGGTGGGCGCCGACATGCGGCTGTGGAACACCGAGGGCCTCGTGCGGGTGGACGGCATCGCCAAGGCGGGTGTGTTCTACAACCATGCCGCGTATCAGCGGTCATCGGCGAACTTCATCTATCCCGATGGCGCTGTTGAGCCGGCGGGGGCCGTGAGCGCGACCAAAGACGCCGTCTCGTTCATGGGCGAGGTGGGCGTGAACGCGAGCGTGAGCATCACCCGCTGGCTCGCCTGGCGGGCGGGCTACAGCGTGTTTTGGCTCAGCGGCGTGGCCACGGCGCCCCAGCAGTTCGCGGCCTCGGATCTCGCCGAGAGCACGGGGACGGTTAATACCCGCGGGAGTGTGCTCCTCCACGGCGTGACGACCGGCCTCGAGGCGCGGTGGTAATCGCCGCAGCGGGGCCCCAGTGCGGCGAGGGCGGTGGTTCAAGTGGAGCGATGTGCGGCTATCAGACGTCGGATTTCCGGCAGAAGATCGGCTGGCACCGTGATCGTGGCCTGCGTCGCGTCACTCGCCGAGGCCTCATCTTCGGCAATCCACTCCTCGTCGGTGAGCGAGTCGTATTCGGCGATCAGCTGCCGCACGCGGCGCTCATCCCAGCCCGGCGGAAACCTTGATTCAATCCCGTCAGCCATTTCGATGATCCGTTTCGCCCTGGGCGATCCTCGCCGGCATGCCGCACCACGAACTCGACATCGTCTTCGTCCACTCCGTGATTATAGATGTGCGGCAGGCCGGAGTCTGCATCGACGTAGTAGCGAAAAATCATCGGGCGAAAACCTGACGGGCGCAGCAGGTGGTTGACAAGGAGTGTACGCCCGTATAATATATGCGTCAGTGCGGCGGCTGTCGCCGCACGAAGCTGGCGCGCCACTGCCGGCGCAGAGCAGACATTTTCCGACCCGCTCAATCATCATGGCGACCGCTGCCGTTCACCTGCCGCACGTGCCCGTCGCGCCGCATCGTCATCGGCTCACGGTGGATGATTTTCACCGGATGGGCGAGGTGGGCATCCTCCCGGCCGATGCGCGGGCCGAACTCATCGATGGAGAGGTGTTCGACATGTCTCCGATCGGCAGGCTGCATGCCGCCCTCGTCGCGAGGCTCACGACGGCGTTTCATGAATCATGTGGCCGCCGCTTCGTGATCTGGACTCAAAATCCGATTCGGCTCGGCACGATGAGCGAGCCACAGCCCGATATCGCCCTCCTCGCGCCGCGGGACGACTTTTATGCTGGCGATACACCCACGGCTGCCGACGTGCGGCTGATCGTTGAGGTGGCCGATTCGAGCCTCGAGCACGACCTGGCGGTGAAGGTTCCGCTTTATGCGGCGCACGGCATCCCCGAAGTGTGGATAGTCGAGACAACGACGCGGCGAACGCATCGGTTTTCGCGGCCGGCCAATGGCGGCTACGCCGACCACGGCATCGTGGAGTCAGACAAGCCGCTGGCGTTTGATGCTTTTAACGGCTCACTTGGCAACCTGCTGCCGCTAGATGCGTCCTCAACCATCTACACTTACAAAGACCGATAGCCTTTGGCCTCGACGGAGCCTTATCGATGCAACCGATTGAATTTCAGGCAACGCTCAGTAGCGAGCGGATCCTGCGCATCCCCACCGAAATCGCCGCAAAGCTGCCAGATCATGGCACGGCCACGGTTGTCGTTGTCGTCAACGGCGACGCGGAAGATAAGGCGTGGCAGCAGGCGGCTTACGAGCAGTTTTTGGTTGGTGACACGGAAGCAGACGCCTCGTATGACCGCTACCTCTGAATATCAAAGCCTTGAATTCGGCGAGACGTGGGTATGTCGTTTCCCATTCACGTCGGGGCGAGGCTCGAAAGCGAGACCAGTGCTCGTGATCCGTGATCTCGAGGCGGATTGCCTTGTGTGTCGGATAACGTCCACGCCGCATTTTGGATTTCTCGACTATACGCCGGAAGGATGGCAAATCGCTGGCTTGGACAAGCCATCAACAATTCGTCTGACGCGGCTTGTGACGATCGAAAAGACATTGCTGCGGGCGCGTATCGGACGACTGGAGGCAGCCGATCGGGAAGCTGTGCGGATCTTGTGGAACGAAAAGTTTCGTCTCTGAAACAGCTGGGATTTGTTTATCTGCGGGGCTGATGCCGGGACGTCTGGTTCAAAAGCCCGAATGTATCGAGGGCCTCGCCGGTGTGGCTGCGGAGCATGTCGGTAGTCGCCGCGGGCTTGGCGGCAGCGGCTTTGCGCTCCTGCCGGGCGTGGATCACGATGTCTTCCGGAGGGCCCTCTGCCACCACGCGGCCGCCGCCGGCGCCCGCCTCCGGGCCCATGTCGAGCACCCAGTCGGCGGCACTGATCACCTCCAGGTTGTGTTCCACCACCAGCACCGTGTTGCCGGCGTCCACGAGTCGCTCCATCACGTGCAACAGTTTCTCGATGTCGGCGAAGTGCAGGCCCGTCGTCGGCTCGTCGAGAATGTAGAGCGTCTGGCCCGTGCCCGGCTTCGCCAATTCCCGTGAGAGCTTCACCCGCTGCGCCTCGCCGCCCGAAAGCTGCGGCGCGGGCTGGCCGAGCGTGATGTAGCCGAGGCCCACGTCCACGAGTGTGTTGAGGATCCGCGCGATGTGCGACGCCGTCTCGAAGAAGGCAGCCGCGTCGGCCACGCTCATCTCCAGCACGTCCGCGATGCTCTTGCCGTGCCACTTCGCATGCAGCGTCTCGCTCGCATACCGCCGCCCCTTGCAGGCCTCGCACTCCACCCACACGTCGGGCAGGAAGTGCATCTCCACCCGCCGCTGGCCGAGACCCTCGCAGGCCTCGCACCGGCCCCCCGGCACGTTGAAGCTGAATGTCCGCGGCGTGAACCCGCGGGTTCGCGACTCCGGCACCTTCGCGAACAATTGCCGGATGTGGTCGAACACGCCCGTGTAGGTGGCAGGCGTCGAGCCCGGCGTCGAACCGATCGCATCCTGATCGACGAGGATCACCCGGTCGATCGCGTCGAGCCCCTTGATGGCGTCGTGCTGTCCCGGCTGCTCCCGGGCCGCATGCAGGCGTCGCGCTACGGCCCGCCAGAGCACTTCCAGAACGAGCGACGTCTTGCCTGAGCCGCTCGGGCCGGTCACGGCCGTGAGCACGCCCAGCGGAAACTTCACGTCGACGCCCCGCAGCGTGCGGTGCCGGACGCCGCGGACCTCCAGCCAGCCGGCCGGCTCACGCCGGCCGCCGTCGCGTTTCCGCGCGAGCACGGCGTCGCAGGCCTTTTTCTTCACGAGGTAGGGCCCCGTGACGCTTTGCTTGAGGGTGGCCAGCTTTGCGGGCGGCGCATGGGCCACGATCGTGCCCCCCTCACGGCCGCTGCCGGGTCCGAAGTCGAGCGTCTCGTCGGCTGCGGCCACGACATCGCGATCGTGCTCGACCACGACCACCGTGTTGCCGAGGTCGCGGAGCTTGCCGAGGGCCGTGATCAGGCGATGCGTATCGCGCGGATGCAGGCCGATCGTGGGCTCGTCGAGCACGTAGAGCACGCCCGTGAGGCCGCTGCCGACCTGTGCGGCGAGGCGAATCCGCTGCAGCTCACCCCCTGACAGGCTGCCCGCCGGTCGGGCCATGTCGAGATAGTCGAGGCCCACGTCCACGAGGAACGCCACCCGCGCATTCAGCTCACGGAGCAGATCGCCCGCGATCTTCTTCTCGTCGGCGGCGAGCTGGATCGCGGCCAGCTCCTGCTGCAGCCTGCCGAGCGGCATCCGGCACCAGACGTCGAGCGGCTTGCCCCAGAGCGTGACCGCGCTCGCCACGTCGGCGAGCCGGCTGCCCCCACACTCGCTGCACGGCACCTCGTCCATCACGGCGTCCACCTTGTTGCGGAGGGCGACGACGAGCCGCGCCGCCTCCTCGCACGCGGCTTCGAGGCCTTTGAATTGAAAAGAGAAGTGGGAAGTGTGAGCGGATGACCGGGGCGATCCCCCGGCTGGCGCCTGGGGGCTTGTATACGGAGAGGACGCATGGTTCGCGTCGCTTCCATATAAGCCCTGAGCGCGAGCGAGGGGATCTGGTGCGGATTTCGATCCCCCGGCTTGCGCCTGGGGATAACGCACGTCGATCCACCTGTCGCCGGTGCCTTCGAAGAGCACCCGCTGCTGGAGGCCCGAGAGATCGGCGAGCGGCACGTCGAGCGGCAGGCCCGTTGCCTTGCAGAGCGCCTCGAGCATCAGCCGGCCGAGCTGCCGGCCCGGCGGCCCCTGGAGCGACGGCCACAGATCGAGCGCCCCCTCGCCGAGCGAGAGCGAGGCGTCGCGGACGAGCGCCGTGCGGTCGATCCCCGAGCGGGTGCCGAGGCCGTCGCAGCTCGGGCACCAGCCGAGCGGGCTGTTGAACGAGAACTGCCGCGGCTCGAGCGGCTTGAAGCCGCGGCCACAGCCCGGGCAGGCGAGCCGGCGGCTGTGCACCTCCACCGGCCAGTCGGGCTCGTCGGCGCCGTCGACCGCCCGGGCCACGAGCATCGTGCCGCCGCCGGCATCGAACGCCGCCTCCACGCTCTGGGCCAGCCGGCTGCGATCCTTCGCATCGGCCGTCACCCGGTCGATCACGATCTCGATCCGGCTCTTCCGCTTGCGATCGAGCGCGGGCTTCTCGTCGAGCCGCACGGTCTTCCCGTCGATCCGCACCCGCACGTGCCCCGCCGCCTGCAAGCCCGCGAAGAACGCCTCCGGCGTCTGGCCGACCCGCAGTTCCGTGGGCGCAAGTAGGAGCAGCCGGGCGGCGACGCCATGCTCGAGCAGCCGCTCGACCGTCTGATCGACGCTCTGCGCCCCGACGGCGACGCCGCAGTCGGGGCAGTGCATCCGGCCAAGCCGCGCCGCGAGCACACGGAAGTGGTCGTACATCTCCGTGAGCGTGCCGACGGTCGATCGCGGCGTGCTGCCGGTGCTCCGCTGCTCGATCGCCACCGCGGGCGAGAGGCCCTCGATCTTTTCGAAGAGTGGCTTCGGCACCTGCCCCACGAATTGCCGGGCATACGGCGACAGGCTCTCCACGTATCGCCGCTGCCCCTCCGCGTAGAGCGTGTCGAAGGCGAGCGACGTCTTGCCGCTGCCGCTCGGCCCGCAGCAGACCGTCATCGCCCCGCGGGGGATGTCGGCATCGACCCGTTTGAGGTTGTGCAGTGCCGCGCCACGGATCGTGATCGCCGGCGGGCCGGGATCGATCGACCGCTTCGTGACCGTGTCGAGCATCGCGGCCACCGCTGCCGCCGGATCGGCCACCCGCTTACGGCGGACTGCCGGCTTGCGGGCGGGTTTTCCTGTCGCTGCCTTCGCGGCCTGCTTCGCCGCGGCCAGCATCGGTGCGAGGGCCTTGCCCGTGTGCGAGCCCTTCGTCTTCGCGATCTGCTCGGGGGGGCCCGCAGCGATGATCCGGCCGCCGCCGCCCCCCCCTTCCGGCCCCAGGTCGATCACCCAGTCGGCCCGCTTCACGACGTCGAGATTGTGCTCCACCACGAGCACCGTGTTGCCCGCCTCCACGAGCCGCTCGAGGACCGTGAGCAACTGCCGGACGTCGGCCATGTGCAGGCCGGTCGTCGGCTCGTCGAGGATGTAGAGCGTCTTGCCCGTCGACCGCTTCGCAAGCTCGCGGGAGAGCTTCACCCGCTGGGCCTCGCCGCCGGAGAGCGTGGGGGACGACTGGCCGAGGTGCAGATAGTCGAGGCCGACGTCGCAGAGCGTCTCGAGCTTGCGTGCGATGTCGGGGGCGTCGGCGAACAGCTCCCGCGCGTCACCCACCTCCATGTTCAAGAGTTCCGCGACGTTCTTTCCTTTCCAGCGAACCTCGAGCGTGTCTTTCGCGAACCGGGCCCCGCCGCAGACCTCGCACGTCACCCACACATCCGCCAAAAAATCCATGTCGAGCCGCACGGAGCCGTTGCCCTCGCAGGCCTCGCACCGGCCGCCGGCCACGTTGAAGCTGAACCGGCCGGCCTTCCAGCCCCGCTTCTTCGCGTCGGGGAGCATCGTGAACAGACCGCGGATGTCGTCCCACACCTTCACGTAGGTGGCCGGATTGCTCCGCGGCGTGCGGCCGATCGGTGACTGGTCGATCACGATCACCTTGTCGAGGGCGTCGGCCCCATGGATCGAATCGAACTCGCCGGGAGTCGCCGCCTCACTGCCCAAGAGCCGCCGCAGTTCAGGCTCCAGAACATCGCCTACGAGCGAACTTTTGCCGCTCCCCGATACGCCCGTCACGCAGACGAGCAGCCCGAGCGGAATCTCGACGTCCACGCCCTTCAAGTTGTTGTGGCGGACGCCTTTCAGCACGAGCTGCTTGCCGTTCGGCTTCCGCCGCTGGTCCGGCACGTGGATCGCATCTCGGCCGGCGAGGAACGCGCCGGTGATGCTGCGGTCGCTGGCTGCCACGTCGGCCGGCGTGCCGGCTGCCACCACCTCGCCGCCGCGCTTGCCCGGCCCCGGCCCGAAGTCGACCACCCAGTCGGCGGCCCGGATCGTGTCTTCGTCGTGCTCGACCACGACCACCGTATTGCCCTTGTCGCGGAGCGCCTCGAGGGCGCCGAGCAGCTTCACGTTGTCGCGCGGATGCAGCCCGATCGACGGCTCGTCGAGCACGTAGAGCACGCCCGAGAGACCGGAGCCGATCTGGGCCGCCAGCCGGATGCGCTGGCTCTCGCCGCCTGAGAGCGTGGGGGCCTTGCGGTCGAGGGCGAGGTAGCCGAGGCCCACCTGGTCGAGGAATGCCAGCCGGCCGTTGATCTCCTTCATGAGTTCGACCGCGATCACCCGCTGGGTGTCGTCGAGCCTGAGTTCGGCGAGGAACTCCCGTGCGTCGGCGATCGGCAGGGCACAGAGGGCGTCGAGCGACAGCTCCGCCTTGCGGCGGGCCGACGTGATCCGCACGGCCCGGGCCTGCGGAGAGAGCCGGGCGCCATGACACACATGGCACGGCGTGATGCTCATCAGCTTCTCGAGCATCCGCCGGATGATGCCGCTCTTCGCGTTCCGCCAGCGGTTGGCAAGCAGGGCACAGATGCCCTCGAACTTCGTCTTCGCCCCACGCTCCGCCCGCCCGCTCTTCCAGGAGAGCGCGATCTCCTCGACACCCGTGCCCGAGAGCCAGATCTTTTTCTGGGCAGTCGTGAGATCCTTCCAGGGCGTGTCGAGGAGCGTGCCCGGCGGCAGCTTCTTCTTGGCCTCGGCGTGGGCCGCCACGCCGTTGAACAGCCGCCGCATCCACCGTGGCATGTCGCGGTAGCTGCCGAGCACGCCGATGGCCCCTTTGCGGAGCGTCTTCTCCGGGTTGGTGACGAGCTTGGCGGGATCGATGCCGTAGATGTCGCCGAGGCCGTCGCAGGCGGGGCAGGCCCCCTGCGGGCTGTTGAAGCTGAAGAGCTGCGGTTCGGGCGTCGCATAGCTCACGCCGCAGGCGACGCAGGCATACCGGCTGGAGAGCACGAGGTCGGAGCCATCCCCTTCCTCCACCGCGACGATCACCTGGCCGCCGCCGGTGCGCAGGGCCAGTTCCACGGCCTCGGCCAGCCGGCTCCGGGTCGCCTCCGATGGAATGAGCCGGTCCACCACGACGTCGATCGTGTGCTTGAGCTGCTTCTCGAGCGCCGGCGGATCCTCGACGCGGCACACCGTGCCATCGACCCGCGCCCGCGTGAAGCCTTGCCGCACGAGGTCGGTGAACAGATCCCTGTGTTCCCCCTTCGCGTCCCGCACCAGCGGCGCGAGCACCATCGCCCGCGCGCCGCCGCGGGCCGCGAGGATCCGCTCCACGATCTGATCCCGCGGCTGGGCCTCCAGCACCGCGTCGCACTCGGGGCAGTGGGCCGTGCCCACCCGCGCGTAGAGCACGCGGAGAAAGTCGTGAATCTCCGTCATCGTCGCCACGGTGGACCGCGGGTTCGTGCCGGCCGACTTCTGGGCGATCGAGATCGACGGGGAGAGGCCCGTGACGGCATCGACGTCGGGCCGGGGCAGCTGCCCGAGGAACTGCCGGGCGAACGTGGAGAGGCTCTCGACGTAACGCCGCTGCCCTTCGGCGTAGAGCGTGTCGAAGGCAAGGCTCGATTTTCCGGAGCCGCTGACGCCCGACAGGCAGACGAGTCGGCCCCGCGGCAGGCCCACGGTGACGTCGCGGAGATTGTGCTCCCGCGCACCGCGGACGACGATCGGGGGGACGTGCATGCCCGCATTGTAGACGCGTTCTGGACAGGCGCCCGCGGGTGCCGTACGATCGGTTTTCCCACGGGAAACGGGCTCCGGCCTGCTCCCCGCACGGGGCGGTAGCTCAACTGGGAGAGCGCGGCGTTCGCAATGCCGAGGTTGGGAGTTCGATCCTCCTCCGCTCCACTCCTTCACGGCTGCACGGCCATCCATGGCCCGTGCCGGCCTGAATTTTCGGCCGTCCGGGCACGTCCGTGCATTGGTTCACTGGTGGGCCAGTTCGTGATGGCCGATTCTGCGGTGATGGCGAGTCGGGCCAACGATCCTTCCACCGCGCTCATGCTGCGGGTGCGGGACGGCGAGGCGGAGGCGTTCGCCGAACTCGTGTCGCTCTGGCAGGACCGGCTCGTCACGCTCTTCCTGCATCACACCGGCGACCACTCCACCGCCGAGGATCTGACGCAGGAAGTGTTTCTGCGGGTGTATCGAGCGCGGGCGAGCTATCAGCCGACGGCGAAGTTCACCACCTGGGTGCACACGATCGCCGCGAACGTGGCCGCCGACCTGCGCGATCGGGCGTACCGCCGTCGCGAGCGCGGCGTGCCGGCGAGTGTGTCGGCGTCGTCGAGTCAGATCGGCCTCGACCAGCTCGCCGTCGATGCCAGCGGACTGGTGCCCGCGCGGCAGGCCGATCGCCGCGAGCTGCAGGGCGTCGTGCAGCAGGCGATCGCCGCGCTCAACGAGCGGCAGCGGATGGCCGTCTTGCTCGCCAAGTTCGAGCAGTGTTCCTATGAGGAGATCGCCGCCGCGATGCAGCTCACCGTGCCGGCCGTCAAGTCGCTCCTGTTTCGGGCCCGCGACCAGCTCCGGGCGGCACTCGCGTCGTATCTCGACGAGGAGGCGACATGAGCACCCCTCCGAACCAGTCGCGCGACGATGCCGCCGCGCCGGCCGCCGCGCTGGGGGCCGTGTGGGAGTTGCTCGACGAGCTGCCTCCGGCCGCGGCCTCGCGGACACTCGCCGCGACGACGGTGGAGTTGGCGGCGGTTGGCACCGCGGCGCGGTCGCGGAGTGGCTGGCGTGGCTGGGTCGAACGCGGGCTCGCCGGCTGGCGCGGACCGGCGGTGATCGTGGGCTTGGCACTCGTGTCGGGACTCCTGGCCGGCCGACTCACACAGCCCGGCATCGACGGCCGCCTGTTCGACGACCTGCCGCTCGTGCAACACCTCGACCTCCTGCGCGAGGCCGGATCGGAGAAGTTTCTGGAGGCTGTCGCGGCGCGTGACCCGGGTGTGCCGCCGCGGCTGGTGATCCGGGCGGGCCCCGAGGCCTCCGCGCGGGCCGCAGCCGCCTGGCGGGCGGAACTCGACTCGCTGGCCGCGGCGTTGGGAACCGAAAGCGAGTCCCCGGTCGAGCGACTGCGGGCTCGCCGCGAGCAGTGGGCCGCTCTGTCGATCGAAGACAAGGTCGAACTCGAACGGGCGGCTCGCGCCTTCAGCCGTCTCTCGGCCAATGAACGACGGGCGGTCGTGGCCGTCGCCCGGGCGCTCGTCGATCCCACGCGGCCCCATCTCCGCGAGGCGGCAGTCGTGTGGCACCAGTGGCTCGCGGCGGTGCGTCCCGAGGATCGCGCGGAGATCATCGACGCCGGCACGGACAAGCGCCTGGAGTGGATCGACTGGTATGCCCGGCGGCCCGAGGGATTCGGGCGACCGGGGCCGGGCATGCGGCCGGGCCCGCCCGATCGCGATCCCCGCGGCGCCTGGCAACGGCGGCCGTAGCCCGTTGCCGCCCCTGTAGGCCCGTCACTCCGTGACGGGCAGCCCGTTGCGGAGCAACAGGCCTACGGGGAAGGGCAGCCCGTTGCTGCCGCTGTAGGCCCGTCACTCCGTGACGGGCAGCCCGTTGCGGAGCAACGGGCCTACGGTGACGGGCCTACGAGTCGCGTAGGAACTCCAGCACGGCGGAGTTGAACACGCCCGGCGCCTCCAGTGGCGTCATGTGGCCGGCCCGGGGCACGATCAGCAGCCGCGCGTCGGGGATCACCCGCTCCGCCTGCTCCATGCAGGCTGGCGGCGTCAGCTCGTCTTCCGCGCCCACGACGAGCAGCGCCGGCACCCGCAGCCTGCGCATCGCGTCCGTCATGTCGGGTCGCGCCCCGAGCGCGGCGAGCGCCGTCTGGATCGTCGTCACGGGCTGCGACACGATCGTCCGCCGCAACTCGGCCTCGATCTCACTCCGCCCTGCTGCGGCCCTCGCCTCGGGTGACGCGGCCAAGAGCCGCGGGATCATCGCGTCGGCGACGAGGCCCTGGCCGAGCCGCCCCACTTTCGCCGCCAGATCGACCCGCCCCGAGCGGACCTCCGGCGTGTCGGCCTCGAGCCGCGTATCGACGAGGATCAGCGCCGCGATGCGATCAGGATGGCGAGCGGCCACGTGCTGGGCGACATAGCCCCCCATCGAGAGCCCACAGATGACCGCGGGACCGGCTACGTGCAACGCATCGAGTAGGGCGACCGCGTCGTCGGCGAGCTGCTCGATGCTCTCCGGGCCCGGCCCCGTGCTGCCGCCGAACCCGCGCTGATCGGGCACGATGAGCCGCAACTGTTCCGCGAGCGGCTCCTGCCGGGCCCACATGCCGTGGTCGAGCGGAAAGCCGTGGAGCAGGAGCAGCGGCAGGCCGCTGCCTGCCGTGTGGACGGCGATGCGGGTGTCGCGGACGGCAACATGATGCGTGGCGGGGGAGGTCATGGCTGGCGGCGAGTGATCACGGCTTCTGCAGCTGGCTCCGGAATCGCTCGAGGTTGCGGGCGATCGTCTGGCCGTGTGGCTCGAGCCGCCGGGCGAGCGACTGCGTGCGGACGGCGGCCGGGATCCGGCCCGCGGCGGCATGGCAGTGCGCGAGCGTGTCGAGGAAGCTCGAGTTGTCGGTCGATTTCTCGAGCGACAGCCGCGAATACCGGGTGGCCTTCTCGAGATCGCCCTCGGTGTTGGCGATGAGCCAGGCGTATTCGTTGTAGCCCTTCGTCTCATCGGGCAGCGCCTGAATCTCGGCATCGATCTGCTCGGCCGCCCGCGCGATCTGCGCGGCGGCGGCGGCCCGTTGGGCGGGCGTGTTGTCGGGCAGACGGTAGAGCGCGATGAGCGCATCGACGTCCTTCGGATAGGCCTCGACCGCCTCCTCGACGAGCCGCCGGCGGGCGGCCATGTCGCCGCGGGCCATTGCAGCACACGACTCGAAATAGAGCATCCGCGATCGGACCGAAGACAGCTCCATCTCGAGTGCCCGGCGGAGCGGGTCGCCATCGGCGGCACCGTGGGTGAGCAGCTGGCGATAGACGTCGGCCGCCCGGGCATGGTCCTCGTGGTCGTGGAGGAATTCGCCGAACATCAGCGCCGCCGTGGCAAACGTCTCCTCCGGCGTCGCGGGTGAGCCAAGGATGGCCTCGTATTCGCGCGTCGCCCAGTCGCCGGCGCCCCAGCGCACGAGCATCCGCGCGATCTCGTTGCGGCGGTCGGCCGCATCGTCGATGCCCGCTGTCTTCTCGAATGCCAAAGCGGCGCGGCGCCGGGCCTCGGGCTCGTCACCCAGCCGTCGCCAGGCCAGCGCGGTGACATACATCGCCACGGCGTCGGACTGCGCGAGCTGTGGCCAGCGGCGGTCCACGAGCCGCACCGTTTCGGGAAGGCCGTGCTCGGCGAGCCAGACGAGCTCCGCGAGCACGGGGCTGTCGTCGGCCTCGGGGCGGCCGCCGGAGACCAGCAGGCGATCGGCTTCGGCGACCGCGTCGTCGCGGCGGTCTGCCGCGACGAGCATCTGGACCAGCCCGCGGCGGAGCGTGCGGCGGATCACCGCCTCGACGGGCTCGCTCGTGGAGTCGCCCGGCGCGGTGGCCTCGAGGCGGGCGAAGGCGGCCCGTGCTGCTGCGATGGCCGCGTCGCGATCCGCGGCTGAATCACTGCGGCTGAACTCGATGAGTGCCCGAAGATAGGCGGCGGTGGGCCGGCTGCTCATGCCGATGCCACTGGCGATCCGCTCGGCGATATCTGGCCAGTGCGGATCACCCGGCTGCCACTCGTCGATGAGCAGGGCCGCGGCGGTGCGTGAGCCGGCTGCCGAACGATCCAGCCGCACGATCCGGCCGAGCGTCTCGATGCCGGCGTCGTCGTCGAGCCGCAGCAGGCGCTGGAGTATGCCCCCCCGACCCGCGGCGGAACCCCCCGCAAGCTTGCCGACGAGCGCGGCCACGGCCGGCGGATCACCGGGCCGACCGATCGCCAGGCTGTCGGCGGGCAGCTCGCGGACGAGCCAGCGGGCGCGGAGGGCGACTTCGATGTCCGCGCTCGTCTCGGCGGCGGCGAGCAGGGCGTCGGCCGCGGCCGCGCCGAGGGCGGCCAGCCGTGTGGCTGCGGTCTCACGAATCGCGTAGTCGGCATCGCCGAGCTGGGCGACGAGCGCGGCGACGTCATCAGCCACGGGTACGTCGGCCGCGGGGACGGCCGCGCACACGATCATTCCGAGCGAAGCCGCGAGCAGCAGACTCGAACCGTGTGCTGACCGCATGACGGGAAGGCCCTCGCGGCTAGGCGGCGTCGGGCTCGAGGCCGAGGTCGCGGATCGTGACGAGCGATTCGAGGGGGATGCCCCGGGCGGCGAGCGCCTCACGGCCGCCCGCGAGCCGGTCGATGACCACGACCACGCGTTCGACGACGAGGCCGAACTCGATCGCGCGGTCGATCGCCACGAGCGACGACCCGGCCGTCGTGACGACGTCTTCGACGATCACCACGTGGTCGCCCGGCGCGACGGGGCCTTCCACGTACCGCTTCGTGCCGTGGTCCTTCGGCTCCTTGCGGACGAGAAATCCCTTGAGGGGCAGGTTCGCGACGCCAGCCATCGTGACGACGGCGCTCGTGATCGGATCGGCACCGATCGACATCCCGCCGACGGCGGCCGGCAACGAGCCGAGGCCCTGCAGTCGTTCGAGAATCGCGCGGCCGACGAGCATCGAGCCCCGGGCTTCGAGCACCACCTGCTTGGCGTCGAGATAGAAGCTGGCCTCGCGTCCGGATGCGAGCCGGAACGTGCCCCGCCTGAGGGCCCGCGTCTCGATCAGGTCGATGAGTTCGCGGATGACGGGAGAGTGGGGTGCGGTGGTGTTCATGAGGGGAAGTATACCGGGCTAGCGGCCACGGGGGCTCGTCGCGAAGCGCGTAGGCCCGTGGCTCCGCAACGGGCGAGCGTAGGCCCGTCACGGAGTGACGGGCCTACGGGGGCGGCGACAGAACGCCCGTCGCGGCGTGACCGGGTTTCCCGGCTGTGTAAGATTGCTCCGATGAGCGGCGCGACTTTTCTGGCGACGCGGCGAGGCAGTCCGGCGACGGGTCGGGACCGGCGTCGGATATTCGCTGCCGTCGTGCTGGCCGCGTGGGGAGGACTTACGGGGCAGATCACGGCCGCCGAGCCCGCCGCGACGCTCGTGCAGGTGCGGCTGCCGATCGTTGGCACCCGCGACACGCAGGTGGAGACGGCGATCCTCAAGCGACTCGCCACGCTGCGCAGCCATCCGGGTGAGCGGGGCGTGCTCGTGCTGGAGTTTGGCGCGGCCGCCGATGGCGAGACCGCCGGCAGCGACTTCGGCCGGGCGTTCGAACTGGCGCGATTCCTCACGAGCGACCGGCTCGTCGGCGTGAAGACGGTGGCCTTCCTGCCCGAGGGAGCGAGCGGCCATGCCGTGCTCGTGGCCCTCGCCTGCGAGGAGATCGTGATGCCGGCTGATGCCGCGCTCGGCCCGGCCAATGGCGGCGAGCCGATCGACGAGGCGATGCGGGCCGCCTACGTGCAGATCGCCTCGCGACGGCGGACGGTGCCGCCGGCCGTGGCCCTCGGCCTGCTCGACCCGGCTACGAGGGTGGCCCGCGTCTCGACCGACGACGGCGAGCGGTTCGTGCCGCTCGCCGACGTCGAGACGGTGCGGCGCGAGGTTGCGGTGCTCGGTGTCGAGGAGCTCGTGCCTGTGCCGCTGGTGATCACCGGCCGCCGCGGTCGTGAGCTCGGCTTCGTGCGGCTGCTCGCGGAGACGCCTCCCGAACTGGCCCGGGGCCTCGGCCTGGTGGAACGGTCGCTCGTGGCCGATCCCTCGCAGGCCGGCGGCTGGCGGCCGGTGCAGGTGGCCCTCTCCGGCGCCGTCACAGCCGATGCGGTAGCCCGTGTCCGCGGACGACTGGAGCGGGCCGTGGCCGGTGGCGCGAACTTCATCTGCCTCCGGATCGACAGCGCCGGGGGCTCGCCCGAGCAGAGTCTCGTGCTCGCCACCTGGCTGGCCGGCCTCGATCCGGCCGACGTGAAGACCGTGGCGTATGTTCCTCGCGAGGCTCGCGGTGATGCGGCGCTGATTGCCGCCGCCTGCGACGAACTCGTGATGGAGCGGGGTGCCGTGCTGGGCGGCGACGGGGCGGCCGCGATCGGTCCGCGGCAGGCCGAATCGATCACGGCCGCATGGCGGGCGGGAGTGGCCAGGCAGCGGGACCGCTCCTGGTCGTTGCCGGTGGCGCTCGCCGTGCCCGGGCTCGTCGTCCGCCGCGCCTCGGAGCAGGGCACGGGCCGGACCGACTGCTTCGCGGACGAGGAGTTGGAATCGCTGGCCGACCGTGACGGCTGGCAGCTCGGCGCGGAGGTGGGTGTGGGGCCGATCCAGCTCACGGCCGACAAGGCCGAAGCACTCGGCCTCGCCGCGCACGTCGTGGACGACTTCGCCGGCTTCCGCCAGGCCTATGGCCTCGATGCCACGATCGTCGCGCCCGAGGCGGGCTGGGCCGAAGAACTGCTCACCGCGCTGGCGAGTCCCGGCCTCGCCTGGCTGCTCCTGCTCATCGGCGGGGCCGGGCTCTACATCGAGCTCAAGACACCCGGCTTCGGGTTCGGCGGCTTCGTGTCGCTGGTGGCCTTCATCATCTATTTCTGGAGCCAGTATCTGCACGGCACGTCGGGCTGGCTGGAGGTGCTGCTCTTTCTCGCGGGGCTCGTCTGCGTGGCGGCCGAGATTCTGGTGCTCCCGGGATTCGGCGTGCTCGGCCTCGGCGGCGGACTGCTCGTGATCGCCGCGATCGTGCTGGCGAGCCAGTCGTTCGTGTTGCCCACCAACGACTACCAGATTCAGCAGATGCAGTGGTCGCTGCTCGGGATCCTCGGCGCGGTCGTGGGGACGACGGCCGTGGCCCTCGTCGCGCGACGGTGGCTGCCATCCACGCCCGTGCTCCGCGACGTGCTGCTCGTGCCACCGACGTCTGCCGACGACGCGGTCGAGGAGTCGCTCGCCGATCTCGTGGGACTTGCCGGCACCACGACCACCCGGCTCGCGCCGGCGGGCAAGGCGCTCATCGACGGCATGGTCCGCGACGTGGTGGCCGACGACGATCTCATCGAGCCGGGCCATGCCGTGCGCGTGGTCGCCGTCCGCGCCGGCCGCGTGTTCGTGAGGCAGGGCTGACGCCGCATGGATGCCCTCGTCTGGATCGTCGCGCTGCTCGTGGTCGGCCTCGCCGTGCTCGTGCTCGAGGTGTTCCTGCCATCGGGGGGCGTGCTCGGCTTCCTGAGCGTGCTGGCGATCGGCGCAGCCATCGTGATGGCCTTCACGCAGCAGGGTGCGGCCGCCGGACTCGCTGTGCTCGTGATCTCGTTCGTGGCGGTGCCCGCCGTGCTCGCGCTGGCGTTTCGCTGGTTTCCCGACACGCCGCTCGGTCGCCGCGTGCTCCCGCCGCCACCGGGGGCCGACGACGTCCTGCCCGCCGCCGAACACCGCCGCCGGCTCCGCGACCTCGTGGGCCGATGGGGCCGCGTGACCAGTGAGCTCATGCCCTGGGGCGAGGTGACGATCGATGGCCTCGTGCACGAGGCCATCAGCGAGAGCGGGCCGATCGCCGCGGGGGCCGAGGTGGAGGCCGTGGCCGTGGAGGGCCGCGGACTCGTGGTGCGGCCGCGGGCGGGCACGAGGCCGCCCGCCGCACCACCGCCTGCCCCGTCAGTGGCATCGGAGCCGCACCGTGCCGGGCCTGCCACCGGGCCCGCAGCCTCGGAACAACCGGCCCAGGCCGGCCCGCTGCTCTCAAAAACGCTCGAGGAATTCGACTTCGATCAACTCGAGCCGCCGGCTGCTTGACCGGCGGCCTGCCGCGAACGACTCTTGCGGCAGAGGTATCCGCATGAAACTCCTGCCCCTGATCCTGATCGGCCTGGCGATCTTCGCCGCCGTGGTCGTGTTCGCCTTCGTGGCCCGCTACCTGCGGCTCTGGGTGCAGTCGTATGCCTCGAGCGCGGGCATCGGCCTGTTCGATCTCGTGGCGATGAGCTTCAAGAAGGTGAATCCCAACGTGATCGTGCGGAGCAAGATCATGGCCGTGCAGGCCGGGCTCGGCGATTCCAGCGGCGTGACACGGCAGGCGCTCGAGGCCCATCATCTCGCCGGCGGCCGGGTGCCGCTCGTCGTGCAGGCGCTCATCGCCGCCAACAAGGCGAAGATCAAGGAGCTCGACTTCAAGCTCGCCGCGGCGATCGACCTCGCGGGCCGGAACGTCCGCGAGGCCGTGCAGACGAGCGTCTATCCCAAGGTGATCGACTGCCCGGGCAAGAACAGCGGCCGCGACTCGCTCGATGCCGTGGCGAAGAACGGCATCCAGCTCAAGGTCAAGGCCCGCGTCACCGTGCGGACGAATCTGAACCAGCTCATCGGCGGTGCCACCGAGGAGACGATCATCGCCCGCGTGGGTGAGGGCATCGTGTCGGCGATCGGCTCGTCGGAGCGGCATACCGACGTGCTGGAGAACCCCGACGTGATCTCGAAGACGGTGCTCGGCCGCCGGCTCGACGCCAACACGGCGTTCGAGATCGTGTCGATCGACATCGCCGACATCGACGTGGGCGCGAACATCGGCGCCCGCCTGCAGGCCGATCAGGCCGAGGCCGACACCCGCGTGGCCCGGGCCAATGCCGAGGGCCGGCGGGCCATGGCCGTGGCCCGCGAGCAGGAGATGATCGCGAGCATCGAGGAGAGTCGGGCAGGATTGGTCGAGTCGGAGGCGGAAGTGCCGAAGGCCGTCGCCGAGTCGCTCGCCACCGGCCAGCTCGGCATCTTCGACTACTACAAGCTCAGGAACCTGCAGGCCGACACCGACATGCGGCGGACGATCGCGGGGGGCTCGGCCTCGTCGGTCGCGGCGGCGGTGCAGTAGTCTGGCGTGAAGCGGTCGGCTGCGGGTGCGGCCGGCGGGATCGACCCGGAGTCCAAGCGATGCACGTTGTCGTCTTTGCCGCCGGGCTCGACTGGCTCGAGGGGCTGCTGCCCGTCCTGTTCGTCCTCTTCTGGCTCGTGTCGCAGGTGGTCAACGTGTTCCGCAACGTGGCGGGGCGAGGCCAGCCGCGACCGCGGCCCGTCGAGCCGGTGCGGCCACCGCGCCCCGATCCCCAACGGGTCGAAGAGGTGCGGACCGATCTCGAACGACAGATCGAAGAGTTTCTGACGCAGAAGGCCGGACGGCGCGGCGAGCCGGCACCGGGGCCCGCACGGACTCCGCCACAACGGCAGCCAGTGCGGGTGAAGACCGAGCAGCCACGGGTCGAGAAGCGACGACTCGAGAAGGCAGGGCCTGCGGCACCGCCTACCCGGGGTTTGCGAGCCGAGTCGGTCAACGCCGACGTGGCGAAGAAGCCGCAGCCGCCTCCGCCGCACCTCGGTTCGCTTGGCAGTCACGGCGGCGACATCGCGCGGCACGTTCGCGACGCCTTCGCCGACGACCTGGAACATCGCCCCTCACGGCTCCCGAAGCCGACGGCCGCAGCGGCCGAGCCGGCCGCTCTGCGGCCGGCGGTGGCAGGATCCGATCTCGTGACGCTCCTGCGGGATCCTGCAGCCTTGCGGCAGCTGTTTATCGTCCGCGAAGTGCTCGAACGCCCCGTCGATCGCTGGTCATAGGCCCGTAGCGATCCCCGTAGGCCTGTCACTCCGTGACGGGCTATCCGCTACTGCCCGTTGCGGAGCAACGGGCCTACAGCCGTGACGGGCTGCCCGTTGCGGAGCAACGGGCCTACGTTGAGCAACGGGCCTACTGGCCGTGCCAGCATCGCCGTGCCAGCATGGCCGCAAAGCCGGTGCAGTCTGCCCGGACTGCCCCGCCGGGGAATACTCCGCTGTGTGAAGGGGCATTTTCCCGGCGTTTTCTTGATTTTCGTGGTGGCGGCTGAGGGTGAAATTCGCGGCTTGAGCGACCGTGGCGAGTGGTCTACAAGGGGATTGGAACGCCGGCTCCGGCCGTCGGGACACGAGCGCGTAGACGAGGACGCCCAAGCCTCGTCTACGCGCTTCTTTTTGACTTTCGTTCGTGCCATACGGTCACCGGCATCCACGGATGGAGCCGCCCATGGGTTCGTCGCCCTCCCACCGCCTCGACGTCGTCGGCCTGCTGCTCGCATGCCTCGTGAGCGGCGGCGTGCCCGCGATCGCCGAGCCACCAGCACCGGCGGCGGCAACCAGTGAGTCGGTCGCCGCGCTCCCGACCACCGTGCGGGTGGCGGCGGCCCACACGTATCTGCGGGCCGGCCCGAGCGACGACTTCTATCCCACCGAGCGGCTCGCCTTCGGCGTCCCGGTGGAAGTCTGGGCGTTCGACGAGTCGGGCTACTGCGCCGTGCGGCCCGTGCAGGGGAGCTACAGTTGGATGCGGCGGTGTGACGTCGAATGCACGACCGCATCGACGTCGGGTGGGGCCACGGCCGCGCCGATCGTGGGCGTGGTCGTCACCGACGGCGCGATCGCCCGTGTCGGCTCGCAACTCAACGACCTCCGGCACGTGACTCAGGTGGCCCTCGAGGCGGGCGAGCGGGTGACGGTGGTGGAGTCGGTCACGATCCCCGACGGGCGGCATGCCGGCGACTGGGTGCGGATCGAGCCTCCGCCGGGAGAGTTTCGCTGGGCGCGGGCCGATGACCTCGCGCTGCCTCCCGAACTCAGCGGTGTGATTCAGCCCGTCGAGCCGACGGCAGGGGTCGGGCTCGCTGCCGCCGGAGAGGCGCTCGCTGCGATTCGCGATGCGGGCAGTGCCGTGCAGCAGGCGGTGGCCGAGATCAACGCACCGACGGCCGACCTGGCACCAGCCCGTGACCAGCTTCCGCAGCCGGCTGCCGGCGTCGTGCCGGCGCCCCTAGCCGAGCCCGCGCAGCCGAGCCTGCTCAATCCGCTCCCGCTGGCCAACAAGCTGTTCGCCGGCTGGCTGCCGCGCGGCACCAACGTGTTCGAAGGGCAGGGGGCCGTCGTGCCCACCGCCGTGAGCGCCGGGGCTGTCGCGACCTCGGCCGACGAGCTCACCGACATCGACCTCGCCCTCTCGCTCGCCGTCGCGGGCCCGACCGAGTCGTGGAATCTCGCGCCGCTGCGGGAACGGCTCCGGCTCGCGGCCACCCGCGCGACCTCTGAATCCGAGCGGACGCGGGCCGTGGCGGTCGATGCACGACTGGCCCGGTTCGA
>CAMDDA010000033.1 GCA_945890755.1 Candidatus Kuenenia stuttgartensis
GCAGCCCGTTGCGGAGCAACGGGCCTACGGCGACGGGGTGCTACCGTGCGCCGGAAAGTCGGTGTAGCCCTTCGCGCCCGTGGGCGTATACCACGCGGCCATGTCGGCCGGTGCGGCCAACGGCCAGCCGTTGCGAAACCGCTCCACGAGGTCGGGATTGCTGATGTACGGCCTGCCAAAAGCGACGAGATCGGCCATGCCTGCGGCCAGCGCCTGCTCGGCCGCTTCCTGCGTGTAGCCGCAGTTGCCCATCAGCGGGCCGCGGAAGACGCGCCGAAACTCGCCGAGTGTCATCGGCTCGCCCAGCTTGTGAAACCCGAATGCCAGGCCGTCCACGACGTGCAGGTAGGCGAGTCCGTAGCGGTCGAGCAGCGTCGCCACGTGCGTGAACTGCTCGCGGAAGTTGGGGGCGCCCATGTCGTTGAACACGCCGTTCGGCGAGATCCGCACACCCACGCGGTTCGCCGGCCACTCGGCCGACACCGCCTCGACCACCTCCCGCAGAAACCGCGCCCGCTTCTCGATGCTGCCGCCGTAGTCGTCGGTGCGGAGGTTCGTCTTCGACTGAAGGAACTGGTCGATGAGATAGCCATTGGCCGCGTGAATCTCCACGCCGTCGAACCCGGCCGCCCGGGCCCGGGCCGCGGCCCGCCGGTAGTCGGCGACGACGGCCGCGATCTCCCAGGTCTCGAGGGCCCGCGGCGCTTCGTAAGGCTTCTTGCCGAGCGGCGTGAGGATGCCGTCGCCATCGATTCTCACGGCCGAAGCCGACACCGGCAGACTGCCGCCGTGGAAGTCGCTGTGTGAGGCCCGCCCCATGTGCCAGAGCTGGAGGAAGATCCTGCCGCCGGCGGCATGCACGGCCGCCGTCACGCCCTTCCATCCCTCCTGCATCGCGTCGGTGTAGACGCCGGGCGACTCGAGCCAGCCGTTGGCCTGCTCGGAGATCGTCGTGGCCTCGGCGATGATGAGCCCCGCGGAGGCCCGCTGCACGTAATACTCCGCCATCGTGGCATTCGGGATCCGCTCCTTGCCCGCGCGGCCCCGCGTGAGCGGCGCCATGACGACGCGATTGGGAAGCGTGAGATCACCGAGGCGGAACGGCTCGAGCAGCATGGATGACATTCTCCTACGCCACCCAGAGCGACGTCTGCCGTGATCGGCGGATGCGAGTGTCGTGCGTGGCCAACGGTAGCCTACCCGCGCGGGCCGTGGCCACGATAAGTCGATCGGCAGGATCCTGGTGAAATGTCGCCGGCAGGCGATTCATCTCCGCGACGACGGCGGGCGTGATGGGGATCACCTCGACCGTGGCCGGTGCAGCGGCGATCCGTAACCACTCTTCGAGGGCATCGTCGAGCCGTAACCGACCGAGTTGCACGAGCATTGCAACCTCCCAGAGGCTGATGTCGCAGAGGCGGGGTCGCTGACCGCTCGGAAGGTCATCCAGCACGGTGCGCTCGCGGGCGGAAAGCCGGGTGTCGCCCAGCATCCACCAGACCCAGACGTGCGTGTCGAGGAGCGGCGACTTCGTCATCGCAAGACTTCGATCTCGGATTCGTCGACGACGCTTGCGAACGGGTCTCCCGTGAACGCTCCGCGGCCTCGAAGGGCGAGCCACGCCTTGTCATCGCGTGCCGGCACCAGACGGGCCACCGGCCGCCCTCGCTTGAGGATGACGAGTTCCTCACCTGTGCGGCTGACCTCATCGAGGAGCCGAAGGCAACGGGCCTTGAATGCGGAAGCGTTGATCTTCATGAAGACCACTGTACATGACTGGTGTACACACTGTCAAGGCATCCGGCGCGGAGTGGCGACGGCGGGCGACCCGAGCCAGTCGTTGGCCTGCGCGGAGACGCGTGTGGCGTCAGCGTGAATAGACCGTGCGCCCCTCCTTGATCGTCTCCACCACGACGATGTCCTTGATCGTGGTCGGCTCCACCTTCAGCGGATTGCGGTCGAGGATCACGAGGTCGGCGAGCTTGCCCGGCTCGAGCGTGCCCTTCGACTGCTCCTCCTTGAGCTGGTAGGCCGCCGTGGCCGTGACGGCGCGGAGGGCGTCGTAGGGCGGAATCCGTTCATCTGGCCCCACCACCTTTCCGCTGCCGGAGAGCCGGTTCACGCCGGCATCCACGAGGGCGAGGATCGACGGCACCGGCGACACGGGCGCGTCGTGCGAGAACGTGAAGGGCAGCCCCGACCGCAGGAACGTCCGCGCGGCCATCGCCCCCGCCGACCGCTCAGGGCCCCAGAGCTTCACCACCGCATCGCCGCCCGGAATGATCCCGGCGGTGAGGAAGCTCGGGACGGCGCCGCAGGCCCGGATCTTCTCGATCTGGTCGATCCGCAGCCAAGTCGCGTGCACGAACACGGGCCGGTGGTCGCGCATGCCGTGCTTCTGCACCGCCTTGGCGATCGCGGTGAGGGCCTGATCGGCGGCCGCGTCGCCGTTCATGTGCATGTGGATCTGGAGCTCGGTGGGCCAGTACTTTTCGAACACGCCGTCGAGCACCTCGTCGGGAATCTGCCGATAGCCGGCGAATGCGCCGGTCTTACCGGGCGGGTTCTCCGTGTAGGGCTGCGTGAACCAGGCCGTGTCGAGGCTGCCGTCGAGCCAGAACTTCACGCCGCCGAGCCGTACGCGATTCACGTAGCGACGGTCGAGGTCGGGCCGCGCGGCCCGCAGCTTCTCCACGACCCCGCCGGCCTGCGGGTTGTACTGCGAGGCCACGGAGTAGGCCGCGGCCAGCGTGTCGTCGAGGGCCGAGTCCTTCGCGGCCACGTAGAGGTCGATGGGGAGCAGCTTCTCGTCGATCGCATGGAGCACGATACCGATGTCGTCGTTGCCGAGGCCGAGTCCCGCCTCCATGGCCGTGGTCTGGCCGTGGCTCGCCCACACGTCCGCGGCACCGGTGATGGCCCGCGCGGCGAGTTCGCCCGTGAACGGCGGCCGCTTGCTGCGCACGGCGTTGAGCGCCGTCTCCTCCATCGGTCCCAGCAGCGACTTCCCGTCAGGGCCGCGGGCGAACTGGCCGCCGGTCGGATCGGGCGTGTCGGCGGTGATGCCCGCCGCCTTGAAGGCAGCCGCATTGGCCGCGCCCAGGTGGCCCGACGAATCGACCACCATCACCGGCCGGTCCGCCGCCACCTGATCGAGTTCCGCGCTCGTGGGCGGCCGCCCCTCTTTCATGCCGCGGGCCTGGTAGCCGAAGCCCACGATCCAGCCGTCGGCTGGCGTGCGTTCCGCCTGCTTTTTCATGCGGGCCACGAGCTCGGCCACGTCGGCGCAGCCGAAGAGATTTGCATCGACGAGGTTCTTGCCGAAATAGACGAAGTGGCCGTGGGTGTCGATGAAGCCGGGCAGGAGCGTCTTCCCGCCGAGGTTGACCGCTTTCGTGCCGGGCCCGATGAACGTCCGGGCGTCGACGAGCGGTCCGGCGAAGACGATCCTGCCGTCCTTCACGGCCAGGCTCTCCACGTACTCGGGCGCGGGCCCGCGCATGGTGAGGATGTCGCCACCGGAGTAGATGACGTCCGCCATGTCGGCGGCAGTGGCCGTGGTGGATACGAAAAGCAGCAGCGTGAGCAGTATGAATCGCATAAACACCTCCAGAAGAACTGTTTAGCGTAGCTGCAGCCGGCCGTTGACGTCAGGCATGGCGGCAAGTAGCGGCGAATGGCCGAGGTAGCGCTCGGCCATCTCGCGGCGGCCGCGGGCCAGGAGCATCGCGTACACATGGAGCTCGAAGTGCAGTCGGAGGGCGGCTGCGGCCTCGTGCTCGCCCAGGGCATGAAATACACCCACGAGCGCCTCGGCGGTGGAGAGCTGCACCGGCCCCGGCTGGTCACGAAGCCAGTAGCGGCTCGGCCCGACGCTCGCCTCCGGGAGCCGCACGCACCGCCCGCGGCCTTCCACGCTGCGGAGCATCTCCCCGGCCTGCCGCCACGTGCCGTCGAGCAGGAGAAGATGCGGCTGCGATGTGGATGAAGCGTCGCTCGCACCGCCTGGCACGGGCAGCGGCTCGCCTCCAGGGTGCAGGATCCACAACTCACAGTCGGGCTCGACGGCATCCGGGGGCAGCCCAGATGCTCCATGAAAGCGGGTCTCGCGCTGATAGAGGTGGCAGGCGGCGTCGGTCACGGCCCGGGCGATGAGCCTGCCGGTGCTCGACGGCTTCACGTGCTCGCCGCGATGGATGAGCACGTGCACCGCGAACCTGATCTCCACCGGCGGCAGCATGCCGCAGGTGCACCACCGCGGCGGCAGACTGCACGTCGGGCAGCGGGCGGCACCGGCACGAACGACGCTGCGTGGCATAGACCCCTCAGCCTATCCGGAATCGCCGGGCATGGCTGTCCGCGGGGCCCCGGATGGGGCCGCGCATGAAAGGGCGGCGGGGAAAGTGCGTCCCCCGCCGCCGCATCCACTGCATCGGCCCTACCGTCGGCCGCTACTTTCCGCAGCTCCCGGAGCCGCAGCACTCGCAGCCGCACGTCGTGCAGTCGCAGGTGCCCTTCTCGCAGCAGCCACAGCACTCACATTCCGGGCAGCTGGCGAGCCGGCCACCCTCGAGGGCGGGCACGATGGACGCGAGGCCCAGCGTTGCCCAGAGCAAGAAACCGTTCATGAGAAAACTCCCTGTCATGGGTCTGGAAACTGAATCGATCACGCCACGTCACGACGCGTGAACGTGGAAAAGCCGTGGCAGAAAACGCCGCGGCCGATTCACTCCCGCCAGACATCGAACAGGATCCGCACTGGGCGGATCGGCACGGCGAGCGAGGCCGCCAGATACTCCCGGCTTACACCGAGCACCTGTGGCACTGCCTGCGCCGCCGCCAGAGAGACACTCTGGCGATGCGTGTCGACCGACGGCGGCGTGACCCGCTCCGGCGGCAACGGCTCGGGCTGCCCGGCGTCCAACTGGCAGCAGCAGTTTTCGGTGGGCGTTTCGGGAGCGCAGCACGACCGGCCACACGCATCAGCGGGCTCCACGCACGGACATGCGCAGGCCTGCGGAAGAGCCGGCGTTACGAGCATCGCCCACGCCACCACCACCCACGCAAGCTGTCTTTGGCTGGAATGCATGATCACGACCCCGAAGAGGCACTGTCATTCTACGCGGGTCGCATCGCGGCGGTTCGACCTCGGCCCGGCTCCAGCTCCAGGACCACGCCGGTGGGTCATACCGAAAGCACTCACGGACTGCCGCTGGTTGATCGCGTCAGACGTGTCCATGTAAATTGCATTCATGGCGTCGGGGCTTCGCCTTGTCTACGCGTGCGCATTTCGGGGTTCTTATCAGGTCATGGCCAACATCACGCCGGGTCGCTATCGGCACTACAAGGGCAACGACTACACGGTCTTGGGCGTCGCTCGGCATAGCGAGACGCTCGAAGAGTTCGTCGTCTACCGGCAGGAGTATGGCGATCGCGGCCTGTGGGTGAGGCCGGCGGCGATGTTCGCGGAAACCGTGGTGGTCGACGGCACGTCAGTGCCGCGCTTTCAGCTTCTGCCACCCGGGACGGAAGGCTGACGGGGCAGCCAACGAAAAATTGTCCCGGCTCCGGCCGGATCTGGTGGATAGCCTATAATCCGGTCGTCGTTCTCCGGCGACGGCCGGGGAGATAACCGCCTGGCGGCGATCTCGCAGTGATCGCGACGGCTGGGATTCCTTTCGCGAGAGGAGGTGGTCTAGTGACGCAAGACTGTACCGGAGGGCTGCGCCGATAGCGGCGAGTCGACGGGCCTGCCGTCTGATGCAGCCCACCAAATAGTTCCTACGGCTGCCGCCCCCTCGTGGGGCGGCAGCTTTTTTGTTCCACCTCGCCGGCCAGTGATGCCCGGGCAGCGACACGGCCTGAAGGTGCGGCCGCAGCCCGCAGGGTTTGCCAGGCCTCGCCACTTGAACGCAGGCCGGGCACAGGCCGCAGATTCCCCACATCCAGCCGCATGGCCCTGCCGATGGTATCGGCAAAACAGAAGATCGGGGCTGGCGACGTGCAGAGGCGGCATCATGCCACCGGGCGGTTGATGCGCTGGCTGGCCGCCGGGCTGTGGTGCTGCCTCGTCGGCCCGCTCGCGGCAGAGGATCCGCCGCAGCCCTATCTCGAGGAGCCGCAGTATGAAATGGCTCCGCACCTCCTCGGCTCAGAGGAAGGCTTACGCGAGCGGCTGGCCGACGCCGGGGTGACGATCCTCGCCGACAACACCGGCTTTTCCATCGGTAACACCAACGGCGGCTTCGCCCAGGCCTTCGACTACGCCGGCCACGGCGACTACTGCGTGATCGCCGACGGCGGGAAACTCGGCGTGCGCGACGGGCTCTATCTCAAGCTCCGGGCTGAGCATCGCTACGGTGAAACGATCGTCGGCAACGTGGGCTGCTTCATCTCGCCGACGCTGATCGCCGACCTCCCCGTCTACGACAGCGAGGAGGTGTATCTGACGAACGTCTTGCTCACACAGGAGCTCTCCGACGCGTTCTCCGTGTTCGCCGGCAAGATGGACACGCTCGATGGCGACATGAACGCTTTCGCCCACGGCCGGGGCAAGACGCAGTTCTCGAACATGGGGTTCGTGTTCAACCCGATCGTGGGCGCGACGGTGCCCTATTCCACCCTCGGGGCCGGGTTCGTGTTCCATCCCGACGACGGGCCGATGGCCATGGTGACCGTGCTCAACTCGACCGACACGACGGCCACGAGCGGCTTCGACACGCTGTTCAACGACGGCCTGCTGTTGTCGGCGGCCGTGCGTATGCCCACGAACCTGTTCGACCGCCCGGGGCATCACCTGCTCGGCGGCACCTGGAACAGCCGCACCTATACCTCGATCGCCGAGGCCTACATCCCCTACCCGGACGTTGCGATTCCGACGACCCGCGGCTCGTGGTGCCTGTATTGGAACTTCGATCAGCTTCTCTTCGTCGATCCGGCCGACGACACGCGGGGCTGGGGGCCGTTCGGCCGCGCCGGCATCGCGGATCCAGCCACCAGCCCGATCGATGCGTTCCTGAGCTTCGGCGTCGGCGGCAACGTGCTCGGCCGGGTGCGGCGCGACGATACGTTTGGCGTCGGCTGGTATTGGGCGTCGGCCAGCCCCGAGATCAGCACGCTGATCACGGCGCAGTTCGGCCCGGTCGGTGACGGCCAGGGCATCGAGTGTTTCTACAACTACGCCCTCACGCCTGCCATCCGGATCACGCCGGACCTGCAGTACATCGTGCCCACGCTCCGATCCGCGGAGCCGGCGCTGATCGCCGGCGTGCGAGCACTCGTGAGTTTCTGACTTTCCAAAAGGACTTTGACGCCATGCCCGTGCTGCTCCAGACGACGCTCCTGCTGATCTGCTCGAACGTGTTCATGACGTTCGCCTGGTACGCCCATCTCAAGGACATGAGCGGCCGGCCGTGGTTCATCGCGGCCTTGGTGAGCTGGGGAGTCGCGCTCGCCGAGTATCTGCTGCAGGTGCCCGCGAACCGGATCGGCTACACGACGATGAACCTCGGGCAGCTGAAGATCCTGCAGGAGGTGATCGCACTCTCCGTGTTCGTGCCGTTTGCGGTGCTCTACATGAAACAGCCGCTGAAGCTCAACTACCTGTGGGCGGCCCTGTGCATCTGCGCGGCCGTCTACTTCGTGTTTCGGGAGTCGTAAGGGTCGCAGGCACTCGTTGAAGGCATTGATGCACGCATCCTTGGCCGTGGCATCAGCGTGCGGGGCGGCCAAGGCGGTGATCGTCCGGGTCGCTCACTTGCCATTGGCGAGTGCCTCCCAAAACTCGGCCTCGCCCGACACTGAGTTGTGGTCAGTGCCATCGACAACCCGTAGCGCCGCCACCTCTCCCTGAAAAGCTGCGACCAGCCGTCGCGCATCGGCCAGAGGCACCAGTTCGTCGTGGGAGGCGGCGATCACGAGCGTCGGGCAGGTGACACGGGGGGCGTACCACCACGACTCATACTTGTCGCGAAGCAGAAGACTCATCGGCAGGAAGGGGGCCGTCCGCTGGGCGATCGAAAGAATGCTCTCGAAAGGCGTGATGAGGACAAGCCGCGAGACGGGTTCCTCCGCCGCAACTTGGATCGCGAGGCTGCTGCCCACGACGATCACGTCTGGGTGGCGGGAGTGAACCAGTTCGAAGAGGGCCCGGGCATCGCTCCGGAGTGCCGTCTCCGACGGGCGGCCAGAACTGCCGCTGTAGCCCCGGTAATGCATGGCATAGATGGACCTGTCCGGAAACACCTCGGCCAGCGCAGGCACCGTATAGGCCACGTCCTCCGCGTTGCCGCCAAAGGAGACGAGGGCCTTGGGGCCGCCATGCGGCCGGGAGGAGATCCGCACGTTGGCCTCCGGCACCTCGAGCGTCCGCCAGGAGTACGGCGCTCGCGGCCTCTGGGTGCGGCCGGCGGCAATGTTCGCCGAGACCGTGATGGTGGACCGCAGGGCGGTGCCTCGGTTTCGCCCGATGAGCGCAGAATCGGCAGATCCCGGGCAAGGATCGCTCAAACGCATTCTGGCTGCCGCACAAACGCGAATCGTCGGGTCGCGGTGCAGATTCCCGTGCAGTCAGCCGCTCGCCCCTCGCCATGCACCGGCGAGTCATGGACGGCGCGGCGAGAAAGTACCCCCGACAGGGATCGAACCTGTGACCTGAGCTTTAGGAAAGCTCCGCTCTATCCAACTGAGCTACGGGGGCAGGAGCCGGACGATATCAGCAGCCGAAATCGCACCGGTTGTTGAATCTTACGGGGACCGCTCGGGCGTCACAAGAATGACCGGGAAGGCGGCCGTTACAATCTGGCGTGGGTGACAGTCGATGGGAGTCACCCTTCTGACGCTCCACAACGACATGCGGTACGACGTGCACGAGCAGTCCTCGGTGGTTCACGATTCCGAGCAGACGCGGCTCCACCTCGCCCAGAGGGAGCAGGTGCTTCGCCGCCTCATCGATGCGCAGGAGAAGGAAAAGCAGTTTCTGTGTCATGAGTTTCACGACGGCATCATCCAGTATGCGGTCGGCGCGATCATGCTCCTCGAGAGTCTGGCGGAAGACGACCACACGCTCTCGCGCGAGGCCCGCGACACCGTGGCTACGGCCGTGGCCTGCCTCCGCCGCGGCGTCGAGGATGGCCGCCGTGTCATCCGGGGCATCCGTCCTGCCGCCCTCGATGACCTCGGCCTCAAGGCCGCGATCGAAGACCTGCTCGTGCAGATGCGGGAAGCAGGCTTCACCGTCACCGCGCAACTCGGACCAGACGTCGATACGATTCCGCCCGAGCTGCAAACGACCGCCTACCGCGTCGTACAGGAATCACTCAGCAACGTCCGCAAGCACAGCGGCAGCCCGGGCGTGGAGGTGACGCTCCGGCGAACGGCCGACGCCGTCGAGTTGCGGGTGGCCGATCAAGGCTGTGGCTTCGAGCCGCAGGCTGCGGGGCGCCAGGGATTCGGCCTCGTGGGCATGACCGAACGCGTGCGGCTCGTGGGCGGCGAGTGCCGGATCGAGAGCGCGCCCGGTGCGGGTGCCCGCATGTACGTTCGCCTGCCGCTGGCGGGTGCGGACGATGCCGGAGCTTCCGCGTCGACGATCCCCAGGGCTTGAGCCCAGGGGCTTCTATGAATGACGGGCCTTGTAGAGATACGGGTTCATCGCCGGGTCGTTGTACATCTTCATCTGGCGGAACACCCGCAGGGGCCGCTCACCCGCGAAGATCTCCGTGAGCAGCCGATCGGCCGCCGCCACGAGATGGTCCCGCTGCAGATCGAGGATCACGAGCCGGCCGGCCGCCTTCTCGCGGTGCTCGGGCGTGGCGTCGGCCCGTTCCGCCTGCTCACGCATGTGATAGCGGCGCAATTCCAGGATCGAGAGCCGGTCGATCGCGGCGCCGGGGGTCTCCGTGGCCGAGGCCGCGGCGGCCGGAGCCGCGATGCCACGCGTCGCCAATTCGGCAACGAGCCAGTCGTCAACCTTCTCGATCGCGTCGTTGCGGGCCTGATTGTAGCGGTCGATCGCCCGCTTGACCTCCGCGATCCGGGCATCGGTCACGTCGGGCGAGCGGGCGATGTCTTCCTCGTGCCAGAGGAGGAAGTTGAACCGGTGCAGGTCGCAGATTCGGCCACGCAGTTCCGTTTCGGCATGCGCCGGCTCCACCTCGTGCCACCGCGCCACGAGCGCCTCGAGCAGGGCGTCGATCTCCCCCAGTACGGCCGGGGGAACGTGACGATCCGAGGCGGATGGCATCCGGGAGACTCCCTGGGGGACGGAATGGAAAGGTTCAGGCGGCCCGCCGCAGCACGAGACACAGGTTCGAGCCGCCGAAGCCGAACGAGTTGCTGGCGGCCACCCGCACCCGTCGGGCACGGGCCGCGTGGGGCACATGGTCGAGCGGGCACTGCGGATCGATGTTGTCGAGATTGAGCGTGGGAGGCACGGCCTGCCGCTCCAGGGCAGCCAGGCAGGCGATTGCCTCGAATGCCGCGGCCCCGCTCACGAGATGCCCCGACATGCTCTTCGTGGAGCTCACCGGAACACCGTCGGTCGCCGCGCCGAGCGCCATGCGGATGGCACCAGCTTCGGCTGCATCGCCCACCGGCGTGCTGGCGGCGTGGGCATTCACGTAGTCGACTTCGTCGGGAGTCACACCGGCATCGGCCAGCGCTCGCGTGATCGCCGCGGCCGCATGCGTGGGATCGGTGCTCGGAATCACCATGTGGGCGGCATCGCTCGACGTGCCGATGCCGGCCAGCTCCGCACGGGGCCGCACGCCACGGGCCCGCGCGACACTCGCCCGTTCCAGAACGAAGAAGCCTCCCCCTTCGCCCATCACGAAGCCGTCGCGGTCGCGGTCGAAGGGCCGCGACGCCCGTGCCGGATCGTCGCTGCGGCGGGAGAGTGCCCGCAGGTTGTAGAAGGCGGCGATGCCCACGGGACTGATCACGTCGCAGCCACCCGCGATGCAGGCATCGACCCACCCGGCATCGAGCCACGCGCGGGCCAACCCGAGGGCGTAGCCGCTCGACGCACAGGCCGCCGCCACCGTTACCGCCGGGCCGTGGAGGCCGAGCCGCCCGGCCATCCGATGCACGAGCGTGCGGTCGCGCCGCGGCTCGAATACCTGCGTGCCTCCAGCCAGAAAATCGAGTTCCCAGGTCTTGAGCGTTTCGGCACCGAGGCCGAGCACGAGGCCGACCCGGATGCCGTCGCCGCGTGGCAGCCGGGCATCGGCGATCGCATGCGCAGCCGGCGACAGGCACATCTGCTCGAGCCGGCCGAACCCCCGGAACTCAGCGGCATCGAGGCCGCAGACGGCCGCCGGCGGCGCGGGGATTTCCAGGACGGGCGCCACGAACTGCCGGGACTCACGGCCGAATGCACCTGGATCGATCGCCCGCACGCCCGACACACCCGCGAGCAGGGCGTCGGCGATGTCCGAGAACCTCGAGCCAAGCGGCGACACGGCACCAACGCCCGTGATGACGACGGCCTCGCGGTCGGCATGCGGCCGGATCATCATGCTGCCTCCCGCCGGATCGTGGGCTGCGCGGCATGGCCCGTCCGCCTCGTGAGGCGGATCTCGGCCGCCCAGGGACACTCGACCATCCACGAGGTGAGCGCTCCGCCCGTGGCACACATCGCCACGGCCCGGGCAAAGTCGCCCAGCGGATCATGCGTCTCGCTGGCCCGCGGCCCCGTCGGCCCGGTAGGGACATGCACCGTCAAGCCGAGCGGCGCGGCGGCAGACGGCTCGAGGAATACGGCCAGCCCCCGGCACGTGGGATCTCCGAGTACGCCGCCCATGGTGTTGAGCGTGGGCTCCTCGGCCCAGTCGCTCACGACGAGCCAGGTGGCATCAAGGTCCCCCGACTGCAGCACCGAGATCGCCGTAAACAGCCCCTCGGCGAGGGCGTCTGGGCCACCGCCGATGCCTACGTTGGGGCCGTGCATGCCCAGGGCCACGCTCACGCCGCCGGCGACCGAGTGCAGCGAGCATTGCGGCACGATGTGGGGTGACACGGCCACGGCTCCCTCCGTCCGCAGTTTCGCGAGCGAGGCTGCAGTCGCGAGTCGACCTGCCTGACAGCTCGCCGCCACGACGCCGTGCCTGGTGCAGTCGCGACGATCCGGCGGCAGCGCCGCGATCGCCATCAGCACGGCATGCACCGCCACGACCGTCTGCTCGTCACAGTGTCTGAGAAACCGTGGCGGCAGCCGCGGGCTTCCCTCCGGACCCGAACCATCCCGCAGGCCGCCGATCTGCGACAGCGGCGCCTCGACGAAGGCATGCGCCGTGATCCCGCAGGCAACGGCGGACGGCGCGGGTGTCGAGGGGCAGAATGGCATCGCGGCACGCATCGATCCGAGGTCGCGCGGCCGCTCAGGCCGCCTGCTTGCCCTTGGTGGCGATCTTCTTCTCGAGCATGTCGAGCAGGTTGCCGACGGTCTTGATGTTCTCGAGCAGCTCCGTCTCGATCTGGATGCCGAACCGGCTCTCGATGTGGAGCACGAGGCCTGCCATGTCGAGCGAGTCGAGGTTGAGGCCTTGCCGCAGCGAGGTGGTGTCCTCGAGGCCCGGATACGACTCGCCGGTCTCCTTCTCCAAGAGTTCGAGGACGATGGCGGAAAGCTCCGGTCGATTCATGGTGGCAGGACCTCCGGGGATGATGCACGGGAGTGACGAATGCGAGGTGGGGAGGGTAGCGACCCGGGCCATGGGGACGAAGGGCAATATTCCGTGTATTCTGGGCTCTTTTGGTCCACTCCCGCCGCGATCGCTTCGCATGGGCCACCCCGTCATCGCCCGAATAGCAGCCGCCGCGACCGCCGCCTACACGGCGGTGCTCGTGTTCGCGACGCACTATCCGAAGCCCCAGGAACTGCTCGGAACCAACGCCCCGTCCGACAAGACGCTGCACGTGATCGCCTATGCCGTGCTCGCGGGGCTCGTGGGCCTCACGCTCGTGGCGGCCGGCCGCTGGACGGGGGCCGTGATCGCCCGCGTTGCCGGTGGCCTGGCGATCTTCGGAGCCCTCGACGAGATCACGCAGCCTCTGCCCTGGTTTCGGCGTGCGGCCGACCCGCTCGACTGGGTCTTCGACCTCGGCGGCATCGCCATCGGCCTCGCCGCCGTCGCGGTGGCCGTCGCCATCCGGCAACGCGAGCGTAGGCGTCAGTAGTTCGGCGTCGGCGCGCGGAACTCGTCGAGCTTCACCGACTTGAACCAGTCGATCGTCTTCGCGAGCCCCTCCCGAAGCGGCACCTGCGGCTCCCAGCCGAGATGCCGTTTCGCCAGCGTGATGTCGGGCTTGCGCCGCTCGGGATCGTCCACCGGCAGCGGCTTCTCGATGAGCTGTGACGTCCCGCCCACGAGTTCGAGCGTGAGCTCGGCGAGCTGGCGGATCGTGAACTCGCCCGGATTGCCGATATTCACCGGCCCGATGAACGAGTCGGGGCCGTTCATCATCCGGATCATTGCCTCGACGAGATCGTCTCGGTAGCAGAAGCTGCGGGTCTGTGCGCCGCTCCCGAAGATCGTGATCGGCTCGCCGACGAGCGCCTGGCGGATGAAGTTCGACACCACGCGGCCGTCATACGGATGCATCCGCGGGCCATACGTATTGAAGATCCGCACGATCCGAACGTTGACGCCGTTGGAGCGGTGGTAATCCATGAACAGCGTCTCCGCGGCCCGCTTGCCCTCGTCGTAGCAGGCGCGGGGGCCGATCGGGTTCACCGACCCGCGGTAGCTCTCGGGCTGCGGATGCACCTCCGGATCGCCATACACCTCGCTCGTGGAGGCCTGGAGAATCTTGGCCCGGCACCGCTTCGCCATGCCGAGCAGGTTGATCGCCCCCACCACGCTCGTCTTCATCGTCTTGATGGGGTTGTATTGATAGTGGCCCGGCGCCGCGGGGCAGGCGAGGTTGTAGATCTCGTCCACCTCGAGCCAGAGCGGATGGATCACGTCGTGGCGGATGAGCTCGAAGTTGCCGCAGCCGAGCAGGTGGGCGACGTTCGACTTCTGGCTCGTGAAGAAGTTGTCGACGCAGACGACGTCGTGCCCCTCGGCGACGAGCCGCTCGCAGAGATGGCTGCCGAGAAATCCGGCACCGCCGGTGACGAGGATGCGTTTGATCGATGGCATGATCATCTCCCGAGTTCGGACAGGAACCTTACCAAATCCGCCAGCTCCTCGCGGGAGAGGGAATCGACGAGGCCCGCGGGCATCAGTGACGTGCCCGGGCTCTCCTCGTCGATGTCGGCCACGCGGATCGTGATCTGCCTGTCGGTCGCGTCGCGGAGCACCAGTTCCTCGTCGGTCCGCGACACGGGAATCCCTGTCACGACCAGGCCGTCGGCCGTCTGCACGACGAGCGTGTTGTAGCCCTCCTTCACGTTCTTCGCCGGATGCAAGAGCGAGTCGATGATGTAGTCGAGCGGGCTGGCCGCGCCGATCGCCGCGAGGTTCGGCCCCACGCGGGCACCATGGTCGCCGATCCGATGACACGACGCACACTTGAGCGCCTCCCGCTTGTAGATCGCCTCACCGCGGGTCCGATCCCCCTTCGTCTTCACCAGCTCGATGAAGCCGTCGAGTTGATCGGGCGTGATCGCATGCGGCCCGCCGGCGGTCGTCACCGTCTCCCGCGGCCGCGCCACCTCGAAGGCCGAGGTGAGCTCCGGCTGCGGTCGCCCCGAGGCGCTGATCACGGCCAGCCCGCCGGCGAATGCCTGCGGTGTGATCGCGGCCCGGCTGCCCGCGAGCGCGGCAGCGAGCGCGGTGCCGCCGTCCTTCACCGAGACGAACGCCCGCACCACCCCTTCCGCAAGCGGCTGATCCGTCACCGCTGCCAGGAACGAGGCGGCCTGTCGTGCCGCCTCGTCGCGGGCCTGCGGCACGAGCGCCGCGATCGCTGCCGCCGCGACGACAGGCTCACCACCCGACGACGCGAACGCAACGAGCACACCGCGCGGTTCGTCGCCGGGCAGCCCGCCGAGCGCTCCGATCGCCGCCCGCCGCACGTCGGCCGACCGCGCCGCATCGCGGGCGATCACCGCAATCGCATCGCCAGCCGCCGCGACACGCCAGGCGGCCGCAGCCTCGAGGCCGCGGATGGCCCGGGCATCGTCTCCAGCCGTCACGACCGCAGTAATCGCGGCCAGATTCCCTGCGGGAACGAGCCGGCGCCGCTGGTGCGCCTCGATCAGTCGCCCGAGCAGCAGGTGGCTCTCGGCCGCTGGCGTCGTCTCCGCCACGACGTGGTCGAACACCTGTCGCAGGTCGGCTGCCGTGCCGAGTTCCGCGATGCACTCGAGCGCGGCGACGCGATCGGCCTCGGCTACGCGGCCAGCCGCAAGTGCGGCCACGATCATCGGCACGGCCTCGGACGCCTGGGCCGCCCGCACGGCATAGACGACGCGGCCCAGCTCTTCGTCGTCTGCAAAACGTCCGGTGAGCACGGCTGGCAGCCAGGCATTCCGCAGCTCGCGGGCCGCCAGCCAGACGGCGTAGTCGAGCGGCTCGTCCCGCGGATGATCGACCGCAGTCAGGGCGAGGGCCGCCGCCCGCTCGCCGCCGATCCGCGCGAGCGCCCGCACCGCCTCGAGCCGCACGAGCGGCGCGGCATCGTCGACACCCGAGGCCAAGAGCTCCACCGGTGCCTCGAGCCGATCGGCCCAATCGGGCACCACGCGGCAGGCCGCCGCCCGCGCCCGCGGGTCGGACGACGCGAGCACCTCACGAAGAAGTGCCGCATCGATGTCGCCCGCGCTGCCACAATCGAGCCCCTGCACGAGCCACAAGGCCTCGAGCTTCAGCCGCTCCACGTCGGGCGTCTCCGGCGTGAGGCCCGCCCGCCACGCGGAAACCGCCGACACCACGTCGGCACGCCCGCGCACGGCGAGTTCGCGGCGGGCCATGTCGCGGGCGTAGCCCTCGGGCGATGCGAGATGGGCGAGCAGTTCGGCCGGCGAGAGCTTCGTGAAGTCGAGCCGCGGCAGCGTGGCCCGTCCCTTGGCGACGACCCGCCAGATCCGGCCATGCGTGCGGTCGCGCCGCTCGTCGCGGAAGTCCACCTCGCCATGCTGGATGATCGGGTTGTACCAGTCGGCGATGTAGATCGCGCCGTCGGGCCCCATCTTCACGTCGATCGGTCGAAACGTGACCCGCTTCGAATGGATGAGGTCGGGCAGCTTCGCGCTTGTGAACGTGGAGCCCGCCTCCGTGAGCCGAAACCGACAGACGCGGTTGGCCCGAAAGTCGTTGGTGACCAGCACGCCCTGGGCATCGTCGGGCAGATGGCGGCCGTCGAGGATTTCGAGGCCGCAATACTTCGGGCTCCCGGGGTTCAGCCCATGGAGGATCCGCGACACACCCACCGCCGCCTGGTAGGCCGCGCCGGGGAAGCCGTAATAGATGCCCTCGCCGCCGGCGCCGTCGGTGACGAGCGAGCGACCCCAGCGGTCGAAGGCATGGCCCCAGGCGTTGACCCAGCCGCGGGCGAAGACATCGAGACCGACCGACTCGGGGCGGAACCGCCAGATGCCGCCGCCGTTGAGCCGCTTCACGCCCTGCGGCGTCTCGACGTGGCTGTGGATATAGATGGATTGATTGAAGTAGAGGCGGGCGTCGGGCCCGCGGCGGAACGTGTGGATGAGGTGGTGCGTGTCTTCCGTGCCGAACCCTGAGAGCACGGCGGACCGCGCATCAGCTTTGCCGTCGCCGTCGGTGTCGGCCAAATGGACGAGCTCGGTGCTATTGGCCACGTAGGCGCCGCCCCGGTCGTCGGGGAGCACGGCCGTGGGCATGAGCAGGCCCCGCGCGAACGTCGTCGCCGTGTCGGCCCGCCCGTCACCGTCCTCGTCTTCGAGCACCGTGACCGTGTCGTCGGCGACCTCGCCCGGGCGGATCTGCGGATAGATGCTCGACGACGACACCCAGAGCCGCCCCTGCGGGTCGAAATTCATCTGCAACGGCTTGGAGATCATCGGGTCGGCGGCGAACAGGCTCACCTCGTAGCCGTCGGCCACCTGCATCGCAGCCAGCTCCGCAGCCGGATCGGGGAGCGGGATGTCTGTGAGCCCGCGTTGGGCCAGCGCGGGCGCAGCACAACAGGCGACCACCACTGCCACGCACCGACCGACGTATCGATTCATTGCGATCATTGTGGACGGGATCCTCCGACAGCCGCCCGCACTTTCTCCTCGGCAGCCGCGACGAGCGGATCGAACCGGGGCATCTCGACGGCGTTGTTGCCCTGCTCATGCTTGCGGAACAGGTAGATGTAGGTCTCGTTCGCCGGCCGCCAGCGGTGGAAGAAGAGTTCGTTCTTCGCCACGACGAGCGGTCGCAGTCGTGCGCTCGTGGCCGCAGTGACCGCAGGCCTGCCGCAGGCGGCGACGAACCGCTCCGCCACGGCGGTGTAGCCGGCGTCCGACAGATGGACACCGTTCTCCGTGAGCCGCCGGGATGGGTTCGCGGCGGGCGGGAAGTCGGCGAACAGATCGACGAGGCCCGCTTTCTCGGCAGCGGCGACGTCGCGGATCGCGGCGGCGTAGCGGGCGAGCCACGCGTTCCGCGATTCGGCATCGGCGGTCTCGAACGGATGTGGCGTCACGAGCACGAGCCGCACGCCAGCCGGGCCTGCACTCCCGGCCGCCGCGGTGCGCACATCGGCGCAGAGCTTCGCCAGCTGCTGCCGAAACGCGTCCAGCCCCACCTCGCCCTTCTCCGCCTCGTTGCGGCCGTAGGCGATCACGACGACGGTGGGCGTCTGCTCTTTCAGGACCGCGAGCATCCGCGCATAGCCCTTCGCCGGCGGATCGAACACGCCGCGTGATTCCGCCCAGACCGTGTCGCCACTCCAGCCGAGGTTACGGAACGTGAGGCTCGCCTCGGGGTGGGCCGCCACGAGGGCCGCCTCGATGAAGCCCCGCTGCCCCTCGCGCTCGATGAACGTGTCGCCGAGCAGCACGACACGATCACCGTCGCGGAGCGACCAGCCTGTGATTTCGACCTCAGTCGCGCGAGCGGACGCGGCCAGCGCGGCCGCCAGGAAGAGAACCGCTCGGAAGCAGGTGTGCATAGTTGGATTGGAACTGGGCGTCTGTGTGCGATCGACGATTCGAGAGTGTATTCCCCTGACGCTTCGCCTCCACTGCCAGCATCGATGGCCGGGCAACGATAAAGCAACGCCCCTCCTGTAAATGCCGGTTTTCAGAGGTGGGGCATCGCAGGTTCCTTCTTGGTGGAGTAAGCACTTCCAAAAAAACCTCGAAGGCCTACCTCTTCAACTCGGGCCGCCGGTACGTGTCCGTGGTCGTCTGCGCGCCGGCGGCCGTCGTGTTCGGATACGTCGTGCGGGTGGCCAGCGGCATGACCGTGCTCCCGCCGCCCGACTGCACGAAGTACGTAAACGCCTCCTGCAGCACCGGCGCACCCCGGTCGCCCCGCATCACCACCGTGCTCGACACGAACCGGTCCACGCTGCCGGCCGTCGTCGCCGTGGCAGTGGTGGCTGCGGCGTAGTTCGTGACCTCGATCAGGCCGCTCGTGTCACTGATGTACTGGAAGTTGCCCGCCACCTCGTTCAAGAGATCGGGGTACTGCTCGATGTCGGCGAGGTTCGCCGGCAGCGCGATCGCCTCCGGTGAGACCTTCCAGACCGCCTGGCCGCGGAAGTTGTAGCGGGTGTAGGTGCCCTGTTGCCTCGTGACGCCCCCTTCCGTCGTGCGGATCACTTCGAGCATCGACTGGGTGCGGGCGTTTGCGTAGACGATCCGCTGGGTGCCGTCGGGGCGGGTCTCGGTTGCAGGCGTCGCATGGCTATCACGATGTGCGAATCCTACATCGCCGATGCAGGATTTGCGTATTCGCTCGCTGCCAGGACACGGTCGCGGGCGAGTGAGCGCCCCGGAGGCCGGTATGGCCAGGATTTTTTCTCGACTGCTCGCCCCGCCGAAGAAGACGTTCCTCCTGCTCGGGCCTCGCGGCACGGGGAAGTCCACCTGGTTGGCGAAGCATTTTCCGCGGGCTGTCAGGATCGATCTCTTGCACACGGAGCAGTTGTACCGCTACCGATCGAATCCATCACTGCTCCGATCTCCGGGCTGGCGAATGGGCGGTCATAGACGAGGCCCAGAAGGTGCCAGATCTTCTCGATGAAATTCATGGGCTTTACGAAGCACGGCGGATCAATTTTGCAATCACCGGCTCCAGTGCCAGAAAATTGCGGCGAGCCGACGTCAACCTGCTCGGTGGCCGGGCGATTCGGTGCGATTTTTTCCCGCTGGCTTGGGCAGAGATCAAGCAGGCCTCGTTTCTCGACGCGTGTCTCGCCTACGGGACGCTTCCTCCCGTGGTTACGGACCCGTCGCATGCGACAGACACGCTGGCGAGCTACGTGGGCACCTATCTTCAGGAGGAGATTGCGGCGGAGGCACTGACCCGCAATATCCAGCCGTTCGCGAGGTTCCTCCAGGTAGCCGCAAAGCATCACGCCCAGGTGCTCAACATCGAGCGGGTCGCCCAGCAAGCAGCGATCAAGCGTCGCACGGTCGATACCTACTTCGAGATTCTCGAAGACACGCTGCTCGGCCTGCGGCTCCCCGCGTATCGCCCCGGGCTTCGCTCGAAGGAGGTGGCTCACCCGAAGTTTTATTTCTTTGACGCCGGGGTGGCCCGGGCCGCGGCGGGCTGGATTCGGGAGGCGATGCCCGACGAATGGCGGGGTTTCTCGTTCAAGACGCTCGTGCTCGGCGAACTCCGCGCGTTCAATTCCTATCGGCGGAAAGACAAGCGGTTGTTTCACTACAGTGTGACCGGAGCATTCGATATCGACTTCGTGGTGGAGACGCAAAAGAAGGTCTTGAATCGGCCGGCCCGGTTCGTGGCCATCGAGGCCAAAGCCTCGTCTCAATGGCGGTCGGAGTGGCACCGCCCCTTGGCGATGGTCGCCGAGCATGGTGCGATCGATGCTGCCTATGGCGTCTACCTCGGGAAAAAGACGATCGTGAACGATGCGGTCACTGTCTTACCGTTCGCCGATTTCAGTCGCCGTCTGTGGGCTGGCGATATTTTCTGAAGACGTCAGCGGCACCGCCGGATTCACCGGCGCTAGCCCGCAGCCAGCCCGCTGAGGGCGTTGTCGACGTGATGGACGCCGTGCTTTGCGGCGATCGCCGTCAGTTGCTTCGCGCTCGTCGCGCAGTAGCTGCCCAGCCAGCGGGACTTGCCGAGAAGCTTTTGGATGTGTGACTGCCAGTATTCGGGGCTCGTGCCCAGCCGCGTCATGATGCTGGCCACTTCCTGCGTGATCCGCGCCTTCCCCGTGCGGCAAAGCCGGGCCGTCCAGTCCACGAGCTCGAGGTAGCTCGACAGCGAAAACCCGGGCAGCATCCCTTCGCGGGCTGCGCCGGCGCGAACGGTGCCGGCGGTCTTGCGATCCTGGAGCGGGCAGAGCCAGTGGGACTGTTCGAGGTCGGCTTCGATTTGGGCGGCGGGAATGGACTTGGCTGCTGCGGCGGCCTGGAGGGTTTCGAGGTCGCCGCTCTTGCGGACGTGGTCCACCCGCTGCTTGATCGAGGTGTGCGGGGCGTCTTCGGGGTTTTTGGCGATGCCGGCGGCGAACGGGTTCAGGTCGATGTAGGCGCAGGTCGCGAGCAGGGCCTGTTCGTCGAGGATCGCGATCGACTTGTAGCGGGCTTCCCAGAACGTGCCATTGCAGTCGTCTTCCTTGTTGGCGAGTCGCGCGAGTGGCTCCTTGAGGGCCTTCATAAACCAGCCCAGATCTTGGAGTCGCGCGCGGTAGCGGGCCACGCGGGCGGTGTCTTGGCACTGCTGGTCGATCCAGGCCTGAGCCGTGGCCGGGCTATCGACGTCGAGGCAGGAGGGGCGGTAGACGGCGATCCAGCGGCGGACGACGTCTTCGTCGCTCCAGCCGTCGGCGATGCCGGGGTCGAGGCGGCAGAGGACGTGGAGGTGGTTGTCGAGGATCGCGAAGCCGCAGACGGAGATCGCGAAGTGCTTGGCGAGGAGTTCGAGTCGGGCTTCGATCCAGGCCTTGCGGTGCGTCACGCCCTCGCCGCAGAGGAAGGCCCGCCTGACGCAGCGGGAAATGCAGTGGTAGTAGCGAGTGACCGCGACGTCCACGAGTTGCCGTCTGGGCATCGTCATCGCGGGGGCTCCTGCAGGGG
>CAMDDA010000034.1 GCA_945890755.1 Candidatus Kuenenia stuttgartensis
GGCCCGCACGGCCAAAAAGCCGTGCGGGCCAGTTTTTTTTGCGCCGCCACGTCAGCTGCGAGCGTCGATTTCCGCGAGCAACCGACGCACCAGTTCCAGCGGCAGACCGACGACATTCGGCTCACTGCCCGCCAGCACCCTGAGTGGCAGCCGTTCGTCTTGATAGCCGCACGCACCGGCTTTGCCCTGCCACATTCCGCTCTCCAGATACCAGTCCAGAAACGCCTCGTCGAGCGGCCCCATTTCCAGGGTGCTTTCGGCGTCGGCTTCGATCGGATCCAGTTCGGGCCGCTGCCACAAACAAACCCCCGTCACCACCCGATGCACGCGGCCGGACAGCGACCGGAGCATCCGCTCCGCGTCCGCTCTGTCGAGCGGCTTGCCCAGAGTGCGGCCATCGACCTCGCTCAGGGTGTCGCAGGCGAGGAGTGTGCCGTAGTGGCCCGCAGCCGCCACCGCCTCGGCCTTTGCCCGAGCCAGCCGCCGAACGTAGGCCTCGAGCGACTCCGTCGGGCCGCGGGCTCGCGCGTTTGCCTCGGCTTCCTCGGGCGGAGCCGCGACCTCCACATGCCAGCCCTCACGGATGGCCAATTCCAGGCGGCGGGGCGACCGGCTTGCAAGGACGATGATTCGGGGCGAAGGTGCTGACATGGCCTCATCGTATCCAGAGTTGGAATTCCTATTCGAAGACGCCGCCCTCGTGGCCCTCGTCAAGCCGCCGGGGCTTCCCACGGCCAACGCGGAGGCGGGCGAGGAGAGCGTCTACACGATTCTCAAGCGTCGCTGGCCGCCGGGGGCGTTTGTCGGCGTGGTGAGCCGACTCGACGCACCCGTTTCGGGCGTGGTCGTGCTCGCCAAGACGTCGGCGGCCGCAGCCGGCCTGGCCGCTCAATTCCGCGAGCGATCCGTCGACAAAACCTACCTGGCCGTCGTGGAGGGCCGCTTTCCGGCCCCGCTCGAGCGTTGGATCGATTGGCACGACCTGATTTCCCGCCAGCCCGGCCAGTCACGATCGACCGTGCAGCGGCAGGCCGACGGCGCCGCTACGGTCGGAGCAGGGGAGCCCGACTCGGGAGACGAGACGGCCCCGAAGCCGGCCCATGTGAGGGCCCGCGTGGTCCGCAGGGCCGGTGAAGTGTCGCTCGTGGAGCTGTGCCCTTCCACCGGCCGGCGGCACCAATTGCGGGTGCAATTGGCATCGCGCGGCTGTCCGATCGTGGGCGACAGGCTCTACGGCGCCCGGCTGCCTTTTCCGGCGGGCATCGCCCTCCATGCGGCGGTCCTGGCCATCGCGCATCCGACGACCGGGGCGCCATTGCGGCTGGAGTCGTCCCCGCCTCGCGCATGGATGCAGCGGTATCCGTCCCTCGTCCCGCGGCCGACCGGCCCGTGACAGCCACCGGGATCGCCATCGGCAATCCCGCGCCGCAGGGCAATGCTACACTCGTCAGACCGGTAGTCCGATGCCATCAATCAATGATCCATCCGCCACGCCTGCGTCGCGCACCTCGTTTCGAGAGTGCCTCACCGCAAGTCGGCTGGTGGCCTCGGCCGACCTCGCGGCCGCCGAAGCCGAACTCCGAGGCGGCCCACCCCCGGCGACCGCCGCCGACCATGACCGCCAGCTGGCCGACCTGCTCGTCGCACGGCGGAATCTGACGCCGTTTCAGGCCCAGGAACTCCTCGCCGGCCGCAGCCGATTCCGGCTGGGGCAATACACCGTGCTGGACACGGTGGGAAAAGGGGGGATGGGGCATGTGTTCAAGGCCGAGCATTCGATGATGGGTCGGCTGGTCGCGGTCAAGGTGCTGCCCCGCTCGAAGGCCACTCCCGAGTCGGAGTCCGCCTTTCAGCGTGAGATGCGGATCCTGGGCCGCCTGGACCACCCTAATCTGGTCCGTGCGTTCGATGCCGGCTACGACGCGATGGTCTATTACCTGGTCACCGAACTGGTGACGGGGCTCGACCTCAAGCGGCAGATTCGCCTCCACGGCCCCCTCGATGAAGTCACGGCCGCATCGGTCTTCTCGCAGGCCGCTCGCGGGCTCGCCTACGCCCACGGCGAAGGTGTGGTGCATCGCGACGTCAAGCCGGGCAACATCATCGTCATGGAAGACGGTCGGGTGAAACTCCTCGACATGGGACTGGCAGGATCGACACTCGACGAAGAGGCGGTTCGGCTCGGCCGCGTGGTCGGCACGATGGATTACATCGCCCCCGAACAGACGCAGCGGCCAGACGACGTCGGGCCCCAGGCCGACATCTATGCGCTCGGCTGCAGTCTCTACTTCGCGCTCTCGGGTCAGGTGCCGTTTCCCGGAGGCTCGGCCCGGGAAAAGATGAAGCGGCACCGCTCGGAGCCGCCGCGACCGCTGTCCGAACTCGCGCCCCAGGTGAGCGAGCCGATGTGCCGAGTGGTCGATGCGCTGATGGAAAAGATCCCTGAACGCCGGGTTGCCAGGGCGCGGGATGTGATCGATCTCCTCGCCCGCTGGACTCCCGAGCGGCCCGTGCCGCCGGCCCGTTCGTCCGTCAGCCGTCGCGGCGGTCAGCCGCCCCCCGTCCCGGGCGATTCATCGGTGGGTTCGCCAACCGGCTCCGGCGGCTGGGAGGTCCACGATCTGGAGCGGGCGTCGGAGCGGAGCGGTGGCCGCGGCATCGCCGCCGGATTCGGAGATGCTGCCGGACCGTCGAATGGAGGCGGCGACGGATTCGGGGCCATCGTCCGCGACATTGGCAGGTCGGCCACGTCGGGCCACCGCTGGGAGGCCGCCGCCGCCACGGTAGGCATGCTCCTCCCGGCGGCAGCCGTGGGCATCGGCTTCGGCTGGGCTATGTCGCTGATCCGCGACACCGCGCCGGAACTGTTCACGGAGGCGTTGGGCGACTGGACCCCGGGTGTGTTCGGCCGCTGGGGTTTCCTGGTCGCAGTGGTGGCCCAACTGCTGGCCCGTCGCGGTGAAACGGCGGCTCGTTGACAGGGGCGGGGCGGGCCCCAACACTGTCGGGTTCCTGGCCTTTCGGGGCCCTGGACGGGTAGCTCAGTTGGTAGAGCAACGGACTGAAAATCCGTGTGTCGCCGGTTCGATTCCGGCCCCGTCCACTCACTGCCAGCACAGCCTGAATTGGCCGAAAGCCGGCCTCCACGGCGTTTGCGCGTCTGCCGCTGAATAGGGCTCAAGTTCCGAGCCAGACCCTGACGATTGTGCCGATGATGGCGGCCGCGGACGTTCGGATCTCAGGGCTCCGCCTGTGCTTCCCCGGCCCGCTTGGCCAGGGCAACGGGGGCTGCGGTGCGTGCCACGCGATCCACGATAGGCGGCAGATTCGCAGGCAGACTGCGGGCGGTCCTGCTCGTCATTGTGACCGTGGTCGCACCGCTCTCAGCAGGGCGGCGGACGGCCGCCGATGGTGGCATTGAGACACTGCTTCGCGCCCACTGCAGCGACTGTCACTTCGATGGCGAGACCGAGGGGGGCGTGCGGCTCGACGACATCGGTCTTTTGGACGGGCCGAGTCGAGAGACCGCGATTGCCGCCTGGCGAAACATCCGCGCCGGCACGATGCCTCCGGCCGGTCAGCCGCAGCCGACCGCCGCGGAACGCCGCGACCTCCTGCAAGGGCTGGAGAGAGACATTTTAGGGATCGATGCGACACGGCCCGACCCCGGCCGCACGGTGCTCCGCCGCCTCAATCGTGTCGAGTATGCCGCCGCCGTGCGGGACCTGACCGGGCTCGACATCGACTTGGTCGATGACCTGCCGGCCGACGACACTGGGTATGGCTTCGACACGATCGGGTCGGTGCTCACCCTCTCGCCGTTGCTCCTCGAAAAGTACATGGCTCTGGCCACGCGAGTCGCCGAGCGGGTAGTAGCGGAGGCGGAAGCCCCCGACGCGACCAACCCGCCCCTCTCGCGGCTCTTTCCACTCGGCCTGGCTCCCGACGATCCGCTGGCCCAGCCGCTGCACCTGCGGCGGACCCTCGAAATTCTTGCCACACGCGGCTTCCGTCGGCCCGTCGATGATGCCACCGTCGATCGGCTGGTCGCGGTCGCTTGCCAGCCCGAGACGCAGGCTCCATCGTTCCCCAGGGCAGTGGCCGCGGCCCTAACGGCGATCCTGGTGTCGCCGCGGTTTCTCTTTCATCTCCATGAGGCCGAAACCGAGCCTGACGACGTCCATGCGGCACATCGGTCGCCGAGCGAAGTCCCCGCGGTCGAACGTCTCGATGACTACTCCCTCGCATCGCGGCTGGCCTTCTTCCTCTGGAGTTCGATGCCGGACGACGAATTGTTCGCCCTGGCAGCCGCCGGCAACCTGCGGCACGAGCTTGGCCCGCAAGTCAGCAGGATGATCCGCGATCCCAGGGCCGACGCGCTTGCGGCTAACTTCGTCGGCCAATGGCTCCGAACCCGCGACGTCGAGGCGGTTCCCGTGTCGCTCAAGCGGGTGTTCGGCCGCGGCGACGTCAAGGAAGAACAAGAGGCGTTCGATGCACGGATTCGACCTGCCATGCGTCGGGAGACCGAGATGCTCTTTCTGCATCTCCTCCGCAACGGCGGGCGGGGGACCGACCTGCTCGTGACCCGCAGCACCTTCCTGAATGCCGAGCTTGCGGCCTTCTATGGCATCGAGGGTGTGACTGGCGCCGAGATGCGGCTCGTCGATCTGCCACCTGCCAGCGGCCGCGGTGGGCTGCTCTCGCACGGCAGCTTCCTTGTCGTGACATCGACGCCCACACGCACCTCGCCGGTGAAACGTGGCGTGTTCGTCCTGGAGAGCCTGCTGGGAGCACCTCCGCCCCCCGCGCCACCGGATATCCCCGGCATCGAGGCGGCGAGTGCCGCTGCCGACCGCGGCGAGTCGATGCAGAACATCATGGCCCGACACCGGGCCGATCCCGCCTGTGCATCCTGCCATGCCCGAATGGATCCGATCGGCTTCGCGCTCGAGGAGTACGACGCCATCGGCCGCTTCCGCTTGACTCGCTACGCAGCCGCTGTGACGGGCCGCCTGCCGACAGGCGAATCGTTCACAGGCGCCCGGGGCCTCGCCGAGGTGATCGTCACGGAACGCCGTCGCGACTTCCATCGCTGCCTGACGGAGAAGCTGCTCACGTACGCCCTGGGCAGGGGCGTGGAGATCGAAGACTCGCCGACCGTCGAAGCAGTCGTGGAACGACTGCAGGAGGATGGCAGGCTGGAGACGCTGGTGCAGGAGATCGTGGCCAGCGTGCCCTTCCAAATGCGGCGGCGACAGAGCAGCCCCGGACCCACTGACGCACGAACCGCAAGGAGATGATCACATGCCGCGACTCACGCATCCCACGAACGTAACGCCGAGGACGGCCAGCATCAATCGCCGGACGCTGCTGCAGACGGCCTTGCGCGGCGCGGGGGTGGCGGTCGGGCTCCCGGCGTTCGCATCCCTGTGGGCACCCCCGGCCCGGGCGGCCACGCCGGTGCCGCCGATCCGCACGGCGTTTCTGTATGTTCCCAACGGCGTGAACATGGACGAGTGGAAGCCCCGGGGCCGGGGGGCGCAATATCAGCTCGGCGCATCGCTCGCGCCGCTCGAACCGTTTCACGACGACTTGCAGGTGATCAGCGGACTCGCCCACCGCAGCGGGTTCTCTTCGGGGGACGGCGGCGGCAGCCACGCCCGAGCCATGGCCACGGCCCTCACCGGTATGCGGCCGCGGAAAACCGCCGGTGCCGATATCCGCGCCGGCATATCCGTCGATCAGGTCGCTGCCAACGCCATCGGACAGGCCACGCGGTTCCCGTCGCTCGAACTCTCCTGCGACGGCGTCCGGAAGAGCGGCGCCTGCGACCTGGGCTACTCGTGTGCGTACTCGTACAACGTGTCGTGGCGCAGCGCGACTCAGCCCGCAGTGCCCGAGTCGAACCCACGGCTAGTGTTCGAGCGACTGTTCGGAGCTGGCTCCGCCGGCGTCCGGGCGAGGAATCTCCAGGCCCGAATCGCCGGCCATCGGTCCGTGCTCGACTTCGTGCTCGACGAGGTGAAGCTGGTGGAACGCCGGCTCGATGCGCCAGACCGTAGCAAGCTCGATGAGTACCTCGTGAGTGTCCGCGCCGTCGAGACGCAGGTCGAGCGGTTCGAGAGGATGCCAGTGCCACCGGTCGCCGACTGCGAGCGGCCCGACGACACACCCGCCGCCTACCCGCACCACATCCGATTGCTCACCGACATGCTCGTGCTGGCATTCCGCACCGACTCCACCCGGATCGCCACCTGCATCCTCGGCCACGACGGCGGCGAACGCACGTTCCCAGAAATCGGCGTCGCGGAGGGGCACCACACGCTGTCCCACCACCGCGGCAGCCCCGAGTCCCTGGCGAAAATCGCTCGGATCGACCGGTTCTACGCCTGGCACCTCGCTTATTTCCTCGATCGACTCAAGGGAGTTGAGGAGGCCGACGGCCGCTCCCTGCTCGATCATTCCATGGTCGTCTACGCCAGCGGCCTCTCCGACGGCGACCGCCATCGCCACGACAACCTGCCGGTAATCCTGGCGGGGAGGGCAGGGGGCCGACTGAACGCCGGACAGCACCTGGCACTCGACCAGGAAACCCCGATGACGAACCTGTATCTCACGCTGCTCGACCTGCTGGGAGCCCCGCAGCCGCGGTTTGGTGACTCGACCGGAGCGATTCCAGGCGTATTGGCCTAATCGGGCCGCGCGGGGGTCGGGCCGCAGAATCGGCACAAACGCCCAAAGTTTCCCAGGCCGCACAGCCGATACCGCTTCATGAGGACCTGGCGATCTCATGAAACAGCGTCGTGCATCACCTTTTCGACGCCTGACGGCGGCCCTCGGCCGCCCCGCCGCCATCCTGCGAAACAGGCGAGCGGCGTTTCGGCATGAACTCGCCGTGGGAGCGATCTTCAGGGACGAGGCTCGTTACCTGGACGAGTGGCTCACCTTCCACCACGGTGTGGGCGTCGAGCACTTCTATCTTTACAACGACGGAAGCACCGACGGTTCACTCGACGTACTGGCCCCGTGGCGGCGACGGGGGCTCGTCACGGTGATCGATTGGCCCGCCCACCTTGGGCAGGTGCCAGCCTACAACGCCTGCATCCGCCGGTTCCGCAACGAGACCCGGTGGCTGGCATTCATCGACATCGATGAATTCCTGTTCTCACCGGGTTTCCTCGACCTGCGGCCCGTGCTGCGAACGTATGCCGACGTGTCGGCGATCTTCGTCTATTGGGTGCTGTTCGGATCATCGGGCCACGATCGCCGTCCTGCCGAGCCGGTCATCGAAGCCTACACCCGCTGTCTCGACCTGACCTCCGCCTCCTGCGACGTCTTCGACCATCGGTCTGAACCCGGCAAGGCCAACTACGTCACCGGCTGGGCGCAGGACGGTAAGTCGATCTGCAATCCGCGACTGGTCCGCCGCTATGTCGTCCACCGGCCCGGCGAGCTCTGGATGGGCCAGACGCTCGACGAGAATCGCTGCATTCCGCAGCAGCGCGAAATCGGTGCGGGCCTGAGCTGCGCGACGCTGCGAATCAACCACTATTGGTCGAAGTCGCTCGAGGATCTCGAGGAAAAGGTGCGGCGGGGGAGTGTGTGCGACAAGCGCCGGCCGCCCCGTCAGCTCGACCAATGGCTCGAACGGGAGCGGGCCCTGAACGTTGCCGAAGACACCACGATCATCCCCGTCTGGCGGTCGATCCAAGCCGCGGCGGCGTCTGGCACCCGGGCAGCGTGAGGAGGCGCCATGAGAGCGACTACGCCGTTCTTCAGCCAATTGCACGCTCGCGTGATGGAATTTGGCGGCTTCTTCAACGCCCACCTCCACCTGGACCGCTCGGGCACGCTCGACGCGACGCGTGCCCTGCTTGCCGACCGCGATCGCGGCCAGGAGTCGCGGTTGTCGCTCCAGGCAAAGCACTCGCTGATTCCTGCGATCCACGCCAGCCAGGCGTACGACAGCCAGCCCCTCGCGGACCGCGTCAACTGGTTTCTCGACCAGATGGTCGAGGCCGGCACGACGCGGGCGGCGACCGTCGTCGACACGACGGCCGACCGTGTAGGACTCACCGCGTTGGAGCAGTTGCTTCGCATTCGTGATGAACGACGCGACACGCTCAGGCTCGACGTCGCGGCCTATTCACCCCTCGGATTTCGCGACGACCAACCCGAACGCTGGGAGATGCTGGCGGAAGGAGCGCGGCTGGCGGACTTCATCGGCCTGCTCCCGGAGCGCGACGACAAGCGCCGGTATCCGGAGCACATCGGGTTCGAGGACTGCTGTCGGCGCGGCCTCGAACTGGCGGCTGATCTCGGCAAGGAGATTCACATCCATGCCGACCAGATGAACCACCCGGCCGAAGATGCCTCGGAGACCGTGGTGCGGGTCATCGACGAGCTCGACCTGGGCTGCAGTCGCTGGGATTCGCCCCGCATCTGGCTGGTGCATGTCATCTCGCCATCGACCTACGAGGAGAGCCGTTTCGCCCGTTTGCTCGACGGCATGGCGGCCCTCAACATCGGCGTGATCTGCTGCCCATCAGCGGCACTCAGCATGCGGCAGTACCGCACGGTGGCCACGCCGACATTCAACTCGATCGCCCGCGTGCTGGAGATGCTGGCCGCCGGCCTGCACGTTCGGCTCGGATCCGACAACATCTGCGACATCACCTCGCCCGCCGGCACGCCCGACCTGCTCCACGAGGTGTACGTGCTCTGCAACGCCCTGCGGTATTACGACGTGGAACTCTTGGCCCGGCTCGGCGCCGGCCAGCGGCCCGCCCGGTCCGATCTCGAGCGTCTCCATCAGCATCTGGCAGAAGACCGCGCGGAAGTGGCTCGAATCGCCAGGGCTGCCTGAACCATGATCGCCATCTGCCACCACGAAACGGGGTCGCCAGCGGCGGCCGACACGGCCCTTCCGGCCCGCGACATCCTGTCCCTGCTCGAGGCTGCTGCCGCGGCGCAGCCGCATGCCCCGGCGGTCGAGACGCCGTCCGGAGAGGCGCTCAGCTACCGCGACCTGCTCGCGACGGTCAGCCGGGTCGGCGCCGAACTGCTCGAGCGGAGCGGCGGGCCGGCCACGTGCCGCCGGAGGTTCGCGATCGTGCTGCCGAATGGGCCGGAGATGTCGCTCGTGCTCCTCGCAGCGGCCGCGGTCGGCACGGCCGTGCCGCTCAACCCGGCCTATCGAGACGAAGAGTTCGCACGCTACCTCCGCGCGACCAACGCCGACTGCCTCGTCGTGGAATGCGACGACTCCACCGCAGCGGTAGTGGCACGCCGCGTAGGCATGCCCGTCGTGGTTCCCGCCGGCGTCTGGCAGGCGAATCGGGCCACTCTTCCTGCCGCGCGACCGATCCCGCGGCCGCATCCCGACGAGGTGGCGCTGGTCCTGATGACTTCGGGCTCGACGGGCAGCGGCAAAATCGTGCCGCTCACCCACCGCAACCTCTGCGCATCGGCCACCGACGTCTGCCGATCGGTCGGTCTTGACGCCGACGACCGCGTGCTCTGCATGTGGGAGCAGTTTCACATCGGCGGGGTCGTCGATCTCCTGCTGGCACCACTGGCCGCGGGGGGCACGGTGATCGCGGCCGGTAGTTTCGACGCCGCACGGTTCTTCGCGTTGCTGCCAATTACGCGGCCCACCTGGTTTCAAGGGGTGCCCACCACACTGCGCGAGCTGTGCCAATACGCCGCCCGCCGGCGGCTGGTCTACCGCGGCACGTCGCTCCGGTTTCTGCGGTCGGTCGCGGCGGCGCTTCCCGAGGTCTGGCGGGAGGAACTCGAAGCCCTCTTCAACGCGACCGTGGTCCGCACGTTCGGCATGACGGAGGCCGCGCCGCTGATCACCTCCACGCGCCTGCCACCGCACGTGACGAAACCCGGCTCCGTCGGCGTTGCCTGCGGGCCGGAGGTGCGAATCCTGGACGACCACGGCAGGCCCGTTGGCACGGGCGGGTCGGGGCACGTGGCAGTGCGAGGAGAAAACGTGTTTCGCGGCTACGAGGCCGACGCGGCGGCCAACGCCGCCGCATTCGTCGATGGCTGGTTTCTGACCGGTGACCTCGGTCACCTCGATGCGGACGGCGATCTCTTCCTGACGGGACGGGCCAAGGAGCTGATCAATCGCGGCGGCGAAAAGATCGCGCCGCAGGAGATCGACGAGGCGCTGGCGCGGCACCCCGCCGTCCAGCAGGCCGCGGCCTTCGGCGTACCACACCCCAGACTCGGCGAGAGCGTCGCCGCGGCCGTGGTGCTGCGGCCAGGCGCCGCAGCCGACGAGGCGGCGCTGCAGGCATTCACCGCGCGGTCGCTGGCCGACTTCAAGGTTCCGAGTCAGATCCTGTTTCTGGAGGACCTGCCGCGCTGCCCGGTCGGCAAAGTGCGCCGCCGCGAGCTCGCCGACCTCGCGGCCCATCGGACACCGACCGTTGCACACGCCCAGCCGACGAACCCACTCGAAGCAGCCCTCGCCGAGCTCTGTGCCGCTGAGCTCGACATCGAATCCATCGGGCTCGACGACGACTTCGCCGCCGCGGGGGGTGACTCGCTCTCCAGCGTCCGCCTGATCCTGGCGACCGAGGCCCTCGTGGGGATGACGATCGCCGACCAGGTTGCAGGCCGCTGCTCGACCGTCCGGTCGATGGCGTTAGCCCTCACCGAACTCGGCTGTTCGACGACCGGTCCATGGCCTCCGGTCACGGCTAGCGACGAGCCTCCGGCGGGCGGTGAGCTGTCGCGGAAAGAGGTCCTGCTGGCGGCAGTAGCCGAAAGGCTCGTGGGCCGCGACCGGCTGCCACCCGATCTGCTCTTCTCGGCACGGAGCCGCTTCGCCTTCGAGACGGCGCGGCACACGGCGGAGAACGTTTCAACACCCGCGGAACTCCGCCAGCTTCTGACGGGAGTCGGGGGGCCCGATCTGGGCCGGATCACGGCGGCCGTCCGGGCGCCGCTCACGGCGGCCGTGATTGTCGGCCGGCGGGCGACGCTGCGACGGGATCTCGACCGAACGATCGCCGGCGCCGACGCACCGCTACTCTGGCGTCGGACCGCCGTCGCGGAGCAGGCCGATCTGTTTCACGGCGAGGACGCGGGAGCCGCCACGAAGACGCTGATCGTCGGCTTTACCAGCCGGTCCATGCGGCTCACGACGCCCACCTATCACGTGCTCTGCAGCCTCGATCCTGCGCGGCACGAGCTGCTGATGCTCCGCGATCCGCTGCGGAGGCACTACCGCACCGGTGTGCCAGGACTCGGCGAATCTGTTCCGGCGGTTGCCCGCTGGCTCGACCGCTTTACCACCGAACGACAGTACGGCAGGGTCGTGACGGTCGGCACGAGTGCCGGGGGCATACCAGCCGTATGCACCGCCATTCTGAATGGCTGGCCGCTCGCGCTGGCCTGCGGCGCGGATCGCCCATCGAGCCACCCCCACCTCGCACCGCTCGTCGCTGAGTGCGGCCGACGGCTGGCGGACCAGGGTGGCACCGACGTGCTGCTGGCCTACTCGGCTGGCAACGACCGCGATGCGGCGGGCGCCGCCGAGATTCGCACGCTCATCCCGACGGCCCGCACACTGCCCGACCCTCGGTTCGAGGATCACGCGCTCCTCTACCAGCTCCATCTTGCCGGTGAACTCCGGCGATTCCTCCGCACCCACCTTGCCTGCGACGAAAGTTCGTCCGACTACCGCCCGCGGCAGCTCACCACGAACCAGGGACCTGGCACCAGCTTATGAAACGCGTGATCGTGCTCGGATCGAAGCCGGGGGCCGTGTTCCTGCCGGGGGATGCCGTCTATGCGGCGAACGCCGCGATCGGGTTCTACGCCGCCGACGTCGGGCGGTATCCAATCGCGGTGAACGTCGCCAGCGCCCTCGTCTTGCGCAAAAGCTTCGACGACTCCGCCGGTCTCTACGGCCGCAAGTGGCGGGCCATCGTGGAGGCCGCCCCGTCGCGGATGGTGCTCTTCGCCGCGCCGGATGCACGCGGCTGCACGGCTGCCGTGCACGAGGCGCTCACCACGGGCGGCTACGCCGCTCCGATCGAAGTCTGCTCGGTCCGCGACCGCATCGAGCTCGTCACCTCGGTGAGCCGCCTGCGCTATCCGATCGTCACCGCGGCCGCGTTTCGGCAGCCGCTCGCCATCGTGCTCGACGACGCCCGTCGGCTGGCCCGCTTCGCGATGCGGCGGCACAGTGCGCGGCACGCGGCCGTGGGATGTGAAACCGATGCCCCCGGCAAGTTCCGCCCCTCGACGGGCATTCTGGCACTGCTCGTCGCCATCCGTGACCACGGCCCCGATGCGGAGTATGTGCTCGCGGGCATCGGCCTGGAGGGCCGCAACCTCCACCAGGCCGCAGGCAACATCCTCGCCGGCAAGGATCGGGCCCGCGGCCGCGTCCTCCCTCCGCACATCTGTGCCGACATCGCCGTACTCGCGGCCCTCCGGGACCGCTACCGCCTGCGGACGACCGAGCCCGAGCTCGAGCCTTTCATGACGGTGACACCGGACGCATACCGCCCGGCGGCTGCTCTCGCCCTGCCACAGGCCACCCTGTAACGTCCGCCCCCGTTTCACCCCCAGAGGAGACAGTGCAGTGCTCAGGATTTTCATCGGCTGGGACTCACGCTTCCCCGAACCCGCGGACGTGCTCCACTACAGCCTGCTCAAGCACGCCTCGATCCCGCTCGACATCCGCTACCTGAAGCTCGACGAACTCGACCTCGCACGCGAGCACGACCCGCGGGCATCGACCGAGTTCACCTACTCGCGGTTTCTCGTGCCCCACCTGTGCGGGTTTCGGGGCCGGGCATTGTTTCTCGACAACGACATGCTCTGTTTCGCCGACGTCCGTGAGCTCGCCGAACTCGACATGGACGGCCTCGCCCTGCGGGTCGTGCAGCACGACTACCAGCCGGCCAACACGGTGAAGATGTACGGCTGCCCGCAGACGTCATATCCGCGCAAAAACTGGTCGAGCATGATGCTCATGAATTGCGACCGGCTGCGGGTGTGGAGCAAAGAAACCGTTTCCACGCAGACCGGCGCCTACCTGCACCGCTTCCAGGACATTCCCGACGCGGAGATCAGCGCGTTGCCGAAGACATGGAACACACTCGACTGGATGGACGACACGACGAAGCTCATCCACTACACCAACGGCGGCCCTTGGTTCGACGACTACCGCGATCACCCGCACGCCAAGATCTGGTTCCGCTATCGCGATGAGATGCGGTTCGCAGCAGCTCGGCATGCGGCGTGACCCGGTCGGCCTCGGGACACCGTCGCGATGCACGGCCGACTGCTTTTCAATCGCTTCCTGCAGGGCCTCGGCGCCGTGGTCCTCGTGGCGTGTATGGTCGAAGGAATCTGCGGCCTTACGCTCCGCGTTCTGCCCGAGGCGGACCAGGCGGATGACGTGCAGCCGCAGCTCGGGCTCGATCCCGCCGTCGGCTATGGTCCGACGGTCGCAGGGCACCGCGGCACGAAGGCCGACGGCGGCTCACGGTTCTTCACGGTTGAATCGTTCCGCCCGGATCGCACCGCAGCGGAAGCTGCCGGTGTCGCTGACCAGGACTCGGAGCGGGCGTGCCTGCGGATCCTGACGCTCGGTGGCTCGACAACCGATCCTGTCAGCAGCCTCGAGCATGCGGGACGAGGCGGAGACTGGCCCCATCTGCTCGGCCAGGAACTCGCGGCCCGCGGCCACTCAGTCGAGATCGCCAATGCGGGCCTCGTCGGTTGCCTGGCAGCGCAGGAACTCACCAGACTGATCGCGATTCTGCCTGACCATCGCTTCGACATCGTGATCTCGCTCACGGGGATCAATGAGACCTATTTCGCAGACCGCGGCTGGTACCGCGATCCCGACGAGCGGATGTCACCCAAGTTCTTGTTGGCCGCCTTCGAGGAATTGGCTGACGGTGGCACGCTCTCCGCCGGCGGCCAGACACTCGTCGCCACGGGGATCGTGCCCTGGATCAGACGGTGCGCGCCGGTCAAACTCGCTCGCCAGCTGCGCGCGATGACGGCCTCGAGTGCCGGCAGGGGCAGGCCCAGCACGGCGGTGTCTTCGGCCGACTGGGAGCAACTCGAGATACCCGTCGTGCTGACAGCGGATCGCCATGCGGCGTTGCAACGGGCGGCCACCGCCTGGCTGACGCATGTGAAGCTGATGGCGGCGTTCAGCCGGGAACTGGGAGCCCGGTACATCGCCGCATTGCAGCCGGCGCTGGGGGTTGGCGGGAGCCGCGACGAACTGGTGGACTCGCTCCGCGAGTCCCTCGACCGCGGGCAGGCCGACGAAACACTCCACACACTGCTGGCGAGGCCCGGGTATCTCGAGAGCATCGACTCGCTCTATCGGTCGATGCGGGAAGGCGCGGCGTGCCAACCGTGGTTTCTCGACCTTAGCGGCCCGGACGTGGTCTCGTCGTCCGCCGATTACCACAGCCCGCGATATCCAAACGCACGGGGCAACCAGCGGATCGCCGTCCGGCTGGCCAATGCCATCACCGATACCCGCTGATGCCGCGAACGACAGACGGGACTCGGGGCATGACCGCTACAGGCATGAACGACAGCGGGCGGTGCCGTTACCGGCACCGCCCGCATGCTGTTCAGCGATCGCGTCGCGACGGGGCCGCAGACGCATGGCGACTCAGCTGACGACCATCGCCTTCAGGTTCTTCAGGGCGCGGACGCGAACCTTGACGCTGGCCGGCTTGGCCGGACGGTCCTGCAGTTCGCCCGTGAAGGGATTCTTCACGCCCTTCTGGGCGGGGCGGGCGGGAACCTTGCGACGCTCGATCTTCACGAGCCCCGGGATCGAGAACACGCCGATGCCCGAGCCCTTGAGAGCCTTCTGGATCTCGTGGGTCATGGCCTCCATCACCGCGACCACGTCCTTCTTGGGAAGGTTCGTCGTCTCGGAAATGCTCCGCATGATCTCGGTCTTCGTCATGGGTTTGCTGCCCGACTTCTTTGCCATAGCCATATCCTCCAAAGCGGATGGGAAAAGGGAAAACAGGTGTGCGATGAGAACCGCACCGCAAGGATAACTCGCCCGGAATTGCCGTACGAGTCGCTGATTAGAGGTTTTCAAAATGAAAATGCAAGGCGAAAAATGGGGTATGAGCCGTGAAAACACACTTTTTTGGCGCAGCGGGCGGGCGCCGGCCCGCTGGCCCGCCCCGCCAGAGGCGGGCCTGGACACCCGGTTTCATGCGGTTTTAGCCCTGTGTGATAGGCTCTGAAGAACCCTGGCCGTCATGAGCATTCGCGTCCCCACTCCCGGCCCCAAACGCGGCATCCCGGCCTCAGCCGGGATGTGCCGGAGCGGAAGTTGCCAGAACGTGACATGCCGGGCCTCTTGCCGAGTCTCGTTCCGCATCTGGTCATGGCTCCTGACCTCCGCCGTGCTCGTTGCTGGCGCCGGTGTCGCCTGCGATGCGGCCGAACCGGCTTCCGACTCGGTTGATGACGGCGTCTTTCTGCCGACCGACCGCGAACTCGAGCGGTCGCTCGACAAGGCCCGCCGGCTGTTGGGCGAAGGCCGGTGGAGCGACGCCGCAACCCTCTTCGACGAGGTCCGCGCCGCACCCCGCGAGGCCTTCGGCAGCGCCGCTACTCGCCGGGCGACGAGCCGCAGCCTGAAGGCGGAGGCGTGGGCCGTGCTGCAGGAGCAGCCCCGCGCGGGCCGCGAGGCCTATGAACTGCTCTTTGCCGCGCGGGCCGACCGGCGGCTCGGCGACGCCATCGCCGCAGACGACAACGCCTCAATCGTCGACGTGGCCCGCCGCTGGTTCGCCACACCGGCCGGCCGGCGGGCCGCCGTCATTGCCGCCATCACGGCGCTCGAGAGCGGGCAGCCGGTGGTCGCTGCGGCCTGGCTCGACCGGCTCGCCGAGCAAACGGTCGTCGAGCCCGCCGAGCCGACGCTGTCGCTCATGCGAAGCGTCGCCCACGCCCAGGCCGGCGACATGGCGACGGCCCGCACCATCCTCGATGCGGCCCGCGGACGTGATCGCGTCGCGGGCCAGAACGTCGTCCTCTCCTTGCCGCCGGCCCTGGCAAGCGAGTGGCTCGCCTCGATCGCCCGCACGCGAACAGGACTGGCCGACGAGTGGCCGCAGCCACGCGGCGATGCGGCTCGCAATGCCGTGGCCGTCGCCTCGCGGCCACTGCTCGTGCCGCGCTATCGCGTGCCGCTGGCTCGGCATCCGGCCGAGGTACGGCTGCTCGACAAACGCCGGCAGACGGCAGCCGCGGCGGAGCGGTTCATCATGCCTGCCGGAACGCCGGTGGCAGTCGATGGCCTGATCCTCGTGCGGACACCGCTCGGCATCCTTGCCGTGGACTTCGCGACCGGCAAACGGCTCTGGCTGCGGCCCCTCGATGACCACTTGGCCGGAGCACCGACGGCAGAAGATGGAGCCGGCGGTGCGGACGATGGCGCTGGTGACGCCACGGAATTCACGTTCGATGACCTGACCTCTGCGGGGCTGGCGACCGCCCATGGGCTCGTCTTTGCCGTCGAGACGCCGCCGCAGCCGCCGGGGGAGCGGGAGTCGCTCGCCGACCTCAACGATCGACGGCGTCCGCGCCGCTTCGGTGACGCCGGTCATCGTGGCAATCGCCTCCGCAGCTTCGACATCGCCAGCCGGGGCACGGCCCGCTGGCAACTGCCGGCCGTCGATGGCGAAGCCTGGTATCTCGGCCCACCGCTCGCGGTGGGTAACGAGCTGTATGCGCTCGTCGAAGAGAAAGGGGAGATTCGGCTCGACGTGCTCGATGCCGCCCGGGGTACGGTCCAGTGGTCGCAGCCGCTCGCCGAACTCGACGAGGATGAGCAGATCACGAGCCCGCGGTCGCGGTCGCGGCGTCTGGCCGGCCTGTCGCCGGCGGTCGCCGACGGCGTGCTCGTCTGCCCGCTGGGCACGGGCACCGTGGTGGCAGTCGATCTGGCCACCCGCCGACTGCTCTGGGCCCATCGCTACGCCCGCGCCGATCGGCCCGCTGCCGAACGCGCGGCCGCGATGGATGTGACGGCGGTCACCCGCCGGGGGATGGCCGCCGGTGACTCGCTTCCCGTGCTCGCCGAGGGCCGCGTGTTTCTGGCGGCTCATGACGCGACGGGCCTGATCTGTCTCGACCTGCGGCAGGGCCGTCCCGCCTGGGAGGCGGCCGTGCCAGGTGTGGTGCAGGTGGCCGGCGTCGTAGATGGTCGCGTGATCGTGATCGGCCAGCGGGCCGTCGAAGCCCGTAGCGTTGCGGATGGCGGACAGCTCTGGCAGGTGCCGTATACCAACGCGGGTGGCAGGCCGAGCGGCCGCGGCATTCTCACGCAAGAACGGCTGCTCTTGCCGCTCGACAGCCCCGAGGTGGTGGAGATCGATGTGCGCACCGGCGCCATCGCCGGCCGCTGCCCGGCGCGGGGCGGACTCGTGCCCGGCAATCTCGTCGCGTATCGCGGCGAGGTGATCTCGCGGGGGAGTGATTCGCTCGATGTCTTCCATCAGCAGGCGGCGCTCGAAGCCCAGATTCGGACGGCCGACGCCCGCGACCCTTTGTCGCCCTGGGTCTGGCAGTGGCGCGGGCACCTGGAACTGGAAGCCGGCCACGTGGCGGAGGGCCTCGCGCTGCTCGGCAAGGCTGCCCGGGCAGCCGGCCCGCGGCTGCCTCCCGAGACACTGCCGGATGCGATCGTGTTCGGCATGCAGCGGGACTTCGCCGCGGCGGCGCCGGCCTGGCGGGAGGCATTTCGGATGGCGTCGCTGGCGCCTGGCGGCTCGGTCGCCGCACGGGCGGCAGCCCGGGTGGCCGTGGACGGCTTTCTCCGAGCCGAATCATTGGACGACGCCTGGTCAGCAATCCATGATCTGCTCGTCACCGATCCGGCAGCGGCCGCGCTCTCGGCCACGCGCGACCCCGCCGACCCGGCGCTCGTGGTCAACGACGACCGCTGGCTGGCGGGCCGACTGGCCGCGCTCAACGACCGGGCACCGGCCTCGCTGCGGGCCGAGATCACCGCCGCGGCCGATGCCGCCATCGACGACGCCGCGGCCGCCCCGGATTTCCTGAACCGCTTGCAGCGGCTCGAGGCGCTGGCCGAACGGCTGGCGAGCCTGCCGGCGAGCAGGAGGGCGCGCGAACTCGCGGCCGCGGCGCTCGCCACCCGCAGCGACGAGTCTGCCCGGGCCGCCCTCCGCAGGGATTGGCACCTCCTGCACCTCGCGGCGTCGAGTGCGGCCCGTCCCGACAGCCTTCGCGACCGCGCTCCCGCCGCCGATCTCGACGCCGAGTGGCCGCTGGGCCGCGTTGACTATCGACGGCTCCCGATCGGCGGCGACACGTTCGCCGGCGACGGCCGTACCCGGCTCATGCCGCTGCCTGTCGAATTGGATCGCGATCCCATGGTGCCGGGCCTGCGGCTGGCGTGCGACGTGCAGGAAGGGCGGCTCCATCTTTTCGATCAGTACGGTCGACCACTCATGGATCCGATCACGATCGATCCCGCCGGCGCCCGCCTCGGACTCCCCTGGCTGCCGCAGGCGAGTGGGTTCGAAGCCTGGACGCTCGGCCGCCTGCTCCTCATCCGGACGGGGCGCGGGCTGTCGGCCTACGATCTGACGGGAGGCAGCAGGGCGGTCTGGACGCATACGGTCGCAGGGTCGACGTCCGAACAGCAGCCGGCGGGGCTCTGGATGCGGGATGTCGGCGGCCGGGGCCCGCGGCACGGCGGCAATCCTCTCGGCATGGAGATCAGCGAACCCGACGACCGGTCGCGTGCCGGTCAGCCGCGCGGCGGCCGCCCGCGGACCACGGGAGCGCTGCATCAGGCCGGGGGCACCGTGTCACTGGTCGATCCCTGCACTGGCGGGCTTCTGTGGGAGCGGCATGCCCTGCCTCCCGGCGGCGAGCTCGTCGGTGACGACGCGTTCGTGACCGTCTGCACCGCAGGCGGCGCCGAGTCGCGGGTGCTGTCGCTGCTCGACGGCCGTCTCGTTCGCACGCTGAAGCTCCCGCCACGGAGGCAGCGGATCGCGACGAGCGGCCGCCGCATCGTAGCCGTGCGACCGCTGGGCGATGCGATCGGCAATGGCGTCGCCGCCACGGTGCAACTCGAACTGGTCGATCCGGTGACCGCCGACACGACGGTGCTGGGCACGGTGGCGGGTGAGGCGCGGGCCGTGCCGCTCAATGACGACCGGCTTTTCGTGCTGGCTCCCGATGGCCGCCTCACGGTCTTCGATCTCGCAGCCGGCCGTCAGACCTTCACAACCCAACTGCCGACGATGCCGACGGCGTTCGACCGGCTGCATGTCGTGCCCTGGCGGGATCGGCTGCTCGTCGTCGCAGGCACGGAATCGCAGACCGAGGCGGGCGAGTGGCTCCCGGGGCTCGGCGATCTCGCCCCGCTGCAACACCTGCTGGCCGCGGGCGAGATCAGCCGGCCACTCTCGGGCGCGATCTGGGCCATCGATGCCGCCGCCGGCGGTCTGCTCTGGCCCGGCCCCGCCACGCTCGATCGGCACAGTCTGCACCTCGCCCAGCCCGCAGGCCTGCCGGTGCTGCTCCTCTCGCGGCAGACCCGCGGCCGCCCCGATGCGGACCAGGTGCGGCTGACGTTGCTGGGGCTCGACAAACGAACCGGTCACGCCGTATTCGACGAGGTGGCCCAGCCGATCCATGCCCATGTGTTCTTCGGCTGTGAACTCGTGGGCGATCCTGGACGGCACTCGATCACGATCCGCGAGTCGGGCGAGACGCCGCGGTGGGCCGTGCTCGAATTCACGGGGGGCCCGATGCCACCCCGTGGCCCCTATCAGTCTCGAACCGCCTCGGCCGGGCTGGACCGGCTGCTCGAGCAGATCCAGACGTGGCGCAGGCAACGACCATGAAGCGAATCTCGGGAACTCCCGTCTCACGTCGCAGCACGAGCCGCGGATCGCTCGCGGCAGTCATGGTGGCGCTGAGCCTGATCGTGGCTGCAGGACCACTGGCCCGTGGGGACGACCGTGTCGAGCGCACCGTCTCACGTGGACTCGACTGGCTGGCCGCCAAGCAATCGCGGCGTGGCAGCTGGGCGGCCAACGAAAACCGCTATCCGACGGCGATGACGGCACTGGCCGGCACGGCGATGCTCATGGAAGGCTCCACCACGACGCAGGGCCGCCATGCCGAGCCGATCCGCCGCGCCGTCGACTACCTCGTGAGCCGCGCGCGGCCAAACGGGCTGGTCGGCGACCCGAAGAACGACGACCGCTACACCTACGGCCACGGCTTCTCGATGCTCTTCCTCTCGCAGCTGCTCGGCGAGGAGGAAGACGAGCGGCGGCGGGAGGAACTCGTGGGCGTACTCACCCGCGCCGTGGAGTTTTCGGGCCGAGCCCAGACGAAAGACGGGGGCTGGGGGTATGTCAGCGCGAAGGACGGCAACGACTTCGACGAAGGCTCGACCACGATCACGCAGGTGCAGGGGCTGAGGGGCTGCCGCAACGCCGGCATCCCGGTGCCTCGCGAGATCATCGACAAGGCGATCGCCTACATCCACCGCTGCACGATGCCTGACGGCGGCGTGCAGTACAGTTCGAAAGGCGGTGGAGGGCGGCCCGCCATCTCGGCCGCCGCGATCGCCTGCCTCTTCAATGCCGGCGAGGAGGACGACACCCACGTGCCGCGGATGCTGGCCTACGCTGCCAAGCACCTCGGCAACATCTCCAACAACAGTTTCGGCCACTGGCACTACGCCCACTTCTATTACGCCCAGGTGATGTACCGCGAAGGGGGCGAAACCTGGACCGACTACCGCGGCCAGATCGAGAAGCGGCTGGTGTCGGAGGCTCGGGACGATCGGGACGGCGTGTTTTGGCCGCAGGGCTACATCGGCACCGTCTATACGACGGCCACGAACCTCACGATCCTCCAGCTGGACCGGGCAGCGCTTCCGATCTACCAGCGGTGAGGCGAAGATAGACGGCAGGCGGTCACGATCCGCCTGCGACCTCCGGAGTTTCCCATGCCCCTGTCCCCCGA
>CAMDDA010000035.1 GCA_945890755.1 Candidatus Kuenenia stuttgartensis
GTGCGCGATCGGCGTCGCTCAAGTCGCCATAGATCTCCCGCAGCCGCTCGAGCGCCGGCCGCCCTCCGAGCTCGAGGAGCATGTTCGACTCGGCCCGTGTGATCACCAGCGGCCTGCCGATCGGCCGGCAGCCCTGCGAGACGACCGGCCGCATCCGCGTTCCGCCCCCGATCACCGCACCCACGGCGCCCGAGTCGTAGGTTCGCTCACCCACGACGAGCGTATTGGCGCCGGGCCGCGATCCGCCGCTGGCCATGCCACCGATCACAGGCACGCCGGGATGCTCGTCCTCCATCCGGCGGAGAAACGCATCGACCGGAAACGAGAACGGATCGGCCAGGAGCAACAGCGCTGCCCCCGTCGGCCAGTCAGCTTCGAGGCCGGCAGGCCAGCCCGCGAACATGCCGCCGTCGGGTGTCTGTGTGTATTCGAGCGACACGGGCCGGATGACGCCGCCGGGCAACGACGCCAGCCAGACGGCGACCGCCGGCCCCGACTCATGCTCCACCGCATCGGCGAGCACGCCCTCCGCCGTGCCGCCGATGAGCGTGCGGGCCGGCACGATATCAGCGAGCGATTCGAGCGTCGGGCGGATCGCAGTGCCGTGGGCCGACGACACGAACACGACGCCCAGGTCCGCCGTCATGCCAGCGAGGCCGGCCATGGCCTGCCGCGCTGCCTCGCCGAGGGCCACGTCGAGCTGCGGATGCGTCGAGCCGCCACTGCCGCAGCGGGCCGCCGTGGGCTGGCCGGCCGGAGCGGTCATGTTTCGATCTCGGCGAACGACGTCACTGCCTCATGCTCATAGAGACCGCCCGCATCCCGGTTGCCGGGCCGCACGGCGAGCGCCGTTGCCATCCCGGCCGCGCGGGCCGCATCCAGCTCGGCGCCGACGTCGCTCACGAACAGGATCTGACGCGGGGCGAGCCCCATGTCGGCCGCGATCGCCGCATAGCTCGCCTGCTCCCGCTTGGGGCCCGTCGTGGTGTCGTAGTGGCCGCGCAGGTACGGTGTGAGATCGCCAGCAGACGTGTGCCGGAAGAAGAGCTGCTGGGCCTCGATCGAGCCCGACGAATAAATTCGCACGTCCAGACCCGAGTCGGACCACAGGGCGACCGCCGGCGGCACGTCGGGGAACACGTGCGACACGATCTCGCCCGACTCGAAGCCGCTCCGCCAGATCATGCCCTGCAGGGCCTTGAGTGATGTGTCCTTCACGTCGCGGTTCATGAAGTCGATCGCGGCGAGGGCCACGCGGGCGAGGCCGGCCTCGTCGTCGCAGGCATCCGCGGGCAGGCCGGCCGCGGTCGCGAGCCCGCGGGCTGCCGCCTGCACGGCGGGATCACCGCGGCGGGCGATCAAAAACTCGGCCACGTGCCGCTTGGCATGCTCGAAGAGCACGTCGTAGACGAACGAGATCGATGACGTCGTGCCTTCGACGTCGAGCAGGATGCCCCTGCCGTCGAAGACGATCACGAGCCCGCCTTTCCTGACCCCGCGACCCAGGCCGGGCCCAGGCACAACGGCTCGTAGCCTTCATGCACGCCGTCCACGAGGTAGTGGGGCGTCCAGCCGGTCATGTCCTGGAACAGGCGAATTGCGCGGATTCTGCGGTCGTTGCAGAGATCGAACCAGTGGCGCGTGCCGAGCGGCACGCTGATCAGGTCGCCCGCCCAGACCTCGATCCCGAACACGGGCTTCGTGTCGTCGCCCGGATTGATGTGAAACACGCCCCTGCCCTGCAGGACGAACCGCACTTCGTCCTCGGTGTGGGTGTGCTCCTTGGCAAACTTCGCGAGCATCGCGTCGAGGTTCGGGGTGTCGGGGTAGACGTCGATCACGTCGGCCGTGACGAAGCCTCCTTGCTCCTTGAGCACGTCGATCTCCGGGGCATAGGCCGCGAGGATCTGCTCGGCGGGGGCGGCGGGATCGACGCGGTCTGCGAGCGGCCAGCGCTCGTAATGAATGCCGTTGGCCGCCAGGAACGCGGTGATCTCGGCCGGGTCGGTGATTCGCCGGTTCTCGGCAGGGACGGTGACGATCGCCATTGCGTATGTCTCCGATGAGAGAGAAGAAGAATGCCCGGGCCGGGCGTGACTGTTTCCAGTTGTATCTGTATTTACTGTTGTTGCTGCTGCTGCTGGACGGTCTGTCGCGGCTGCGGCGGTGCCCCGGCGGCGGGCAGCATGCGTGCGCGGGCCACCACCTCGAACAGAAACTCGTGGATTTCGATGTGCCGCCGGGCCTCGGCCAGGTCGCGGCCCCAGGTGTAGAGGCCGTGCCGCGAGAGCAGGAAGCCGTGGCACGGGGAGCGGGCGGCCGACCAGTCGAGGGCGGCGAACCGGTGGCGAATCCGCTGGGCCAGTTCTGTCATGTCTTGCGTGTTGGCAAAGATCGGCACCTCCACGAACGTGTCGTGTGTGGCGATCCCCTCGAGCCCCTTGAGCATCTCATAGCCCTCGATCCGCAGGCTGCCGCGAGCCAGGTCGGCACCGGAGAGGATCGTGCCCCAGGTGGAGTGGGTGTGGAGCACGGCGCCCACGCCCGGCACCGTGCTCGCGATCAGGCAGTGGAGGAGCGTCTCGGCCGACGACTTGCGGCCCGACCCATCCACGGGCTTGCCGGCGGCATCGACCCGCACGAAGTCGTCGCGGCCGAGGGCCGACTTGTCCTTGCCGCTGACCGTGATGAGCAATTCCAGCGGGTCCCGTGAGGCGACGACGCTGTAGTTGCTGCTCGTGCCCAGCGACCAGCCCCGGGAGTGAAACTCGCGGCCTACGGCCCGCAGCTGATCGATCGTGTCGGCGGACCCCGCCTCGGCAAACGTGGTGCTCATAGGCCGACGTTGTATGCCACCGCCCCACGCCCTGGCAACGAACCGCTCACAGGTACGGGCTGAACAGCCGCGCGATGCCGTCGCGGAGCCTCACCGGCAGGCTGCGGGCATCGACCTCGGCGAGCGTCTTGGGGCGGGAACGGGCGATCACGTCGGCGATCCGCCGGTCGAGCCCCGCGGCCAGCTCGCGGTCGTAGGTCTCGACGTTGAATTCGAAGTTCAGCCGCATGCTGCGGTCGTCCCAGTTGCCGCTGCCAAAGAGGGCCCAGGCGGCATCGACCACCATCAGCTTCGTGTGCTCGAACGGCGGCGGCGACATCCAGACGTTGCAGCCCTTGCCCAGCACCTGCCAGAGCATGGCCGACGACGCCCAGCCCACGAGCGCGAGGTTGTTTTCCTCCGGCAGCACGATGTCCACCTGCACGCCCCGCATCGCCGCCACGTCGAGCGCCTGGCAGACGGCGTCGTCGGGCAGGAAATACGGCGTCATGATCCGCACCGACTTCTGCGCGGCCGCCAGCGCTCCCACGAGCACGAGCTTGATTCGGCCGATGTCGGGATCGTCGGGCCCGTAGCGGATACCGCGGGCGAGCATCGTGCCGGCCGCCGCGAGGCTCGGCTCCCACGCCTGACCAGTGAGCGTCTCTTCGGTGGCGAAGGCCCAGTCTTCGGTAAAGACTTCCAGGAGCTGCGCCACGATCGGGCCGCGGAGGCTGAAGTGGGTGTCCCGGACGGGATGCGCGGGCTCGTGCTCCAGCCAGCAGCCGTCGCGGATGTTGAGGCCGCCGGTGAACCCGAGTTCGCCGTCCACGACCATGATCTTGCGATGGTTGCGGAGGTTGGCGTACGGAAAATAGATCGGCACGCTCGTGGGCAGGAACCGCTCGGCCCGCACGCCCATCGTGGTGAGCACGCTGAGGATCGAGGGCACGGTGTACGACGCCCCGATGCCGTCCACCAGCACCCGCACCTCCACGCCCCGCCGCGCCGCCGCGGCGAGCGCCTCGGCGAAGATCTTCCCCGTTGGGTCGTTGTCGAAGATGTACGAGGCGAGGCCGATGCTCCGCTTCGCTCCCGCGATCGCGTCGAGCATCCGCGGATAGGCCTCGTCACCGCCGGCGAGCACGTCGATTTGGTTGCCATCGACGAGCGGCCGGTCGGTCACTTCGCCGACGAGCGTGGCCAGCGACCGCAGCGGGCTCCCCTCCGGCCCGACGGCCGCCTGGAGCCGTGTCGGCGTCGGGAGGGCCCCCTGCATCTCGTGCAGGATCCGGGTCTGGCCGGCCCAGAGCTGCGTGGCCCGCGAGCGGATGCGGTTGACGCCGAGCACGGCGTAGGCGATCGCCCCGAACACGGGCGACAGCCAGATCAGCCCCACCCAGCCGATCGTGCTCCGCGTGTCGCGTTTCACGAGGATCGCGTGCGCGGACGCCACCACGTTGATGGTGAGAATCGAGCCGGCCAGCACGTGCGGCCAGAGCACGAGCCACCACCGCCACGCCTCGAGTGCTACAGATTGCATGCGACGACCATCATTGGTGGGAATGAACGCCTCAGCAGGGCCGATTCAGCTCATGTGTTCTCCCCGGCATCAACGAACTGCCGGGGAGTGAGAATGGTCAGGCTTCCGATCGCTGCGGAGGGAAAGTGCCGGGCGTTCCCCGAAACCAGCGGGCACTCGAGCGCCCGTGCGCATTCTGCGAACGGCGCGTCGTCGGCGTCCGGCAGTCCCCGGACGAGATGAGCCGGAGTGACCACCGCGTACTCGGCCTGGGCCAGCATCCGCCGGAGCACAATCGACACCTCGTGACGCGGCAGTTTGAACTCCGGACGCGCTAGTACATCTTCATATTCCGAGATGATTCGGTCATCGAGGCCCGCCCGCACCGCACCGCTTCGCAGCCATTCGACAATCCGGCCCGGGGCGGCGTGCGGACTCAGAAACCCAGACACCAGCACATTCGTATCGAAGACCGCAACCCGCGGGCGGTCGCTCATGACCGCTGCTTTCGGTCGCGACGAGCCGCGGCGATCACGTCGTCGATTTCCGGGCTCGACAGCTTGTCCGCACCCGTGCGTCGTGCCCGTTCCCGGATTCGGCGGAGGGCAATCTGGCTGCGTGCCTCGCGGGCTGCATTCAGCACATCTTCGGGATCATCCTCGTCATCCACATACATGATCACGGCCATCGGACGGCCGTTACTGGTGAGAATCATCTCCTCGGCGGCGGCCAGTCGCTCCCGGACGACACGCGGCCGCTTCAACTCGTTGACCGCGATGTAGTCCATGATTATCTCCTTTTCAGGACCATAATAAGCTCCTTTCGTCGCGGCGGCAAGAAGAAAGTGCCCTCTGCGTCCAACGCGTTGACCACGCGCCGGCCTGGAGCTGAATCAATGACATGCGTTACAGGAGCGCCCCGAGCACGTCACGGCCGTCGACGAGCCGGATGTGCGCCGGCAGCCGCGGCCGCGGGCCCGTGAACATCGGTGCGCAGATCCACAGGTGCACCTGCTTCGGCCGCGCCGGCGCGGGCGGCGGCTGCTTCGCCTCAGCCGCGGCGATGATCCGGTGCACTTCCCTGGCGTCGATGCCCCGCGCGGCCGCCTTGCATTCCGCGATGACAAGCAGGTCGCCGTCAGGCGACACACTGACGGCGTCCCACTCCGCTGCACCGGCTGCCCAACTGCGGGCGGCGGGCAACAGCGTCGTGGTTGCCGGAGCCAGCCGAGGGATCGCCTGTCGGCACAGCTCTTCCCAGGTCTCCGCCCGCAGCTGCGGCCATGCCCGCTGCAGGTATCCGCGGCGAACCGCAGCGGTGGCCGTCCGCAGACTGCCGCGGTGCGGAGCCACGGTGCGAAACCACAGCCTGAGAAAAGGATCGGCAAGTCGATAGAGCGACCGCTTGCCGCGTCGTTCGTCGCTGCCAAACGGGGTTTCGCGGCGGACATACCCGAGGTCTTGCAGCTGCACGAGCGACCGCGTGATTGCCGTGGCAGGCAGCTGGAGGCGGGCGGCGATCTCCGAGGACCGATGGGCTCCGAGCCCGATTGCATCCAGAATCGGTCGCAATGAGATCGCCGTGGGCAACTCCTGCCGCAGGAGACGATCGACTTCGTCGTGCAGCGGCCCGAGCGGGGAAAGCACGATGTCGTCCACGGCATGTTCATGATTGGCTCGATACGCCGTTGCCAGCTCCCAATACCGCGGCATTCCGCCCCAGCAGGCATAAAAATCCAAACACGATGCGGCGGCCTTGGTGCCGATCGCGTCGGGCACGAATCCGAAGGGGAGCGGGTCCACCTTGAGCACTTCGTCAGCGCGGCCATACAGCGGGGCCGTGGCGTCGAGGATGCTCGATTGCATCATTCTCTGGCTCGAGCCCGCGAGCGCAACGAGCATGCCTCCCTGCCGCTTCTCGCGGTCGATCCACTTCTGAAGCACGCTCGGCAGTTCCGGCGTCTGGGCTGCAAGGTAGGGAAACTCATCGAGCACGAGCGGACCGCGCCAGCCGGCAGTGCTGGCATCGCGGGAAAGACGGTCGAGGAGCGTCGGCCAGTCGGGATATTCGACGCCGGCGAAGCCCGGCAGGATCGCCTCCAGTTCCCCAGCCAGATAGCGACGCTGGGTCGCCGCCCCCGACTCATCCGCGACCCAATACAAGCCGCCGGAGCGGCCGACCCACTCGGCCAGCAGACGACTCTTGCCTACCCGCCGGCGGCCCCAGACGACGACAAGCCCAGGCTGGCCGCTCGCCGCCGCCCGATCCAACCGACGCATTTCTTCACGGCGATCGACAAATTGCACGTGCTGCGGCCTCCAGGATTATGCAGTCGATTATAATACAAAGGCACATCTTCCTCGCGGCCCCCCCGCCGCTCTTTTCCCATGCTGCCACCCACCGCCGATCCATCATTCATTTACCGCACCCGCGATGCGATCGCGGCCGCAGATGCCCTGGCCGCGGCCATCGTGCATCTCGATCTCTTTACGGCTCTCGCTGATGAGCCCACGGACGTGACGGGCGTGTGTGACCGGCTCGGCCTGCACCGCCGACCGACAGACGTGCTCTGCACGCTGCTCCTGGCCCAAGGTCTCCTGGTCCGCGACGCCGCTGGCCTGCTCCGGCCGACCGCAACGGCCCGAGAGTTTCTCGTGGCTGGTTCGCGCTTCGATGCCCGGCCCTATTACGTGGCGATGGCCGACAAGCCCGGCGTGGGAGACTTTCTCAAGGTGCTCCGGACAGGCCGGCCAGCGCACTGGCCGGGAGACGAGGCTCCGGGTGACTGGCATGCATCGATGCACGACATCGGCTTCGCCGAGGCCTTCACGGCGGCAATGGACTGCCGTGGACGAGTGCTCGCGCCAGCGCTGGCGGCCGCGGTGGAGTGTGGCTCGATGCGGCGACTGCTCGACATCGGCGGTGGATCGGCCGTGTATTCCCGCGCGGTCGTCGAGCGGTTCCCTGGCCTCTCCGCCACCGTGCTCGAGGCATCGCCCGTCGATCAGATTGCCCGGCGGGCGATTGCCGACGCGGGGCTCGACGCGCGGATCGAGGTCGTCGCCGCCGACATGTTTACCGCCGCCTGGCCGGTGGACCACGACTGCCATCTGTTCTCGAACGTCCTCCACGACTGGGACGAGGCCGAGTGTCGCACGCTTCTGGCGAAGAGCACCGCGGCCTTGCCCGCAGGTGGGCGGATCCTGATCCACGACATGCTGCTCGACGACGACAAGTCGGGGCCACTGTGGGCGGCGGAGTATTCCGTGCTCCTCTCGACGATCACGCAGGGCCGACTCTATTCCGCGGCCGAGATCGGCGGCTGGCTCGCCGACCTCGGCTTCACGATCGTTGCCCGTGCGCCGACGGCTCTCGGCCGCAGCGTGCTCACTACGTCGCGTTCGTGATTCGCCGTCTCCAAACGCGGCGTGTGAGAGATGCCCGTGAAGCCCGAGGTGCGAGCCGAGCGGAATGCGGGGCGCTTCATATGCGGCCACGCGGATTCCCTTGGCTCGCGCCGCGGGCTTCCAAACAGTGGCGGCGGCATGCTCCCAGGCCGCGCTCTTACCCCCGGATCCCCCGCCCAATTCAAGCCGCCGGCGGCGTACGGGCCTGGCGATGTAAGGTAAGGCGACGTTTCCGGAAGACCCTCTCGGCAGGAGATTGCCCGACCGATGTCCCGTGCCCCGAAGCCCGAGTCGCAGCAGGAGCAGATGCTCCTGCTCTCACGGCTGTGGACGGAGGCGCAGCCCGTGGTGGCGGCGATGGTGGCCGGGAGCGTCGTCGATTTCCAGCATGGCGAGGATCTCGTGTCGCAGGTGGCTGAAACGGTCGTGCTGAAGTTCGACGACTACGACCGCAGCCGCCCGTTCATCCCCTGGGCGCTCGGGATCGCGAGGAACATCGTGCTGCGTCACTACGAGCGTCGGGCCGGCGACCGGCTCGTCTTCTTCGACGACCAGGCGCTCGGGGCGCTGGCCGTCGCGCACGAGGAGATCGCCGGCGAGGCACCCGAGCGGCTGGCGGCGATGCGGCAGTGCCTGGCTGAGATCCAGGGGAAGACGCGGCGAGTCATGGAGATGCGATACATCCACGGGCTGAAGCCCGCCGCGATCGGCCAGGCGCTCGAGATGACAAGCAACGCCGTCTGGGTGATGCTCCACCGCGGCCGCGAGGCGGTGGCCCGCTGCGTGAAGAAGCGGCTCGCGGCTGCAGGAGGGAGCCGATGATGGCACGGTCTCCCCAGAATCCGCCGGGCCGCGAGGCCTCCCGCGACCGCTACGAGTGGCTCGCCGACCGTCATTTTGACGGTCTGCTCGATCATGCGCAAAGCAAGGAGCTCGGCAGGATCGTCGCCACCCAGCCGCAGTCGGCGACCGACCTGGCCCGTCGAGCAGTGTTGCATCACCAGATCCGTTCGGTGCTGCGGCTGGAGCGGGAGTATCTCGCGCCGCCGGACGGAGGGCCCGAACCGGATCGTCCGCATCGCGGGGCCGGTGGCCCGGGGAGTTGGGCCGGCCGCGCCGCCGGGATCCTCGTGATGCTGGCAATCGGTGCTGCAGCCGCGGGATGGTTTTTCCCGCAAAAGCCGGCCGAGTATGACGAGCCGTTTGCGGAGCTGACGGCCGCCATCGGCTGCGTCTGGTCCGACCCCAATGTCGAAATCGCTCTGCGGCAAGGCTCGCTGCCAGCTGGTCCTCTGGAGCTTGTTTCCGGACGCGTCGAGATGCGGTTCGCCTTGGGCGGCACCGCGATCATCGAGGGTCCGGCGACGTTCGAGCCGATTGCCTCCGATGGGTTGAGAATGCTCGACGGCTCGGCCCGCTGCCGCTGCCCCGAGCCCGGCACGGAGCTTCGCGTGGAGACGCCGTCGGGCACGATCGTCGACTTGGGCACAGAGTTCGCGGTCAACGTGGAGCCGGGCCGCCGGATGCGGGTGGCCGTGATCGAGGGGAAGGTGCGGCTCGATACGGCCGGCTCCGAGACGCTTGTTTCAAAGCTCATGGAGGCCGGGGAGGCGATGTCGGTCGATCTCTCCGGCGCGGCAACGGCCGACGCGGGCTTCCTGCAGGCTGTGGCTGAGACCGCCGATTTTGGTTCGTTCGAGGCCCGCGACCTGGCAGGAGGGCAAAACCTGCTTGCCGACGAATCCTTCGAGGGCGACGCCGCGGGGCACGAGGGGCGGTTTGAGGCGGGCCGTTGGATCGGCTCCGCCTCCTACGTGACGCAGATATCCTCACCGACGGCCGACGGCAGCCGAGCCGTTCGGATCGCGTCCCGGGGCAACCGCTACTGGCCGCTCGTCTCGCAGACGGTGGCGACCGGTGACATCTGTGGCCGCACCGTGTTGGCGTCGGTCAAAGCACTCCAGACCGCCAGCGACCCGCTCTCCAGCACGCAGCGGGTGATCCTCAAGCTGATCTTCACCGACGCTTCCGGCCGCCATCTCGGCCAGGCGGAAAGGCACTTCCTACGAGCGGGTTCCGCAGTCGACCAGTTCGTGGAAGGGCGAATCGCGGCCGAGGCTCCCGCGGGAACGATGGCCGTCAAGTGGGAGGTGCTCCTCAATGCCTCCCGCCTGCCGACCGGGAGCATCGTCGTCGATGCCGCGTCGCTCGCGATCGCCGGCGACTGAGCGGCCGGTGGCCCGGAGGAGCTTGACACCATGATCACGAACGGCTCACGTCGGCGGTTTCTTGGGGCGTCTGCGGCCACGGGCTCGCTGCTACTCCTGGGCACCCGAGCCTCACGGGCGATCGCCGGGTCCAACGACCGCGTTCGCATCGCCGTCATCGGCCTGAACGGCCGGGGCAAGTCGCATCTCGCCGGCTTCGGAGCCATCCCCGGCGTGGAGATCGCCACCGTCGTCGATCCTGACCAAAAGGTGCTCGACCGCACGCTCGCCGACCTTGCCAAGAAGGCGGGCGACGCGCCTCTGGCGACGAAGGGGGGGAAGGATTTCTGCCGCGTGCTCGACGACAAGAGCATCGATGCGATCACGGTCGCCACGCCCAACCACTGGCACTCGCTCATGACGATCATGGGCGCGCAGGCCGGCAAGCACGTCTACGTGGAGAAGCCGCTGAGCCACGACGTCGCCGAGGGGCGGGTCGCTGTCGAGGCCCAGAAGAAATACGGCGTGGTCGTGCAGCACGGCACGCAGCGGCGGAGCAACGCCGGCATCGCCGGCCTCCACGAGGCGCTCAAGAACGGCACGCTCCCGAAGCTCAAGATTGCCTACGGGTACTGCTGCAAGCCCCGCGGCAGCATCGGCACGAAGCCCGACGGCGACCCGCCGGCCACGCTCGACTGGGATCTCTGGAAGGGGCCGGCGGTCATCGACCACTACAACGCCAATCTCGTCCACTACAACTGGCATTGGTTCTGGAAGACCGGCAACGGCGACCTGAACAACCAGGGCACCCACCAGCTCGACGTGGCCCGTTGGGCGATCGACGACGACCAGACCCACCCCGTGCGGGCGCTGGCGATCGGCGGCCGGTTCCTCTGGAACGATCAGGGCGAGACGCCCAACACGATGTTCGCGATGGCCGAGTACCCCAACGGCCAGATCGTGCTCTTCAACGTCCGCAACGTGAACTACAAGGGCTACGAGGGGCAGGTCTTCAACGAGTATTACCTCGAGGATGGCAGCGTGATCACCGGCGAGGGGACCTACAAGATCCGGCGGCCCGGGAGCGACAAGGCGGAGGACCTCAAGCTGCCTGCCGGCAAGGTGACGCCCGGCGGCGAGTGGGGGAGTTTCGTTTCGGCGGTGCGGGCGGGCGACCCGACGCGGGCCAACGGCAACGTGCTCGACGCCCACTACGGCTGCGTCCTCGGCCACCTCATGAACAACTCCTACCGGCTCGGCACGGAGGTGCCGTTCGACGCGAAGGCCGCCCGGTTCGGCGACCGGAAGGACGTGGCGGAGCACTTCGAGACGTTCCACGCGATCATGCGTGACGGCGTGGGCATCCCCGCGGACGGGGCGAAGTATCGACTGGGCCCCACGCTCACCTTCGATCCCTCCACCGAGCGGCACACGGGCGAGTATGCCGATGCGGCCAATGCGCTCTTGAAGGAGCCCAACAACAAGGGCTTTGCCGTGCCCGATGCGGCGGGGATCTGACCGTCGCCGGGGGTCAGACGTCGCCCGGCACGCGCGTTTCACCCGCAAACGGTCGGCCGCGAACCGGAATCTTGTAAGGTTGGGGCGGTTCTGGGGAAGGGAACGATTGGCGGGAGGGTTTACCGTCCGGCAGCCGCCGCAAGTCTGGTGCTAAATCCGCGACCGGGTCGTCGTCTCTGAGAAATCGAGCATGGTGAGGGAATCGGCCACGCAATCGGATCGTGCCGGAGGGGCACGCGATGGTTTGACGCTGATCGAGCTTTTGGTCGTGGTGGCCATCATTGGCCTGCTCCTCGGGCTCCTTTTCCCGGCCGTACAGGCCGTACGGGAAAAAACGAGGAGCAACAGTTGCAGCGGCAATCTCAGGCAACTGGCAACGGCCATGCACAACTACCACCACATCAACGGCCGTCTGCCCATGGGCGCGGACTGCACCGTCGCTCAGCGCATCTCCCGTTGCCATACCTGGGTGGAATACCTTTTCCCGTTCATCAATCAGCAAGCGGTGTACGACAAGATCGACTTCCGCCTTAATACCAACGTCGCCCCGAATTCGGCCGCATTGAACGATCTCTTGATTCCGTCGCTGCTCTGTCCATCCGATCCGAAAGCCGGCCTGTTCGATAACAAGCGATGGCTGGCCCAGTACACCCCGGGGCCGGCTGGAACCTATTCGATGGGCCAGTCCTACTCGCCCTCCGGCGGGCCGCTCCACATGAACTGGTGCCCCATTCCCGCGATGACGCCGAATATCAACTGCCTGAGTGCGGGAGGCGGAGCCCGCCGCGGTAGTAATGGCGTATCGCTTGGAGCACCGGGTATGTTCGCCGGAGGTCCGGTCGCCTATGGCTTCGACCATTGCACTGACGGCCTGTCCAACACGTTCCTCATCGGGGAAACCCTGCCGCAGTACAGCGATTTCGCCTACTATTTCGTCTCGCATATGAATGTCGCGACGACGAACGTGCTGCCCAACACGGCTGAGGCTGCCCATGCGACCTGCACCTGGGAGTGCTACGCACCGACCGGGGGGTTCAACAGCCGGCACCCGGGCGGTGTCCAGGTGATGATGGCTGACGGATCTTCGCGGTGGGTCGGCGACGGCATCGACTATCGGCTCTACCAGTTTCTGGGCAATCGCAAAGACGGGCAGATTGCGTCGCTCGACGAGCAGTGAGGGCGTTCATGCGGAAAAGAGCAGGCAGCGGGTGCCGGTTTCCAGCAGGCCCATGGCGGCTGCTGTCGGATTGCCGATGGCGGATTCCTGCCTGCGTGATCCTCGTCCTCTCCGGATGCGCGCCTGCGGCACCGTCGCTTGTGGACGTTCGCGGCTCGGTCACCTTCAATGGCAAGCCGTTGAAGATGGGGCAAATTGCGTTTGTCCCGGACGGCCCGGGCCAGCCCGGCCTCGGGTATCTTTCGTCGGAGGGCACCTACCGCCTCATGTCGCACGGCGGCCGCCCCGGGATTCTCCCCGGCACCTACCGGGTGTCGATCGCGGCCATGGAGGGGTCGTTCGAAAACGAGAACGTCCGCCATCTCATCCCGGAACGGTTCATGCGGCTCGAAACCAGTGGCCTTTCGGCGGAGGTTCCGGCTGATTCCCGGGGGGGTGCCACGTTCGACTTCAGCCTTCGGTAATGCCCTTGCAGCCAGCATTTGGGGAAAACGGACGCGATTTCAAGGGCAACGGACGCGATTTTAGGGGGCAGGTAAGTTTTTTCGGATTATCCGGAAAATGTTCATCGGACAGGGTCATGCTTTAGAAAACCGCTCGGGGTTCGGGGCTGGCTCGAAGGGAGCTTTTCATGTCGTCGAATGCTGCCGCACGGTCGCTGATTGCCGCCCTCATCCTCGCGGCGGGCTTTGCAGTCGCCCCGGCTGCCACGCTCACGTGGGATGCCAACGGCACGACGGCCACCGTTACAGACGGTGCCGGAGCCTGGGTCACTGGAACTAATTGGTGGAACGGCACGTCAAACACCACGTGGACCTCCGGCGACGACGCGGTTTTTGGTGTGGGCGGCACGGGGGGCGCCGTCACGCTCTCCGCGACGACGAGCGTTGCCTCGCTCACGTTCAACACGTTTGCGGGGACATACACGCTCGGCACTGCCGGCACGACGCTCACGATCGGTGCCGGGGGCCTCACGATGAATTCGGGCTCCGGAACCGTTACGATCATCAGCCCGGTCGTGCTCGGTGCAGCTCAGTCGTGGACGAACAATAAGGCGGGGCTGTTGACCGTCAGCGGCGGCATCGGCAACGGCGGCAACACGCTGACGGTGAGCGGCAGTGGCCCTTCGACGCTGTCGGGCGTGATTTCGGGCGCGGGTGGCCTGACGAAGAGCGGCGACGGGCTGCTGATCCTGAGCAATGCCAACACCTACACGGGAGCGACGACCGTGTCTGGTGGCGTGCTGCGGCTCAGCAACGCAACCGCCCTTCCCGGCGGGATCAGCGCCACGGGCGGCGTGTCGGCCCTCACCCTCAACGGCGGCGTGCTGGAGCTTGGCAACGCGAACTTTCTCCGCAACCTGGGTAGCGGCACGGGCCAGTTTCAGATTACCGGTGGCACGAGCGGCTTCAGCGCCTCTGGCGCCGCCCGCACGGTCACGGTCAACAACACCGCGGCCACCGCCGTGACATGGGGCTCCGCCGAGTTCAGCCCTAGCACGTTCGTGCTCAACGAGTCCACGGCCAACAGCGCCATCACGTTTTCCAATCCGATCAACCTCAACGGAGCGACCCGGACCGTCGCGGTGAACTCCAATACCGCTACTCTTCCCGGCGTGCTCAGCGGCGCCGGCGCTGGCCTCACGAAGATCGGCGTCGGTACGTTGGCACTCTCCGGCAGCAATACGTACACGGGCTCGACGCAGATCAACGCCGGCATCCTGCAGTTCGTGACGCCGGCGTCGCTCTATGGCGGAACCACGGCCAACTGGACGGCGGCGAACATCGTGACCGGGAGCGGCGCGACGGTGGCCGTGAGCGTGGGTGCCAGCAACTTCACGGCCGGCAACGTCACGACGCTCCTCACGAATCTCGGCGGCCTGGGCGGAAGCGTCGCCGACAACGGCCTGAAGGCGGGTTCGTCAATCGGCTTCGATACGTCGAGCGCCGGAGGGTCGTTCACCGTTGCTGACTCGATCGCGGATTCGACCGGCGATGGTGGCGGCGCAATTGGACTTGTGAAACTGGGCTCCGGCACACTGACGCTCCCCGGCAGCAATGCCTACACGGGCCCGACGCAGATCAACGCCGGGGTGCTGACGGCTGGCAACGCCTCGGCCCTGGGCAGCGGCACGATCAGCTTTGGCGGAGGCACGCTGCAATACACTGCTGCGAGCGCCGCTCAAGACTGGTCCGGCCGAATCAAGGGCAGCACGTCTTCGATCTCGCTCAACACGAACGCGCAGAACGTCACGCTCGCGGGCGGAATCGATTCCACGAACGTCGGCGGCCTGACGAAGCTTGGCTCCGGCACGCTGACGCTCTCTGGCAGCAATGGCTACTCGGGCGCGACGACCGTCAGTGCCGGCGAACTTCACTTGTTGAACGGATCCTTCAACAGGGTGAGTTCTATAACCTCCGGGACGGGCGGCACCTTGCGGTTAACCGGTGCGATTGTCACGAACACAACGGCAAGTCCTGTCTATATCAGCGGAACGTTCATTCAGGAAAGTGGCACATACACCGTCGCCAGTACTAATGGCAGCGTGTACTTGGGTGGACAGGATGACGCCAGCGCTTTTTATCGGATGGAGGGCGGGTACTTAAGTCTCGCCAGTGGTCCTTACATAGGCAACAATTCATCAAGCGCGTTTATCCAGACGGGCGGCACTGTGGATCTGACGCGTGCCGGAGCCATTCTGCAGCTGGGGGGAGCCACCAACAGAAGCAGTACAGGGGAATACACGATCAGTGGCGGCACGCTCAACGCCACAACGGTCGGAGGGAGCTTGCGAATCGGAAACTTGGGTGTCGGGTCCACCGGAAGAATGACAATCCAGTCGGCTGCCGTGGTTAACGCCCTTACTATCCAGCTCGGCGCCGATCTCACTAGTGCTGGCGTCGGCATTCTCAATCTTGAGGGCGGCGTTTTGCGGGTCAACACCGTAACGAATAGCGGAACAGGGGCAGTGCATCAGTTCAACTTCAGTGGCGGCACGCTCAGTCCTTATAATGCTAACTCCACGATCGGCAGCCTTACGGCGAACAACAATACGACCGTCACTCTGAGCGGCACGACCGCGACGATGAGTAGCAATGATAAGGATGGCATCGGACGGACCGTGACCGTCCACAGCAAGCTGACCGGGGCGGGGGATATCACGTTCATTGGCTCTGGCACGCACAATGTAAACTCCGCGCTCAATGACTACACCGGCACGACCAGGATCTCGGCCGGCACGCTCGCGATTGGCGTCAACGGCGGGTTCAGTTCAAGCCCGACGATCATCGTGGGCGGCTCGGGCTCATCGGGGGCCGTGCTCGATCTCACGGCCAAGACAAGTGCGTTTTCTTTTGGCTCCGGCCAGATTGTGGGCGGCATCGGCAGGATCAACATTGGCGCGGGCAAGACCGTGTCGAGCGCCGGCATCTGGGCACCTGGTAACTCGATCGGCTCCAACACCGTCACGGGAAATCTCACGCTCACCGGCACGAGCCAATTCGAACTCGGCACGCCGGGGACGAGCACCACTTCGCCCGGAACGAGCGACTTCACCGCCGTCTCCGGCACGCTCACGCTCGGCGGCGATCTCACGCTGAGCGACAACGCCGGTGCAGATGGCAACGGCTTTGCGGCGGGTGGTGTCTACCGTCTCTTTACGTACGGCAATGCCGTGAGCGGCAGCTACGCGAGCGTGACGACGAATCCCACCGCGACGACCCGCACGAGCCTCTCCAACATCTCCCTCGGAGGCTCCGGCACCGGTGTAGGCCAGGGCGTGTTCCTCAGCGTCTACAATCTGGCGGCGGGCAGCGTGGCGTCTGGCACGACCGTGAATTTCGGCACCGTGCTCAAGAACACTCCGCTCTCGCAGGCTCTGTCGATCACCAACACAGCCCCTGGCAACGCCTACTCGGAAAAACTCGGCACATCGTTTGGCGCCTCCACTGGACTGGCCAGTGGATCCGGTTCGTGGAGCCTGCTCTCCGCCGGGGGCACGAGCACCGCGCTGACCGTCTTTCTGGCCAGTGGCTCTGCTGGGGCCGCTTCTGGCTCGCAGACAGTGAACTTTACCTCGGACGGCGCAGGCTCGAGCGGCCTTGCCGCGGTGGGGGCGGGTTCGCAGACGGTGAATCTCGTGGCCACGGTGCTCGACCCAGCTGTGGCGAGTTTCGCGAGCGGCCCCGCGGCTTCGACGTCGCTTCTGCTCGACTTCGGCTCGGTGAATCAAAACGCGAGCGTCGCGCCGCTGGGCTTCAGTCTCTACAACCTGATGCAGACCGCCGGATACACGGCCGATCTCGCCCTCTATGAGATTGACCAGTCGCTTGCACCCTATACCGAGTTCTCGACAACGCTGTCGCAGTTCGACAACCTCGCTTCGGGCTCGTCGAACAGCTACACAGCCTCGTTCTCAACCGCCACTGCTGGCTCTTTCACCAACGTCTACACGCTCAGGTTCAAGAGCGCGAACAACGGAGCGCAGTTCGCGAGTGACACACCGCAATCACTCACGCTCACGGTACAGGGCGTGATCATCGTGCCCGAACCCGGCACGCTCGCCCTCGCCGGCATCGGAGTTGCCGTCGCTGGCGCGCTATACGTCCGACGCCGCCGCGGATAAGGCGGCAACGCTGCCGTCAAACGCGGCGACCGTCCCCATCGTGCTGAACCGAAACGGGCGGGGAGCTTCGCCACCTCCCCGTTTCTTCATCCATCCTGGATGTAAGGTTTTTCCATTTGACACTAGCGGAACGGGCGTGTTTTATCAGTGGGCAAGAAGCATTTCGCAAGAAAAGCCAGTGCCCGCCCCGCTCTTTGGCAGCCGCGCCGTCGCCGCATTCATCACGAGAGACCTTTGCATGTCCTGCCCGCCCCGCAGTCCGCTGTCTTTCCATGGTCTCGGAATCATCCCGTGCGTGGTCTGGCTCATGCTGCCGTTCACGGTCCTTATCGCGGCCCCTCAGGCCTCGGCCGTCGAGGGCATGTGGGTCTGGTTCGGCAAATACGACAACCAGCCTCGATACCTGCGGCAGACGTTTTACCTTCCGGCGCTGCCAAAGTCTGCCACCCTCACGATCACCGCCGACAACGCCTACACCGTCTTTATCAACGGCGAGCGGCTCGGGGGCGACGCCGAGTGGGATTCGGTCGACACTTTCGACGTGGCGGCAAAACTCCGCAGCGGCGGCAACGTGCTTGCCATCGAGGCCAGAAACCACGGCGGCGCCGCCGGCGTGTTCGCCCGGCTCGATGCCGTGTTGCCCGAGGGCGGGAAGTTCGCCGTCGGCACCGATGCCAAGACGAAGGCCAGCCTGATCGCGGCCGAACGCTGGCTGGAGGCCGGATTTGACGACTCTGCCTGGGACGTCGCGTCTGTGCTTGGCCCCGCCTCGATGCCCCCATGGAACATCGGCGTCAGACGCAGCACGAACGTCGCACTGGCACAGACCCAGACGCTCGACCGCTCCATCACGGCGCCGGTGGCCGCTGACAAGCAGTTGCCACACTTTGTGGTGCCCGAGGGTTTTACGGTGGAACTGGTGGCGGCCGAGCCGCTCGTGATCAACCCGGTGACGATCGCCATGGACGAGCAAGGGCGAATCTACGTGAGCGAGAGCCACACCTATCGCTTCGGACCAGACGGCACGCCCGTGAAGCCCTACACCAATCCGATCATCCGTCTCGAGCCGCAGGCAGACGGCTCGCTCCGCCGGGAGGTCGTTGCGGAGGGCTTCGAAGATCCGGTGATGGGGATCGCGATCCGCGACGGCAAGCTCTGGGCCACGGCCAACAACTTTCTCTACCAGTTCACGCTGCCGCCCACGGGCCCGGCCACCGACCGTCGGCTGCTCGTCGAGGACAAGAACAAGGCCTGGAACCCGTTCGGCATGTTTGTGCTCGAGTGGGAGCCGGGGGGCCTGCTCTGCATGAGCGTGGGCGATCATCACGTGAAGCTCGTCGGCCCTGCCAACACGCTCGAATCCCGCGGCAAGTCGGGCCTGATCGCGCGGATGAAGCCCGATGGCACCGACATGCAACTGCTCACGCAGGGCTTCCGGGTGCCCTATTCCTTCGACATCGATCCCTTCGGCCAGCTCTGGCTGCTCTCGAACGGCGAGGGCAATCCCAACCGATTCGCACGAATCATCGAAGGCGTCGACTACCACTGCTTCACGCGGAACGTCGATAGCCCGTGGCTCGCCGGCCGCCACCGGCTCTCGCCGCCCGCCTTCGAACTGCCGGGCGGCGCCTACACGCAAGTGCTCCGCTACTACGACGCGGCCTACCCGCGGGAGTATCAGGGAAGCCTGTTTCTCGACAACTGGGGCCGTCACGGATTCACGGGAGCCAACCGGGCCGTCTTCCGCTATGTGACCGACGACCGCAACGACGTCGTGAAGACCGAGCCTTTCGTGAGCTGTGGCGATCCGCACTTCCGCGTGAGCCACATCCTGCTCGATCCCCAGGGCAACATGCTGGTGGCCGATTGGTACGGCCGCGACGATGAGAGCGACCTCACGGGACGAATCTGGCGGATCCGGTACACCGGCGGCGACACACCCGCGGTCACCCACAAGGCCGACGCGTCAGACTGGTCGCAGGAGTCCTACGCGGTCTCCGCCCTCGGTTTCCCGAGCGCCACGATCCGCAGCCAGGCCGTGGAGCAGCTGGCGGCCCGCGGGGCGGCGGCGATTCCGGCCCTCCGCGGTCGGGCGGGCAGTGGCGAGCCGCTGGGAGCCGCGATGGCCCTCTGGACGCTCACCCGGATCGGCACGGCCGAGGCGCATGCCGCGCTGGCCGCCGGCGCGACGCACGCCGACTGGAAAGTCCGCCGGCTTGCAGTCCATCTCATGCGGCGGTCTGCCGCGCCGGATCTGCCGACCGTCGCCGCCACACTCATGAAGGACGCCAATCCGGCCGTGCGGTTCGAAGCGATTCGGGGCCTCACCGATCCCGCCGCCATCCGCGCCGCCCTCGCCGCAGCAGCCGACACGCCCGCCATCGACGACAACCACCTGCGATATGAACTCGCCTCGCTGATGGCCCACAACTTCGATCGGCCGACGCTCCACAGGCTGCTGAACTCCGAGACTGATGCCGTGCGGCAACTCGGCGAAATCGTCATCGACATCGCCGCGTACGAGAAGTTGTCTGGCTATGAACTGGCTCTGGAGGAGCTCCGCGACCGCCTCCTGACCGCCCCGGCAGACGATCTCGCCACGCTCTTGCAGCTGGTGCGGATGCACGGCTCAAACCAGATGGTGCCGGTGCTCGCCGAGCTGGCCAGGCGGCCCGATCTGCCGGCGGCCGTCTCGGGTCAAGCGATCCTTGCGATCCGTGGATTTGCGGATGTCCCACCGCAGGTGCTTGCCGACGTGGGCACGCGGTTTCTCGAGGCTGTGAAAACCGGCGGCGTCGTCCTGAAGTCGACCGCCGACTGGCTGCTCCTTTTCGACCTGTTGGAACAGTCCGGCCCTGCCGAGCCGGAGCTGATCCGGCTGGTCGGCTCCCAGTTGGCTTCGCGGGACGGCAGCGTCCGCGAACGGGCCCACGGCCTGGCCCGCAGCCTCGGACGCAAGGCGACGGCGGTCGCCGAGCAGGTGGCCGCGATCGCGCTACAGAAGAACGCCCCCCCCGACATGCGGTCCGACGCCTTGATCACGCTCGCCGCGGTCGAGCTGCCGGCCCGGCCGGAACGCTGGACGACGCTGCTCGACGCCGACGACCCATTCCTCCGTCGCGAGGCCGTCCGCTCGTGGCGGCTCTTCAAAACTACGCCGTCGCAGGCCACGGCCACGAGTCTTCTGCTCGAGCGGGCGCCGCGGCTCATCGAACAAGACAGCGCCCTGGCGACCGACCTCGCGGCGGTGCTGCGAGACCTTGATGCACCGGCGGAACGGCTTGCCTCACTGAATCTGCCCGTAGCCGTCACCGACAAAGCCGCGATCACCGAGGCCACCCTCGCCTCCGTGACCGCCTCGCAGGGGGACGCAAAAAAACTGGCCGCGGTCGCAGGCCGGGGCGTGTTCGCCCGCGTGGGCTGCGTGAAATGCCACACCTCCGTGCTGGCCAACGCGCTGCGGGCGCCGTCGCTGAAGGGGATCGGGCAGGCCCAGAAGCCTCCCTACCTCGTCGAATCGATTCTCGCGCCCTCGGCGATCCTCAAGACCGGCTTCGAGACTGAAGGGATTGAATTGACCGACGGCCGCGTGCTCACCGGTCTCGTGAGGGACGAGGGGGAGTCGCTCCGCGTCATCACCGCCGACGACGAGAAGATCGTCCGCAAGACCGACATCGAAGACCGCACGGTCATGAA
>CAMDDA010000036.1 GCA_945890755.1 Candidatus Kuenenia stuttgartensis
CCCCTGTCCCCCTCATACAAGCCCCAGGGCGCAAGCCCGGGGATCCCGCCCCTTGTCCCCCACGGCCCGAAGTACAGTTACGTCATCCTCTCACAACCGTCTCCCGGCCCTACCCGATGTACAGCCTCAAATTCCGCCTCCTCGTTCCCGTCCTGCTCGCCACGCTCCTGCTCTACGCGGTCGTCTTCGGCTGGATCCTCCTCAATTCGCGGCGGCAGGCCGTCCGGGCGGCCGAGACGCAGGCCGGCGAGGTCGGCCAGATGTATGCCGGTGAGGTGTCGGCCTTCATCGAGCGGTCGTTTCAGATCCCCCGCACGCTGGCCGCCCATCTCGTCGGCCTCAAGCGCCGCGGCGTGCCGCTCGACCGCGAGGAGGTGAGCGAGATGATCCGCGAGTCGCTGGCCGTGGAGAATGAGGTGCTGGCCCTCTACACCTGCTGGGAGCCAAACGCCTTCGACGGCCGTGACGCCCAGTTCGCCGGCACGCTCGGCCACGACGCCACCGGCCGGTTTCTGCCCTACTGGAACCGCGGCTCGGGCAAGCTGATCGTCGAGCCGCTCGTCGACTACGACACGCCCGGGCCGGGAGACTATGTCCTGATCCCCAAGCAGACCCGCCGCGACGCCTGGATCGAACCCTACCTCTATCCGGTCGCCGGCAAGACGGTGCTGATCACGTCGCTCGTCTGCCCGATGGTGGTCGATGACCAGGTCGTCGGCACCACCGGCCTCGACTTCGACCTGCAGACACTGACCGATCTCGTGGACGGCATTCGTCCCTACGACGGCGGCTATGCAATCCTCCTCTCCGCGGAAGGCGTCGTTGTCGCGCATCCCGATCACGCGTTGCTCGGCACGAAGCTCGCCACGGCCGACCCCGGCTTGGCCCAGCTCGTCCACGACGCAAAGGCCGATGGACCGACCGTGGACCAGGGCCACTCGAGCGTCCTCGACGCACGGGCGTATTTCGTCTCGGTGCCCGTGGTGGTGCGGGGCATCGACCACCCTTGGCAGCTCGTCCTCGCCGTGCCCGAGGCTGCGGTGATGCGCACCGCCAACAGCGAAACCTTCCAAATGATGGCGGCCGGCGCCGGCCTCCTCGCCGTGCTGGCGAGCGTGCTCTGGTGGACGGCCCGCCGTCTCGCCGGCGATCTCCGCGAGGTCTCGACGGCCGTGCATGCCTATGCCCACACCACCGCCACCGCGGTCGACCAGATTGCCGCCGAGGGGGAGTCGCTTTCCACCGGAGCGCAGCAGCAGGCCACCGCCGTCGACCGCACCGGTGAGCTGACGAATCGGCTCCTCACCGTCGCCGCTGGCAGCCGGTCGCAGGCCCAGTCGGCCGCCACGCTTGCGGCATCCGCCCGCACCGAGGCCGAGACGGGGACGGCCGACATGGAGCGAATGCGGCAGTCGCTGTCGGCGTCGCGGTCGGCGGCCGATCAGGTGGCCCAGATCATCAAGACGATCGACGAGATCGCATTCCAGACGAATCTGCTCGCGCTCAATGCCGCGGTCGAGGCGGCCCGGGCCGGCACACACGGTGCCGGCTTCGCCGTCGTGGCCGACGAGGTCCGCAGCCTCTCGAAGCGATGCGCTGCGGCGACGCGCGAGAGTGGAGTCCTCATCGAGCGGTCCCAGGCGGCCAGCCGTGAGGCGGAGGGCGTCGGGGCGGCGGTGGCCGACCGGTTCGGGCGGATTCTCGGCCACAACCGCGATCTCGACTCCCGGCTCGCCGATCTCGTGGCGGCGGCGGTCGAGCAGGCAGACGGCATGGCCGCGATCGCACGGGCGATGACGGAGATCGGCGACGTGACGACGTCGAACGCATCCGCGGCGGTCGAGACGGCCGTGGCCACGAACGAATTGAGCGCCCAGGCCCGCTCCTCGAGCGAACTCGCCGAGCGGCTCATCGCCCTCGTCGACGGCTCGCGCGCCGCCGCCCCACACACGCCCTGAGCACGAGCGAGGGGATTCCCATACAAGCCCTGAGCGCGAGCGAGGGGATCCTCATACAAGCCCTGAGCGCGAGCGAGGGGATGGCGTGACGGGCGGGGCGATCCCCCGGCTCGCGCCTGGGGGCTTGTATGCGGCGGGCGGCACGCTCCGCAACGGGCTGCCCGTCACGGAGTGACGGGCCTACGTCGCCGCCACACCTCCCCGAGCACCACACCGCACGCCACCGACACATTGAGGCTCTCCACGGCCCCCGTGCCCGGAATCGACACGCGGAGACTCGCGATCGCATCGATCGCCCGCGACACGCCCTCCCCTTCGCTGCCAAGCACGAGCAACGCCTTCGGCGGAAGCGACGCGGAGAAGATTGGCTCGCCCCGATGACTCGACGTCACGACCACCGCGTAGCCCGCCCGTGTCAGCCGCTCGAGGTCGGCGACGGGGTCAGCCAGATCGCACACCGACAGGAACTCTGCCGCCCCCTCGGCCACCCGCACGGCCGCGGCCGAGAGCGGTGGCAGTTCACCCACCTTCCCCACGATCGCACCGGCGCCGAAGTGGGCCGCGGTGCGGAGGATCGAGCCGAGGTTGTGGGGATTCTGCACACCGTCGAGATAGACCAGCGGGCCGATCACTCTGCCTGCCTCGATCTCCTGGAGCAGCTCGGCGAGGCTCCAGCGCCGTAGCTGCTTTGCGAGGATCGCCACGCCCTCGTGGTGCAGCGAGCCGGTGAGCCGCTGGAGGTTTTCGTCGGCGACGATCTGAAACCCCTTGCGGTGCTCGGCGCACCAGGCGGTGAGCTTTCCGAACTGTCGCCGGCGACCATCGGCGACATACACCCGCACGATGTCCTGAGGCCGCCGGGCGAAGAGGGCCTCGCAGGCCCGCACGCCGTGAAACATCTCCTCTGTCTTGCCCTGATGCCGCGCCCCCCGGGACCGCTCACGTTGCGCAGGCCGCTTCATCCGCCGCGCTTCCGCGTGAGCATGAATTCGTTCCCCTCGGGATCAACACACATCGCGAGATGCGGCGGCTCGCCGTTCTCGGGCTCCGGCTCCCGCGCAAGCTGTCCACCCGCGGCCACGACCTCGCGACCACCGGCGATCACGTCGGGCACCTGAAAGCTCAGGCCCGTCCACGTCCGCTTGCCTTCGCCGCCCGAGTGGATGCCGATCACGGAGCCGAGGATCTCCACTTCGGCGATCGCCGAATTCTGCTTGAGCAGCCGCCCGCCGAAGCAATCCCGATAGAACCGGATCGCCCGGTCCATATCCGCCGCCCAGATCACATATTTCACACGCTCAACGTCCATGCCCCGAATCATACCCGACGGCGAGACCGTAGGCCTGTTGCTCCGCAACGGGCTGCCCGTCACGGAGTGACGGGCCTACACGCGCTTCGAAGGCCGCCTCGCCCCGGCTATCCTGTGCCGACGATTCCACGACACAGGAGACGGTTCCATGCACCTGGCGCGGCTGCTGACGATCATCGCGTTCGCGGCCAGCGCGGCGGCAGCCCCCGCCATAGCCGACGAGCAGCCGCCGCCCCCCCGCACCCCCTCGCCCGCCGGCACGATGACGATCGTGTTCGTGGGCGACATCATGCTCGACAACGGGCCCGGACACGCGATCGCGTCCGGCCGCGACCCGTTCGCGGCCTGCGCGGGCCTGCTCCTCGACGGCGACTGCACGCTCGGCAACCTGGAATGCGTGCTTGGACGCGGCGGCACGCAGGCGACCAAGGCGTACACCTTTCGCGCGGCACCACACGCCGAGCGGTTCCTCAAGCCCTACTTCACCGCGGTCGGCACCGCCAATAACCATGCTCTCGACTACGGGCGTGACGGTCTGGCGGAGTGCCTGGCCGTGCTCGCCCGCGCCGGCATCCCGCAGTTCGGCGGCGGCCTCACGGCCGCGGAGGCCCGCGAGCCGTTGCTCCTCGAGCGAAACGGCGTCCGCGTCGCGGTGCTCGGCTGTAATGCGTTCAAGGCCGAAGAGTATGCGGCGACCGCCGACACGCCTGGCGTGAACCCGCTGCGGGAGGCGGAACTTCTCGCCGACATCAAGGCGGCCCGCACGCGGGCCGATTTCGTGGTGCCTTTCGTCCACTGGGGCCCGGAGAACACGCCGCAACCGGCGGCCTGGCAGCCGCCGCTGGCCCGTGCGATGATCGACGCGGGGGCAGCGGCCGTAATCGGTGCCCATGCCCACGTGACGCAGACGGTGGACACCCACCGCGGCGCGCCAATCGTCTACAGCCTCGGCAACTTTGTGTTCGATTACTACCCGGTCGATCCGCCCGAGTGGACGGGCTGGGTGGCGCAGCTCATCTTCACGAAGGGCCAGCCCGTCGATCTGCAGACGCGGGCTGTCGTCCTCGACGCCGCCGGAATCCCGAAGCCCGTCACGGAGTGACGGGCCTACGGCCGTAGGCCTGTTGCTCCGCAACGGGCTGCCCGTCACGGAGTGACGGGCCTACAGGGAAGTGACGGGCTACGTGCGGGCGGCCCGCCGGAGATGCCGCGGCCGGATCACGTTCTTCGCGAGGCCGGCCCGCTCCAGGATCAGGATCAGGTAATACGTCACGTCGATCTCCCACCAGCGATGCTGCACGCTGGCACTGGCCGGATCGTGGTGGTGGTTGTTGTGCCAGCCCTCGCCCATCGCCAGCAGGCCGACGAGCCAGTTGTTCCGGCTGTCTTCGCCTGTGGAGTAGGTGCGATAGCCGAAGAGATGCGTGAGCGAGTTGACGCTCCACGTGATGTGCCAGACGAGCACAGTCCGCACATACACGCCCCACACGAGCCAACTGGCGGCCAACTGCAGGGCATGCGCTCGATCGCCCCCCGTGAACCAGCCGACGATGCCCCCCGCAGCCGCGAAGAGCGCCGCATGCAGCGTGTAGATCCAGAGCGTTGATGTCGGGTGCTTCTCCAAGAAGAGGTAATACGGGTCGGAGAGGATGTCACGGGCATACTTGTCGAAGAAGGCGAGCGACCGCCGGTTGTACGCCGGCCGGAACAGCCAGCCGACGTGCGACCAACCGATCCCGTGCCGCGGCGTGTGGGGATCGGGATCCTCGTCGGAATGCACATGGTGCAGGCGGTGGGTGGCCACCCAGCGGGCCGGCGTGTCCTCGAGCGAACAGACGGCGATCGTCGCAAGCGTACGCTCGAGCCACCGCGGCACGACGAGGCTCCGATGGGCGAGGAGCCGGTGGTAGCAAAGGTTGATCCCCAGCGTGCCGAACACGTTCGTGCCCACGAGCGCGAGCACGACGCCCGACCAGCTGAAGCACCACGGCAGAAGAGCGAGGCAGGCGAGCAGATGCACGCTGCCGATCGGGATCAGGTATTCCCAGTGGATGTCGTGGACCCAACTGCGACGGGAAGCGATCGACGATGCCACGTGGGTACCTCGGGAGAAGACGGCCGAGAAGCGGCCGCAGCAATCAGGCCATTGTCGGCTTTTGGCCCACTTCCACAAGAGCGATGGCTGCGGACGAGGCCCTACTCTACGCCGGCCGCGTCCCTACAATCCAACTTTCCGCCAGGCTCCCCGCACTGCCTTCTTCGTCGCCGTGTCGAACCGGTCGCCGGCGATCTGCGCCGTGAGTGTCGCGAGGTCGTCGAAGTCGCTCGTCCGCGAGAGCTGGAGCATCGCGTCGTACCAGATTCGCCCGGGCGTTTCCCAGGCCGGACCGCCGATCGCCTGCGCCACGAGCACGAACGCGCGGTTGGGAATTCCTGAGTTGATGTGCACGCCGCCGGAGTCGCCCGGCCCCGCATAGACATGGTTCATGTGGTCGGGCTGCGGGTCGCTGCCGAGGGCCGGGTCGTCGGTGAAGGCTGTGCCTGGATGCTCCATGTCGCGGATGCCACGGCGGGTGGCGGCCGGCACGAGCACGTCGGCACCGACGAGCCAGCTCGCCTTCTCGGCCGACACGCCCTCCCGCCACTGCCGCACGAGCACGCCGAACACGTCGGCGAAGTGCTCGTTGAGAGCGCCCGATTGGCCGTAATAAGCGAGGTTGCTCGTGAACGACTGCACGCCATGCGTGAGCTCGTGGGCCACGACGTCGAGCGACCGGGTGAACCGCTGAAACACCTCTCCATCACCGTCGCCATAGGCCATCTGGCCGCCATCCCAGAAGGCGTTGCTCATCGGCTGGAACTTTCCGCCGCCGTCCACCTCCCCCACGTGCACGCTCGAGATCAGGGCCATGCCGGCGTCGTCGAGTGAATTGCGGCCGAAGAGCACCTGAAAGAAGTCGAACGTAGTCCCGGAATGGTCGTAGGCCTCGTTGACCGCCGGGTCGCTCGACTTCGCCTCCCCCTCGCTCCGCACGAGCTTGCCCGGCAGCCGGTCCTTCTTGCGGGCATCGTAGACGAGCCGATACTTCCGCCCGGCCGGCGACGGCGCCGCCATCATCGCGGGCAGCTTCTGGGCGAACGCCCGCACGGCCCGCACGGCCGCCGCATGGGCCAGCGACACCATCGCCCGCTCGCGGACCCGCGGATCCTCCGAGCGGGCCATGTGCTCGACGATGTAGGGGGGCACGATGCACTGCATGAAACGCTCCTGCGTGAAGGTGGGAAAGCTGGCGAGGGAGCCGCGGTCGCCCGGGTTCCCATCAATCTGCCGATTGGCCGGGCCGATCCTCTGGTGGGGGCTGCACCCCTATCCAGAGCGTACCCCGTACGGAGGATCCTCGCTTGGCCGCCACCCCGTATCGGCTCGTCGTCCTCGCGGCTTGTGCCGTCGCCTGCCCTCTTGGCCCCGCTGCGGCCGCAGATCGCGGCCGGCTCTGGCAGACGATCGCCCAGCCCTTCAAGGCTGTCCACCGCCAGCCGCCGTCGGCCGGCTGTGAGACGCCGATCGATGGCATCGCCGACCAGATCGATTGGCTCGCCCACCACATCGACGCCCACGGCTCGATCGTGGCCAAGGAGCCCGACGTCTGGGGGCAGAACCGCCTCATGCGGCATCGCTACGAATACGAGGAGCAGATGCGGCGTCAGCTCGGCATGTTCAGCGAGCGGACGAGCGCCGCCCTGCGCCGCAGCGACCAGTCGTACCTCGGGCTCGCCTTCGCGCTCCAGTCGGCCTCGGGCAACCGCCGCACCGCCCAGCAGGTGGCCGTGCCCGACGTCACGAGCACGAGCAACGTCTTCAACACGGTGCAGGGGCTCATTCCCTCCGGGAACGAGGCCGCCGGCCGCGCGGAGCCGGTGGTGATCGCGCGCACCGGCCCGCTGGCGTTTCCGCCGGCGCCGGCGGGTTTTCAGTTCGACGACGAGCCGCTGGCGCTCGAGCCGACGATCCATCTCGACCAGCTCTCCCGCTACCTCACGCACCTCAGCCAGCTGCGGCGGGTGAACGAGGGAGACGACTCGGCCGACGCGCCGGGCTACTCGCTCAACCTCGTGCGGGTGCCGGTGTCGGTCACGCCCGGCACGCACACCCGCAAGGGCTACGGCGCGGAGATCACGTTCACGGCCGAGCCGGTCCTCGGCGACGACCTGCTGCCGACCACGTTTCGCAGCCTCGTGATCAACGACCTCGTCGACATCATCGCCCCCGCCCTTACCTGGTGCGTCAACGACGCCGAGTGCCGCGCCTGGGCAGCCACGATCACCGAGTCGGCCCTGATCACGCCGGAGGACACGCGCCCGACCGATGCGTCGCCGGCACCGGCTGCGACCCGCCGCCAGGGCGTGATGGCCGCGATGCAGGCCCTGTCTGCGAAGCTCCCCACGATCGCGCCGAAAGCGGCGCCGGCGGCCAAGACGCGGCGGGCCCGGCTCCCGATCCCGTTTTCGCAACTCGCCGACGTGAGCGGCATCGAGCAGGTCGCGATCCTGATCCGCGACACGCACGCCGCGCTCGCCAACCATCCATCCAACCAGCCGTGCATCGACTATCTGCTCGTGCGCAGCCATCTCGCGGAGGAGCTCGAAGCGGCGTACGACTTCCTCGCCCTCGACTCCCACCGCGACATCTGGGCCGAGCTGCCGGCCTGGAACCTCGCCGGCCTGATCCGGGGCCGGCAGACCGCAGAGCTGGCGGCCCTCCGGTGCCGGTTCTTCTCCGCGATCGGTCCCGGAGCCGGTGGGCACGAGATCGAGTTGCTGCCCGGGTCACTCGCCGTGGCCGACGACCCGGCCGGCGTCTGCTGCGAGGCCGGGCAGTCGCACCGGCCGCTCTGCCGCACGACCACGGCGGTGCTCGCCTGGGGCATCCTCGTGGAGTCGGCCCTGCTCAACGAGCGGCTGATCGCCGATATCCGCGAGTCGGCCACGGCGCTCGGCCAGCCCGCGCCCGCCGGATTGTGCGCGGGTCCGTTCTACGGCCCCGATCCAGCGCCCGAGGCGCGGCAGGCCTTCAACGACTACGTCCGCACCCGCTGGCCGATTCGTGTGTTCGCCCTCGACCCGGTCCGTGAGGAGCAGAATGTGGACGACACATTCTCCCGCCGCCGCGAAGCCCAGATCGCCATGGCGGTGGCCGCGGCGAGCGGCCGGCTCAACGCCCAGGCGCTCGCCCGCTACACCCGCCGCACCGAGCTCGACATGGCGAGCGTGGCCCTCAACCAGACGGCCGTCGGCTTCTCGCACGGCAACGACACGTTCGGCTGGCGGTTCTATCCGCGGGTGCAGTCGCCGCCGACACGATCGGGCCTGGCTGCCTTCGCCGAAACCATCTGCGGCCCCACGAGCGACGCCGATCTCGCCCTGCGGCAGCTGGAGTCGGGGCAGCGGGAGTGCACGGCCGTGATCGTCATGCCGTCGTTTGTGCCCTGCGTGCGGCTCGACTCGCATTCCAGGTGGTTTCGGCTCACGCACCCCGGCGCCACCGATCCGAGCATGCGCAAGGCGATGCAGCTCTCACGGGCCGTACAGGCGGTGCGGCAGCAGCAGGCGGCCTGCACGCAGTGCGCACACCTCTACCGTGATGCCGACGCGGCGCTCCTCGGCCGCGCGGTCGACCAGCTCGCCGAGCGACTGCCGTTGCAGTCGCTCGTCGCCCGCGTGCCCTACGAAAATACCGCCGGCGGCTTCGAGCTCTTTCAGACCGGCATCACCGACCTCGCGCCGGAGCTGATCGGCTGGTACGGCGCCCCCGGCATCGACCCGGCGGGCACGACCACGCTGTTCCTGATCGGCAAAGGGTTTTCGGTGCACGACACGAACATAATCGCCGGCGGCCGGACGGCCCGGTTCCTGCCGCTCGGCCGCGACATCCTTCGCGTCGAAATTCCGCCCGGCGTGCAGACGCTCGCGCCGCCGTGCTGCGACGCCCCCCAGACCGCGCCTCACGCCGCCCGCCTCGGCATCCAGCACAGCGGCGTGCGTCTGGCGACCGCCGCCGATCCGCTCCCGCCCCCGGCGATCCAAGCCGGGCCGCCGGCTGCAACGCCGACAGCCGGCACAGCCGAGTCACCCGTCGTGATCGCCGACCCTTGCTGCCGGCCCGACGGCTGCGAGACCGATTGCAGCCGCCGCGAGTTCGTCGAGGTGCACCTCGCCACACCCTACGGCGTGAGCAGCTCCCTGCTCGTGCCGGTGAGCCGCCGCGCTGCCGGTGATGCGTCGTGCACGCTCACCTTCGATTCGTCCTGCTCGCTCGCGCTCACGTTCACGACGACAAAAACGGCCGGCACGAAGGTGGAGTCGGCCAAGATGGACGAGTTCTTTGCCGCGTCGTGCGATGCCCTCACGATCCGCGTGCCGGCGTCGTTCATTCCGCCGGCGAAGGCCTCGCTGCGGCTCCTGCTGCGTGATGCGGCCAGCGGTGCGACGGCGGCGGTGTTCTCGTTCGACAACCCGTTCTTCGACGCGCGGAACTCCCGCTATGTGATCGCCGGCGGCGACCTGCGGAACTTCGTCGGCGACACGTCGCGGCCGGCCACCGACAAGACGCTCCGCGGCGCGGTGAAGCCCTACCTCGACCACCTGCTTGCCCAGGGCCAGTTGGCCGACGACGGCGACGCGGTGCCCTTCACGCTCTCGGCCGCGGTCGTCGCCGAGCAGCAGGAAGTGCCGATCGCCGGCACGATCGCCGTGCAGGCCACCCGCCGCGGCAAGACAGTGGTTGAGCCCCGCGCCGACGACGCGAGCACCCCCGCCTCCCCGTAGGCCCGTCACCCACCGTAGGCCCGTCACTCCGTGACAGGCTCTGTGCCCGTTGCGGAGCAACGAGCCTACGTCCTTCAATTCACCACATTCCGCGGCGTCCCCGCCGCGAACGCCCGTAGATTCCCGGCCGTGATCTCGAGCAGCCGCCGCCGCGCGTTCCGCGTGGCCCACGCCACGTGCGGCGTGATGATGCAGTTCTTCGCCGCGAGCAGCGGATTCGACGCCGGCGGCGGCTCCACCGTGAGCACGTCGAGCCCCGCCCCGGCCAGTCGTCCGGCATTGAGCGCCGCCGCCAGATCCGCCTCGTTCACGAGCGCTCCGCGAGACGTGTTGAGCAGAAACGCCGACGGCTTCATGAGGCCGATCCGCCGCGCATCGATCAGCTCCTTCGTGTCAGGCGTGAGCGGGCAGTGGAGGCTCACGACGTCGCTCGTACGCAGTAGCGTCTCCAGATCGACGCACTCGGGATCGTCCCCCGGTGTGCGGCGGTGCGCGAGGATCTTCATCCCGAAGGCCCGCCCCACCGCGGCCACGCCCTGGCCGATCCGGCCGTAGCCCACGATCCCGAGCGTGAGGCCGGCGAGTTCCACGAGGTCGCCGTCCCAGTAGCAAAAGTCGGGGCAGGCCGACCAGCGGCCCGCCCGCACGGTCTGGGCATGATGCCCCACGTGATTCGTCAGTTCGAGCAGCAGGGCGAACGTCGCCTGCACGACATTCGGCGTGCTGTATTCCGGCACGTTACATACGGGTATGCCGCGTTCTCGCGCCGCGGCCGTATCGACGCAGTTGTAGCCCGTGGCCAGCACGCCGATGTATTTCAGATCGGGCAACGACTCGATCGCCCCCCGCCCCACGACGGCCTTGTTGGTGAGCAGCACGTCGGCCCCGGCCGCCCGCGACACGATCTCGTCGGGAGCTGAGCGGTCGTGCACGACGAGCCCGCCGACCGCCTCGATCGGCGCCCACGAAATGTCACCTGGATTGTTCGTGAATCCGTCGAGGACGACGATCTTCATGGCTGTGGCTCCCGGATGCAGTACAGGGCGTCGGACGAGCGGATGTAGAGCGAGTTGCCCGCGACTGCCGGCGTGGCCCAAAAGATCTCGTCGGTGTCGCCGAGCGACGACTCGGCCAGCAATTCGAACGCCGGCCCGACCTTCATGACGACGGTCTTTCCTTTTTCGTTCACGAGATAGATCCGGTCGCCGATCACCAGCGGCGAGCCGATCGCCGACGTCCCGCTCGGCAGCCGCTTGCGATACCTCTCCTCGCCCGTCCGCTTATCGAGGCAGACCGCGATCTTGTCGAAGAAATAGAGATGCTCGCCCACGACGACTGGCGACGGCATTCCCGCACCCGACTTCGTTCGCGACCAGGGCACGCGGTCGCTCGCCTGCTTTCCCTTGGGGAGCGTGAGGTCACCGGTGCCGCCCCCTTTGATCGCCGCCGCCGGCGCCTTGCTGCCGGGGCTCGACGTCCCGAAATACACGGCCTCGGCATCCGCCACCGGCGAGCAGGCGAACGACGTATCGATGCCGGTGAACCGCCACCGCTCCTGGCCGTCGGCCACGGCATAGGCCACGATCATCCCCTGCCCCGCCGTCACGACCTCCTCGACGCCGGCATTCGTCCATACGAAGGGCGTGCTCCAAGAAGTGCCCTTCGGACCCGCTGCCGCCCACAGATCGCGGCCCGTCGCGGCATCGAGACAAAGCAGTTGCCCCTGCTCTTCGTTGTAACGCTGGATGAAGAGCCGCCCGCCGTGCAAGAGCGGCGACGAGCCCGTGCCGAACTGGTTCTGGATCGGCTGCGGCCCGAGGTCCCGCCGCCACCGCTCGGTGCCGTCGCGATCGAGGGCCACGAGCGTGCCGACCGCCCCGAAGAAGGCATACACGCCGTCGGCCGCGGCGCACGGCGTCTCGGTGGCAAACGTATTGGAGGCATGCTTGCCGAACTGTGGCTTCACGTCGGCCACGGTCTTCGACCAGATGATCCGGCCGTCGGCTGGATCGAGGCAGAGGACGCGAAACTCGAGCGGGTCGCTCGGCGCCGAGCCCCAGCCCCAGGTGGAAAGCGACATGACGCCGCCGCTCATGCCGCTTGGCCGCTTGCCGTTGTCGGCCACGGCGGTCGTCACATAGATCCGCCCGCCCGCGACGACCGGCTGCGACCAGCCGCTCCCCGGGATCGGCGTTCGCCAGGCGAGGTTGCGATCGGCCGCCCAGTCGAGCGGCACCGTCGCCGCCGCCTTCCCGAGGGCCGCGCCGCCACGAAACTGCGGCCAGTCGCCCGAATCCGCGACCGCAGCCACCCCACCAAGCACCGCCGCCACGCCCCAGGCCATCAGGGCCATCGCCCAGTTCACTCGCCGCATGCCATCACCTCCATGAGATGCCGCACCGTATCACACAAGCCGACACCCCGGCCACCGCGGCACACGAGAATGCCTCCTGGGTAAGATAGGGGCATGGAAACTGAGCCACGAGCCGAGGTGCCGACGTTTCTTCGCCCACTTTTCTGGGACGTCGATCCGAGTGGCCTCGATGCAGAGATGCATCGCGACTTCGTGATCGGGCGGATTCTGTCAGCCGGCACGCTGGAGTCGATCCGCTGGGCTCGGTCACGCTACGGCGACGATGCCCTTCGTGAGTGGATCACGCGGCATGAGGGCCGTCAGCTTTCCGGGCCTCAGCTTCGCTTCTGGGAAACCGTGATCGGCCTGCCGAATGAGCGCGTCAATACCTGGTTGGCGACTCCGGAACGACGCACTTGGGAAGGCAGAGCAGCATCGTGATCCACGCCGAGGTGCTGCCCGAGGAGCAAGTCGCCTGCCTGCGGGGGCTCGCGCCGGCCGCCGCTCCTGGAACCGCTCGTGGATTGGCCGGACTTTGGCTGCCGACTGGCTTCCTGTGCAGATCTTGCCGCCATGAAACTTCTGGCCGTTGCCCAAAGAGGAACGAAAAAAGACTTCGTCGACATCCATGCCCTGAGTCGGCAGATTCCGCTGGCTCACATGCTTGACTGCTACCAGCGACGGTTCGGCGTGACCGACACCAGCCGCTTGCTGGCCGGCCTGTGCTTCTTCGACGATGCGGAGGCGGAGCCAATGCCTGCCATGCTGGTTCCGCTCGACTGGGAAACCGTCAAGCGTGACCTCCGCGACATGGTTCGCCAAACGGTCAGGAATGAGCCTCGACCGCTACCTGACGATGGCGAATTCTCAAAAGGGGCACTCCGACCGCCAGGCTACGGGCCGGCCGTCGTCGGGGTGGGCGATCGCGAGGGAGGTCGCGTGCAGGAGCAGTCGGGGTGCCAACGCGAGCGCCTCGTCGTCGGCGTAGAGCGGATCGCCGAGGATCGCGTGGCCGAGCGTGGCGAGGTGGAGCCGGATCTGATGCGATCGGCCGGTGATCGGCTCGACCTCCAGTCGGGTGCTGTCGCCCGCGCGGTCGAGCACCCGCCAGCGGGTCTGCGACGGCCGGCCAGCAGTCTCGTCGATCCGATACCGCGGCGGCCGGAGCGGATCGCGGCCAATGGGCAGATCAATGAGCCCCTCGTTGGCCGCAGGCACCCCGCGGACGACACACTGATACGCCTTCCGCACGGTGCGGGCCTCGAACTGCCGGCTCAGCTCACGCTGCGCATCGGCATCGAGCGCCATGAGCATCAGCCCCGACGTGTCGCGATCGAGCCGGTGTACGACGAGGGCCGTCGGCATGACCCGCTGCACCCGCGCGGCGAGGCAGTCCTGCAGGTCGGGCCCGCGGCCCGGCACGGCCAAGAGCCCCGACGGCTTTTCGAGCACGAGTAGCCGCTCGTCGCGATCAATAATGCAGTCTGTCATACGTCGGCCACTGTACCGAATCGTCTACCACGATGCAGTCGATCCCCCGTCGCCGGAACAGTCGCCCCGCACTTGTAGCCCCGCCCACTTGTAGGTGCAGACTGGCAGTCTGCACACCCGCAGATTTCGCAGAGTGCCACTCTGCGGCTACTGGCTGGAGGGGCGGCCGCGTGCACAGGATGTCGAACGACTGCCATTCGCCTGGGCCGCGGCAGGCGTTCACTGCGGGGGCTGGAGCTTGTAGAGGGCCCCGCACTGCCCGACGGGCGTGGTGAGCGTGGCGTCGGTGCCGTCGGGAAATGAGTCGAGCAGTTGGATCTCGTAGAGGTCCATGAAGAACATGCCCGAGTTGCTCCGCCACTGCCCCTTGCCCGCCGCGGAGAGGTAGGCCGCGCGAAGCAGCTCCAGCCGGGCCGTCACTTCCGGCAGGAACGCAGCCACGTCGTCCGCCGGCGCGATCAGCTCAGGCACCGCTCCAGCAACCACCGCCGGCATGACGACCTCAGGCGCTTTCATCGATCGGATTGACTACCTGCTCAAAGCCAGCGTCTTGAAAATCCGTGACGTTGCGGGTGTAGAACTCGGTCACCCCGTTGCTTCGCAAGGTCACGGCGAGCACAAGGTCATATGTTCGCCGCCGCGGAAAGGCAGGCGATGACAAGCCGGCGTGGATCATCGGCCATGATCGCAGTTCATAGCAACAGAACGAAAACCCCGACTCATCGCGCAGAAAAGCAACTCGCCGGGCGGCCTCCGCCGCCGACAAAGGCTTGGCGAATACGCCGGGATGCCGCAGGCCCGCGTACATCTCGAAGAGAACCTGGTCAGACAGGATCCATTCGGCCGGGGACCGGAGGCCCTCGGTCACAAGCCTGATCGCTGCGTCGTGCTCGGCGCAATCCTCATCGGCGGCATAGAGGAGGATGTTGGTGTCGAGGCTCTTCATCGGCGCCGATCGCTACCGCTCGATGGGCGGACCTCGTCGTCGAAACCGTGGAGCACGTCCCTCATGCGATCAGCAGCCACGAGCACCCCGCCACCGTGAAACGTCGGGAACCGCGCCGGCTGCTTCGGGGGAAGCGCCGGCACCTGCTCGAGCAAGCGATCCACTGCCCGCCTCACGAGCTCGCTCACAGGACGGTCCTGTTGCCTCGCTACAGCCCTCAGCCGCTCCATGACCGGGTCCGGAAACAGGATCTGAATCTTTTGCATGGATACATGCTATAGACGTTCCCTGGGGGCTGCAACCCGAGGGATAGCCCGGTCAATGGCACTTCTGCAACGGCCTCCGGCTGACGGACTGTCCTTGAGCAGCGAGATCGGGCGTGTCGGCCGTCCGGCGACGGTTCGCCGGCCCAGGCAATCCGTGACGTCTCGTGCGAGCGGGGCTTGTGATTCGGATTCGCGTCACAGCAGCCCCCCGTCGCGCGACCGTCGTTCCCATCCCCACCGGTCGTGGGCTGGTCCGTCGGTCGGGATCGAGTTGCTTGTACCCGACCCTCGGCCAACAGTACTCTCGACAGACTATTCAGAAAACCAACTATTTTTTTGGGGTTCCATGACCGCTGACCGTTGCCGCCGATCATCTCTATGTTCGAGGATCGCCGTGGTCGCAGCCATCGTCTTCGGCGTCGTTTCGACCGCTCTGCCCGTCACCCACGCCGAGGCGCCTGCCGCTGTTGCCTCAGTCGCCCCGGCCGAGCCCGCCGACATGCAGCAACTCTTCGACGGCAAGGATCTCGACGGCTGGGATGGCGATCCCCGGCTCTGGAGCGTCCGCGATGGCGTGATCCATGGCGAGACCACGCCGGAGAACGCGGCAGCCGGCAACACCTTTCTGATCTGGAAGGGAGGCGAGGTCGGCGACTTCGACCTGCGGCTCTCGTTCCGCTGCAGCGCCACCAACAACTCCGGCATTCAATACCGCTCGAAGCACATCACCGACGACTCGGCAAAAAACAAATGGGTGGTCCGCGGCTACCAGCACGAGATCCGCAACGAAGACAAGTTTCCGAACGTGCCTGGCTTTATCTATGACGAAGGCGGCTCACGGGCGCGGATCTGCCAGGTAGGTGAGCTGGCCACCTGGGAGACCGAAGGAGGCAAGAAGGTGGCGACGACGCCGCTCATCGACCAGGAGGCCTTCAAGGACTTGATGAAGGTCGACGACTGGAACGACGTCGTGATCCGCGCCGAGGGCAATCACATCCGCCACTATTTGAACGGGCGGCTGATCCTCGACTTCACCGACAACGATGCGAAGCGGGCGCTCGCCAAGGGCGTGTTGGCCCTGCAGATCCACGGCGGCAGGCCGATGTGGGCGGAGTACCGTAATATCCGCCTCAAGGCCCTCTGAAATCGGTGCCAGGCACCGCTTTATTCGGCGGGCGGCAGGCGGGCGAGCACGGCCTGCATGAGGACCAGATGCGCCGGCAGCCGGCCGAGGACCAGCGGAATGACCTCCTGCCGATAGATGTGGCTGCACGTATTGACCTGCCCCCCTTAAACGGCACCGCTTTCAGAGAGAGAATCTGGGGGTGGAGCAAACCAAGGGAGGCAATCAATGCCACGCGGAAAGAAGGAATTAGCTGAGCAGATCATCCCCAAGCTTCGAGAGGTTGAGGTCGAGGTGGCGAGAGGCAAGACCGTCCTGGAGCCGGATCCTCGAGGCCGGCACAGGCCAGGGCCGCGAGCGTCTCTTCCGAATGGTGCTGCCGCGTCGACATCAGTTCGACGCTCCCCACGCGGATCAGGATCGTGCCGTCATGTTCGTGGAGCGTGAGGGGTGTGCCAGCGGGTGTGGTGGCACGGTCAAGGAGCCGGGTGGGTTTCATGAGGCGGGAGACGGCAGGCGGGAGAATCGAACACGGGCACGGGCAGCGACGAATCATTCCCCGCCCAAGAGGGCGCCGGTCGTCGTCGGCTTATGGCCGATGCGGTGGGTGCGGACCTCGATGAACCGCCGGTCGGCCGGCACCTCGAACGGTGTCGTGTAGACCTGCCAGGGCCCGGCATAGCGCTTGTCTGTTCCCAGCCGATAGCCGATCGACGCGCCGGGATCGGGGCATGACAGCGACACGGCAAACACCATCGAGTCGCCGCGCAGCAAGGCCTTGTCGTCGATCTCGGCCTGGGGTGTCACCGGCTGACGGCCCTCGGGGGGCCAGATGTGGTCCTTCACGAGCGTGGTCTCGGGGAGCACGAAGCCCAGGTCACCGGTGTCCGTGAGCCAGGCATCGAGATGCGCCCGCAGGGCGGCGATTCGCTCCTGATGCTCGGGGGCGTCGATGAGGTTTCGCACCTCCCACGGATCCTCGCGGGAATCATACAACTCCTCGGGTGGCCGTTGCCGCGCGGCGAGCTGCCATTGCTCCGGCCGGCGGGGGCCCGTCTCTTCGAGCGCGTACAACTCGGCCGTCATGGGCAGCTGCTCCCGATAGGCGTTGCGGATGAGATACGGGATATCGGGCAGGATGTTCCGCGTGTAGCGATAGCGGCCATCCGACACGCTGCGGGCCCGGTCGTAGACCTCGTCAAACCGGTCGGCATTGGCGTAGGCGTGGCCGTGGCGGTACTCGTCACGTTCGCGGGTATACCGACCGAGGAAGGGCGTGCCGTCGAGACGCGAGTCGGGCTCGATGCTGGCGAGCGACAACACGGTGGGGCCGAAGTCGACGAAGCTCACCACCCTGTCGGCTCGGCTGCCGGCATCCCGGCCGTCCGGAAACCGCACGATCAGCGGCACCCGCAGGCCGGTATCGAAGCACGACCGCTTTCCCCGCGGCAGGCCGACGCCGTGGTCGCTGAAAAACATCACGATCGTGGTGCCGAGCAGGTCGGCGTCGCGCAGTTCCTGCATGCGGTCGCCCACCCAGCGGTCCATCGCGGCGATGTTGTCGTAGGTCCGCGCGACGGCATCGCGGACGTGCGGCGTGTCGGGATAGAAGGGAGGCAGAGGCACGTCTTCAGGGGCGACGGCGACTGGCTTCCGCGCGGCGTGCGGGAATGCCTGACTCTCGTGGGTGCCCGTATAGTTGAAGACCGCGAAGAAGGGCTGCCCGGCGGCCCGCTTCTTCCAGTGGGCCATAGTGCTCGACTCGTCCCACACAGTCACCGGCTCCTGGAACTGGTAGTCCTTCTTGGCGTTGTTGGTGCAGAAATACCCGGCCGCCCGCAGGTGTTCCGGGAAGCAGCGCACGAACGGCGGCGGCAGGCCCTCATAGCTGGGGATCTCGGAGCCGGGATTGTCCTGGTAGGCGGCGGGATTTTTGGCAACGGCCGCCTTGCTCTGGGTGCCGTTCCGCATGTGCATCGTGCCGATGCGGGTGCAGAACATGCCGGTGATGAGGGCCGAGCGGGCCGGCGCACAGACCGGCGACGTGGCGAAGGCGTTGTCATAGACGACGCCTTCCCGGGCGAGCCGATCGAGATGGGGCGTGGGCACGGTGGCATCGCCGTAGGGGCCGATCCACGGGCTCATGTCCTCGACCGTGAGCCAGACGATGTTCGGCGGCGGTTCCTTTGCCCGCGCGAACGCCTGGGCCGCGACCGCGGCCAGCCCGCAGGCGACGCCGGCGAGCACCCGGAACCAGATTGATCGCTGTATAGCGTGCCGCATGACCGAAAGCGTAGCCCGGTCAGCGGGGGCGTGGCAACGAGTCGTGCCCACGGCCTCGGTCGGGGAGGAGGATCCCCTGCAGTGCCCTTGGTTGTGACGGTGACATCCGGCTCATCGCATTCGCCAAGGAGCCCGATGCCGCGCGGATAGGCGGCTCCTTCGTCATGGATGTCGCGGCAGGAAGGTATTCATATGACAGCATATATGCTACCATCGAGGTATGGGCCATCCGCGTATCATCGTCGATACGAACGTGATCGCGTCGGCTTTGACCAGCGCGACGGGTGCGAACCGCGAGGTCCTTCGCTGCTGTCTGGTGGGGCTTGCCGAGCCCCTGATCGGTAACGCTCTCTTTCACGAGTACGAAAGCCTGGCTGCCCGGCCGTCGGTGAACTCCCGTTGCCCGCTTCCGGCAAAAGAACGAGACGAACTGATCGATGCATTCTTGGGCAGATGCACATGGGTGCGGATCACATTTCGCTGGCGGCCGAATCTGCGGGACGAGGCCGATAACCACCTCGTAGAACTCGCCGTGGCGGGAGGAGCGGCGGCGATCGTGACGAACAATGTTCGCGACCTGAGGTCCGGTGAACTCCTGTTTCCCGAGATTGGCATCCTGACTCCGGCGGTATTCCTGAAGACCCTGAGGAGACGACGATGACGACGCTGACGATTCGTATTCCCGACGATACGGCGGCCCGCTTGCGGCAATTGGCGAAGCACCGTGGCATCAGTCTCAATAAACTCATGGAGGAGTTTTCCACGACGAGCCTCGCCGAGTTCGACACGGAAAACCGCTTTCGGCTGCGGGCGGCCAAGGCTTCCGCCAAGCGAGGGCTCGCGGTGCTCGCCAAGCTCGACGCGGCGTTCCGCAAGCCGGCCACGAAGCGCAAGCCCACCGGCAAGTGAGCCGGGCCGGTTACCGAATCGCGGCCCAACGTCATCGTCGTGCTCTGCGATGACCTCGGGCACGGGTGACCTGCCCCCCTTAAACGGCACCGCTTTCAGAGAGAGAATCTGGGGGTGGAGCAACCCAAGGGAGGCAATCAATGCCACGCCGAAAGAAGGAATTGGCTGAGCAGATCATCCCCAAGCTTCGAGAGGTTGAGGTCGAGGTGGGGAGAGGCAAGACCGTCCTGGAGCCGGCTCACTTCGAACCGGAGGTTCGCAAGCGGAAGAAGGCCAGGATGGCTTCGCCCGCGTGAAGTCAGATTCTCACACACCTCGGCGAACCGGTCGAACCACCGCCCGTCTCTCCCACCCGTGATCGACATCCACAGCCTCTGACCGGCGTCGGACGCGAGGCGTCGAAGCCCCGGGAACAGCCGACTGGAACGCGGTCTGCGCAGACGTCAGAAAAACGCCACCGAAGCGGGTGCGGGGCGTTTCGAGAAAGGATAGTCCGGCCAATGGCACTTCCACAGCCACTCTCGATTTGATGAGCGGCTCGTGAGCCGCGTGTTTCGTGTTTTCGTCTCCCGGCCCCAAGAAGCACTCTCCAGAATGTCCGGCTACCCCCCCCGGAGTGATGAGTTTCTCGCCTCGGCGCAGACCGTCTCCCGAGTCGCCCGGCCAGGGCCGTGATGCCTCACGTCCGGCACCGCTCAGAGCCAGTTGTGGATGTCGATCGCGGGCCGTTCGTCGGGCGAGGCTTGAAAGACTTCGCGATCGTCATGGATCTGCACGAGCTCGCCCCAGTCGGTGGGCGGGCCACGAGCGGGTGACACCGGCGGTGGCTCAAGCGGTTCGCCAAGATGCGTGAGGATTTTCCGGAT
>CAMDDA010000037.1 GCA_945890755.1 Candidatus Kuenenia stuttgartensis
TGTAGTCGCGAGGCCTGTGCCGGGCTACGGCCAGAGCGTGAGGCGGCGATCGATCCAGTCGGGCCGCAGCGGCAGGCGGTCGAGTTCCGTGTAATACATGGCCGCGGGATTCACTCCCCGCTCCTCCATCCGGGCGACGTGCCGGGCGATGGCCGGGCACCGCAGCAGAGCCGGCAGCAGACCGACCCAGATCGCACTCACCGCCACGATGCCGAGCATGAGCCGTTTCGTCTCGAGCCGTGTGGCCTGCGGCCTGCTCATGGCTCCACCACCTTTCGGAACAGCCAGCCGAACGTGAGGCTCGCCATGCCGAGCGTGAGCACGAGGTTCAGGAACTGGCCGCCCAGGTAGAGCACGAGCGGCCGGCCGCTGCCAAGCGCCGGGGCCAGTTCGCGGAAGTTGGTCTGCAGCCCCATGCAGACGAAGCCGGCGCAGAACAGCCAGCCCCGCAGCCGCGACGTGAAGCCCGTCGTGGCGCCGTCCACCCAGAGCGCGGCCTCCGGCGAGCGGGTGAAGAGCCACGAGCAGATGATCGAGGCCGCAAGAAAGCCGAGGATGAACTTCGGAAACCGCCGCCAAGCCTCGGCCGCGAGCGAGCCTTCGCGCGCCGAGCCGTCATGCTCCACCCAGCCCACCCAGTAGACGGCGACGGCGAATGCAATCACGCCGATCATGGAGTTTTGGATCATCTTCACGGTGGCCGCCACCTCGCCCCCCTCCTTGCCGAGGGCCTCGCCGGCGGCGACGACGGCACCGGTGGCGTCGATCGTGCCCCCGATCCAGGCGCCCCCCACGATCGGATCGAGCCCCAGCCACGAGATGAACGGAGGCATCACCACCATCATGATCACGGTGAAAAAGAGCGACAGGCCGATCGCCAGCGACAGCTCTTCCTTCTTCGCCCGACAGGCCGCCCCCGTGGCGATCGCCGCCGACACGCCGCACACCGACATGTCGGCCGACACGACCATGCAGAGCGACCGCGACGGGATCTTGAGAAGGTGCACGCCGGCGAGATACGTGGTCACGAGCACGATCGGCGTGACGATCCAGGCCGTCATGAGCCCCGGTAGGCCGAGTTCGAGCAGCCGGCTGAAGAGCACCTCGGCTCCGAAGATCACAAGGCCGGTCTTGATCAGAAACTCGCCGGCCAGCGCCCGGCCGAGCCAGGCCGGCACCCGGGCGAGATTGACGATCAAGAGGCCGACCGCGAGGGCCCAGAGCGGATACTCGAGGTTGTAGTAATGGATGACCTTCTGGCCGGCCAGCAGATAGGCCGAGCAGGCCAGGACCGCGATCGCCACCGTGCCCGCCAGGCTCCGCACCACCGACCGCCCGCCGAGCGCCGCCCCCGCCATCCCCACGAGCACGACCCAGCCCATGCCCATCACCACGGGCACTGCCACGCTCTTCCCCTTCTTGTCTCGCAGTGCTTCGAGCGGCGAATCGGCCCACGTCTGCGGTTTGTCGATCGTGGCCGAGAGCGGCGTCGGCCAGCCCTTCGGATGGGCCGCACGACTGGCCGGCTCCCGCTCCGGACGCGCGGTCCAGGTGACGGCCAGGGCGAGGGCCACGATCGTCAGGCCGATCGACGTGGCGGCGATGTCTTCATGAAGCTTCGGGCGCACGACAAACTCCCTCTCTCAGGCCTAACTCGACGCGCTGCGATACCGGGCCAGGGCCCGCTGGAACACGACCCGCGAGATCACGAGCGTCGCGGCCGCGGCCGCGACGGCACCGGCGACGGGCCACCAGGCATCGCCCACGAGCGGCTGGGCGATGACGCGGGCCGGCACGTTGACGACGAGCAGGATCGGGATCACGAACGTGCACAGGGCGCGGAGTGGACCGCCCCACGGCCCTGAATAAATCTCGGCGGGGTAGCGGGAGAAATTCGTGAGGTAGAACCAGAAGTCGTAGAGGCTCTGATTGCGACCCATGAGGATCGTGGCGGCGGCGAGCATGATCACGAGCGAGTAGAGGATCGCCACGCCGCAGACGACGAGCAGCGGATAGAGCAACCAGGCGATCGGCGGCGGAGCATGGTCCATCCGCGCGAGCGCCCAGGCGAGAAGCCCGCAGCCCACGAGCCCGTTGGCGAACGACGAGAAATCGACGCGGTGCATCGACAGCAGAAACTGGGCATCGAGCGGCCGCACGAGCACGGCGTCGAGCCCACCCGTACGGACCATCTCGGTGAGCTCCTCGGCACTCGGCATGAAGAGCGCCTGCACGATCGAGTTGATGATCAGACCAGTGGCGACGAACGCGAAGAACGGTTCCCGTGACCAGCCCGTCCCCTTGCCGATCTCCGGCGTGAACTGGAACACGAGCAGGTAGAAGGCGAGGTTCATCGACATCCAGCCGAGGCTCGTCACGCACTCGAGCAGAAAGTTCGCCCGAAACGTCATGTCGCGAACGAGACAGGCCCGGGCGAATGTGCCGAAGATGGAGAGGTAGCGGCCCATCGTCAGCCTCCGTAGGCCGAATAACGCCGCGTGCCTCGCCACCAGACGATCCGGCACGCGACCGCCATGGCGACGACCCAGGCCGCCTCGATCGCCAGGGCGCGGCCGAGTTCGGCCCCCTGCACCTTACCGAGCCAGACCGCCGCCGGAAAGTAGGCCGTGTATTCGAAGGGGAGCCAGCGGACGACGTCTGCCACGTCTACCCCCGCGATGCCCGTGGGGATACCGGCGAGCATGTCGATCGGGAACATGTGGCCCGAAAGAAGGTACTGCACCAGCATGTAGGCGAACACGATGCTCGACACCTCCAGCACCCAAAACCCGAGCATGCCGAGCGTGGCCTCCATGAAAAAGCCGAGCAGGAACGAGAGGAGCAGCGACGCAATGAAGGCCGCGATCGTGGCGGCGTCGGGCAGCGGTGGAAAATAGCTGCGGCAGATCCAGAATACGACGGCGAACGGCAGGATCGCGACGGCGTAGTAGACGAGCTTGTGGGCGATCCGGGCGGCCAGCAGAAACGACACATAGTCAACCGGCTGCACGAGATACTATTTTATGGAGCCGTCACGGATGCTGCGGGAGACGCCGCCGGCGAGGCCCGGCATGCTGGAGAAGGCCCGCGTGACCATCGTGAGCAGGTAGTAGGCCACGATGTCGGTCTTCGAGTAGCCCGCGATGTCGGAGCGGCTGGTGGCCGCGAAGACCGCCGTCCAGAGAAACACCTGCGTGACGATCGGCAGGAACCGCATCGCCGTGCCGAGGATGAAGTCGCCCCGGTAGGCGAGCCGCTCCTCCAGGCAGATCACGAGCATCGTCCACCAGATGCGGAGCCGCGCGGCAAGCTCGGCGAGCCGTCCCGGGCGGTCGGCGGCGGTCGGGGCGGCGGAGCTCATGCCGAGACCTCTGCCGGCTCTGCCGGCCGCGTTCTCCCCGAGCGAAAGAGCCCGGCCACGATCTCTTCGAGCGGCACGTCTTCGACCGACACGTCGCGGACGCCCGCTCCTCGCAAGATCTCGGGCAGCACGTCGGCGATCCGGCTGCGGTCGATCCGCATGACGACCTGCGGCCCGCGGATCTCGCAGGGAAACCCGAATCGCTCGAGCGCCCCGGGGGCCGGCGGCTCGTCGAGATCGAGCGTGACGATCTTGTGGGTCGTGAACCGATCGACGATTTCGGCCAGCGAACCGTCGTAGAGGATGTCGCCGTGGGTGATCACCACGACCCGCTCGCAAAGCGCGGCCACGTCCTTCATGTAGTGCGTGGTGAGGATCACCGTCGTCCGCCGCTCGGCCTGCACGTGCCGGAGGAACTCGTGGATCGTGTGCTGGGCGACGACGTCGAGGCCGATCGTCGGCTCGTCGAGGAAGAGCACCTCCGGCTCGTGCAGCAGCGCGGCCACCAGTTCCAGCTTCATCCGCTCGCCGAGCGACAGCTCCCGCACGGGCTGCAGGATCAGCTTTCGCACGCCGAGCAGATCGACGAGTTCGTCCCGCACCCGCTCGAACCGGGCGGCATCGAGCCGATAGATCTCCTTGTGCAAGCGAAAACTCTCGGCGGCGGGCAGGTCCCACCAGAGCTGGTTCCGCTGCCCCATCACGAGGGCGAACCGGCGGCGAAAGTCGTCGGCCCGCTCCCAGGGCACGTGGCCGAGCACGCGGGCGGTGCCCCGCGAGGGCGTGATGATCCCGGAGAGCAGCTTGAGGAACGTCGTCTTCCCGGCGCCGTTTGGCCCGAGCAGGGCCACGAACTCACCGCGATTGACCGTGAGATCGACTCCCCTGAGCGCCTCGACGGCCCGGCTCTTCCGGCGGAAGAGCCCGCGGAGGCTCGCTCCGAGCCCTTCCGGCTTGTCGTAGACGCGGTACTCCTTGGCGAGCCCCTCGACGGCAATGACTGAGGTCATCATTCGGGCAGCACGACATTGGCGTACACGTCGGCGAGTCGGAGCTCGCAGCCCACTTCCGGGAGCGGGATGACCGCATCGCGACCGACGAAGACCTCGCGGGCGAATCCGGCGTCACCACGGCGATAGACGACGGCCGCGGCCGTATCTTGCTCGAGCAGCACGTAGACGAGCAGCGTGTCGATCGCCGCGTAGGCCTCCCTTTTCTCGTGCTCGTCGGTGCGGCGGGTCGATTCGGAGAGCACCTCGATGATCACGACGGCCGCGTCGTTGAACGTGTCTCCAGGCTGGTTCGGCTGACACACCACGGAGGCGTCGGGATAGTAGAAACGCGTGCCCGAAGGGAGGCGAACGCGGACCTTGGCGTCGGCGTTGTAGACCTGGCACGTCTTGCCGCGCAGTTGGGCGTGCAGCAGGCCGGTGACGTTCGTCGCGACGCGGTTGTGGGCATTCGTCGCCCCCACCATCGCGTAGACGACCCCGTCGATGTACTCATGCTTCCGCTCCGCACGGCTCTCGCCGTCGAGATATTCATCAACGGGCACGGGACGCAGCTGTGGGGCGGTTGACATCCCAGCAGTCTACCAAGCGTCCGTGTTCGGGCGTCCGCGGGCCGCAGCACGGTGCCCCCAAGCGGCTTCTCTTGCCGCACCGCCGCAGGAATGCGACCATCTCCCCATCGTTTCGCCTTCGGGAGCCTCCGGTGCCAGACAGAGCTGTTTCGCTTCGCGTCGGTCTTGGTCACGACACGCACCGGCTCGGCCCCGGCGATGGCCTGGTGCTCGGCGGGATCACGATCCCCCACGACCGCCGGACCATCGGCCACAGTGACGCCGACGTACTCCTCCATGCGATCACCGACGCCCTGCTCGGCGCGGCGGCTCTCGGCGACATCGGCGAACTGTTTCCCGACACCGATCCTGCCAACCGGGGCCGCGACTCCGCGACGATGCTGCGGGCGGCGGCCGACCGCGTGGCGGCCGCGGGCTGGCGAATCGTAAATCTGGATTGCGTGATTTTTGCCCAGCGTCCCAAAATCCTGCCGCATCGTCCGGCGATCCGCCGCCGGATCGCCGAGGTGCTCGGCATCGCCGAGGAGGCCGTCTGGCTCAAGGCCAAGACGGGTGAATCGGTCGGGCCGATCGGCGAGGAACTGGCGATCGGCGCCGAGTGCGTCGTGCTGCTGGAGCGGTAGGCGGACGATTCCCGACGACCAGACACCGGAGCGACGAGACCAGATGGCGACGACCGAGGCGACGACGTCCCTTCCCACGATCGATATCTACAGCACGCTCTCGAAGAAGAAGACGCCGCTGGTCACGGTGAAGCCCGGCCACGTGGGGATGTATCTCTGCGGCCCGACGGTCTACAAGCCGAGCCACATCGGCCACATGGTCGGGCCGGTGATCTTCGACACCGTCAAGCGCTACCTGACCTATTCCGGCTGGTCGGTCACGTGGGTGGTCAACATCACCGACGTGGACGACAAGATCATCGCCGAGAGTGCGACCCGCGGCACGACGATGGCGAAGCTGGCCGAAGAGATGACGGCCGACTACCTCGACAACCTGGCCTGCCTCGGTGTCGAAAGCATCGACTCGATGCCGAAGGCCACGGAGCACATCGGCACGATCATCACCTTCATCGAGGGGCTGATCGCCAAGGGCTGTGCCTACGCCAGTGACGGCGACGTCTACTTCGACGTGACACAGGATTCAGACTACGGCAAGCTCACCAATCGCTCGGTCGATCAGACGCAGGGCGAAGGGGGTTCGACCGCGGAGCGGAAGCGGTCGGCCGCCGACTTCGCCCTCTGGAAGCAGGCGAAGCCGGGCGAGCCGTCGTGGGACAGCCCCTGGGGCAAGGGGCGGCCGGGTTGGCACATCGAGTGCTCGGCGATGAGCAAGGCGATCCTCGGCCCCCACTTCGACATCCACGGGGGCGGCCTCGACCTCGTATTCCCGCATCATGAGAACGAGATCGCCCAGAGCGAGTCGCTCCACGACTGCCCGATGGCCACCTATTGGATGCACAATGGCCTGATGCAGGCGGCGGGAGCCGCGGGCAAGGTCGGCGGCCGGCCCCGCGGCGCCGAGCCGTCGGCGGCCGACGATGCCGCGGCGCAGGCTGCGACGAAGATCTCGAAGTCCACCGGCGCCGAGCCCTTCAAGAATCTCCTCGGCCGCCACCGCCCGGAGGTGATCCGGCTGCTCCTGCTCTCGACGCACTACCGCAGCCCGATCCATTTCGGCGAGGAACCGCTGGGCGAGAGTGCCCGGGCGATGGAGGCCTTCGAGCGGCTCTTCGCCCGCTACGAGCGGATCGGCGGGAAGTCGTTCTATGCCCTGCCCTCCCGCAGCCGCCGCGAGGGCGACGCCGCCGCGGGGAGCGTGGGGGACGACGCGCGAGAACTCCGCACGAAGTTCCTCGCCGCGATGGACGACGACTTCAACACGGCGATCGCGATCGCGACGCTCTTCGACTTCGTGCGCACGGCCAACAAGTTCATCGACCAGCACGGCCTCGAGGCGAAGAAGCCCGCCGCCGAACTGGCGGCGCTCGACGCGATGATGCTCGTGCTTCGAGAACTCCCCGGCACGCTCGGCCTGTTCCTCAAGGCCCCGCAGGTGGCGAGCGGCGGCGCCGATGAGGCGCTCGTGGGCAAGCTCATGGACCTCATCATCGAGATCCGGGCCAATGCCCGGAAGTCGAAGGATTTCGCCACGGCCGATCTCGTCCGCACCAAGCTCACGGAGGCGGGCATCGTGCTCGAAGACCGCCCCGACGGCACGGGCTGGACGAAGAAGTAGCCCACCGGACGACCAGAACCCACTATGGCGTAGCGGTGGCGTTCCTTCCGACAGCCTCCGGATCGGGCGTCGGCATCTTGGCTTTGACTGCCGCCCGCCAGGCCGCGAGCCGCTCCTGGAGCGCACGGGCCCGATCCGGTCGCTCGGCGGCCAGGTCGTGCTGCTCGGCCGGGTCGGCGGCAAGGTCGAAGAGTTCCACGCGGCCATCCTCGAAGTGCTCGACGATCTTCTCCGTCCCAGCCGGCGGTCCGTCACCGGCGATGAGCGCGCCGCTCGGCCTGCCGCCCTGGTTGGAATAGTGGGGGTAGTGCCAGACAAGATCTCGCGGCGGGAGTGGCGCCGCGGCCGTAAGCAGCGGCCGCAGGCTCGTGCCGTCGAGGACATGTTCGGCCGGGAGTCGACATCCACCCACATCGAGCAGCGTGGCCGCGACGTCGAGCGTCGTGACCGGCACGTCGCAGGTCGTTCCCGCGGCGACGACACCTGGCCACCGCACCAGCAGCGGCACCCGGATGCCCCCCTCGTAGACGTAGCCCTTTCCGGCCCGGAGGGGCAGATTCGACGTCGGTGAGCCCTCGGCCGTCGACAGTCCGCCGTTGTCACTGGTGAAGATGACGAGCGTGTCGCCCGCCTGGCCCGTGCGTTCGAGGGTGGCGAGCACCTCGGCCACGGTCTCGTCGAGCTCGCGGATCATCGCGGCATAGACGGGCAGGTCTTGCACGGCCCGCGCCATGCGGTCGCCCTCCGGCACTTCTCGTGGGCCCTCGTGCGGCGGCAAAGTGGCCACACGCCCCCGCTCCTCCGCGACCAATTCCGTGCGGGCCTTGAGGGGCACGTGCACCGAGTGCATCGGCACGTAGCAGAACCACGGCCGCCCCTCGTTGCTTTCGATGAACGAAGAGGCCTGCGCGGCGATCGCCCGGGCGTGCAACGGATCGTGCGCCGGCCCGCCTCCGGGCCCGGAGGCGTTCGAACCCACCGTATCGAAGCCATGCCGTCGCACCTGGGCCGGCGAACCGAGGTGCCACTTCCCGAAACAGCCGGTGGCATAGCCCGCCTGCTGCAGGAGTTCCGGCACCGTGACCTCGGCCTCGGGCAGGGAAGACCGGTACTCCGCCGGTAGCAGCTTCCCGCGGCGATTTCCGCCGATGAAGTTCGTGATGCCCACCCGAGCCGGGTGCCGGCCCGTGATGAACGCCGCCCGGGTCGGCGAGCAGACCGGACAGGCGGCGTAGCCGCGGCCAAATGACATGCCGTCCGCGGCGAGGCCGTCGATCGCCGGCGTGCGATAGCAGGTGCTGCCCGTGCAGCCGAGATCCTTGGCCCCGAGATCATCGGCCAGGAAGACGAGCAGGTTGGGCCCCGCGGGATCTGCGGCCTGGCTCGTGATGGCTGACGCCAGCACGAGCAGAGTGCCCCCGATCCACACCAGAATGGCTCCCGCGCGACTCGCAACTCGCTGCACAACCAGCTCGTCCATACACAGGTTTCCTGTCTTCATTGGCGATGCCGACGACACCTTCGTCGTTCAGCACTCAGGTTGAATCGGGGCACCGGGTGAGGATATCACGGACGATCGCCTCCGGCGCGCTCGCCACGTCCACGACGATCGGCCGCTCGTCCGGAGCCGGCCGTTCGAGGATGGCCAGTTGACTGTCGAGGAGCGCAGCCGGCATGAAGTGACCGGCCCGCAATCTCATCCGCTCGCGAATCACGCCCCCTGCGTCGTCGAGATGCACGAGGCGGATTCGTGGGTGCGGCAGGCCGAGCCGGTCGCGGTAGCGGCGGGCGAGCGCGGAGCAGGCCAGCACGATGGCGTGCTGACCGTCCGTCGCCTTCTGCAGGACCGCCGCGAGGGCATCGAGCCAAGGCCAGCGGTCGGCATCGGTGAGCGGCGTGCCTGCTCGCATTTTCTCGACGTTGGCGGGCGGATGGAAATCGTCGGCATCGACGAAGGTCCACTGCAGCGCCTCGGCGAGCTGCCGGCCGACCTCCGTCTTACCCGCACCGCACACGCCCATCACCACGAATGCACGCGGACTGAGATCGCGCTCTTCGGCTTGGACGGCTGCGTCGGTCATGACACAATCGTACCGCGAGCACCCCATTCCGGAGGAACAGTGTCATGAGTCGATGGCGATCGAGCAGGTGCGTCAGTCTGTTGGCCTGCGTGTGTCTGTTCGCGTGCGGCTCGGCCGCGGCCGAAGGCGGGCCGCCCGACCTCCTGCCCACGCTCGGCTCGATCGAGCGGCTTGATCCGCGACTCGACGCCCTCGTGCCTCCCGACGCGGTGATCGAGGTGCTCGCGGGCGGGTTTGCGTGGGCCGAGGGGCCGGTATGGCTCGAGGGGGAGCAGGCGGTCCTGTTCAGCGACATTCCGCGAAATCGGGTGATGCGGTTCAAGGACGGAGAGGGCCTGAGCGTGTTTCTCGAGCCCGCCGGCTTCACCGGCCCGGGGGCGTATGGGAGCGAGCGGGGATGCAACGGGCTCACACTCGACCGGCAGGGCCATCTCATTTCCTGCGAACACGGCGATCGTCGCGTGAGCCGCCTCACGCCGGGCGGTGGCAAGCGGACGGTGGCCGACAACTACCGCGGCAAGCGGTTCAACAGTCCCAACGACTGCATCGTGCACTCGTCCGGGTCGATCTATTTCACCGACCCGCCCTACGGCCTGCCCAAGGGCTGGAGCGACGAGCGGCGCGAGCTCGACTTCTGCGGCGTCTATCGGGTGACGCCCGACGGCGAGGTGACGCTCCTGTGCGACACGATGACCCGGCCCAACGGGATCTGCTTCTCGCCCGACGAGAAACTGCTCTACGTGGCCCAGTCCGATCCCGAGGCCCCGCTGTGGAAGGTGTTCGCGGTCGAGGCCGACGGCACGCTCGACGAGGGGCGGACGTTCTTCGACGGCACGCAGCTCTTCAAGTCGCGCAGAAAGGGTCTGCCCGACGGACTGAAGGTGGACGTGGCGGGCAACGTGTTCGCGACAGGGCCCGGCGGCGTGCTCGTCTTCGCGCCCGACGGCACCCACCTGGGCACGCTCCTCACGGGTCAGGCGACGGCCAACTGCGGCTTCGGCGGCGATGGCCGCACGCTCTACATCACGGCCGACTCCTACCTCTGCCGCATTCGGCTCTCGACCGCCGGCCCGCTGCCGGGGCCATGAGCTGCCGGGCCGCTGCCGGGATCCGTCGCTGATCGACGGCCGCATCGTTACGCGATCAATTCCGCCAGCGGCCCCTCCTGATCGAAGTCGGCCAGATTCGGATCGGGCATCCCGAAGGTGTCGCAGGGCAGGCCGGCGGCGTGGAGGAACGTCATGTAGAGGTTCGCCAGCGTGCGATGCCCCTTCTGGCCGTAGCCGGGGTAGTCGACGTAGCGGCCCGCCCGCAGCCGGCCGCCGGCGTTTCCGATCACCACCATCGGCCACTCCCAGCAGCGGCTGTGATGGGCCTCGGCCCCGTCGCTCATGTAGACGATCACGGTGTTGTCCATCATCGTGCCGTCCCCCTCGGGCATGGCCTCGAGCTTGCGGACGAGCCGGGCCACCTGGCCGACGTGAAAGTGGCGGATGATCATCGCCAGCTCGTCGGCCGTCTTGCCCTCGTAGCTCGCCCCGTGGCCGATCTGGTGCTTGTCGATGTTGATCCCCAGGCCGCTGAACCGCATGTAGATGTCGGCATCACCGACACCCGACGAGATCGTCAGCACGTTCGTGAGCCCCGTGATCAGGGCGGCCGCGCCGATGTCGAAGTGGGCGTCGAGCCGGTCGGTCTCGACGTCAGAGGTGTATTTGTCGCTCGCCACGGGCGCCTGCTCGCGGAGCGTGTGCGCGATGTCATTGAGCCGGCTCTGCCGGTCGTGGAGCGTCTCGAAGGCGGCCAGGTAGCTGCCCAGTTGCTCCCGCTCTGGGCCGGCCAGATGCCGCTCCACCCGCTTCACCTCGTCGGTCATGAAGTCGAGCAGATTCGTCTGGGCGCGAAAGGACTCCTGGGCGGAGCCATTGGCGATGCTGCCGAACAGCGCCGCATAGGCGATCTCGGGCTTGCAGATCGTGGGCAGCTTCTGGCCGACGCCCGACGCGGTGCAGTTGTAGATGATTCCCTTGCTCGGCTGCACCGCGATCCCGAGGCCCACGTGCGGAAAGATCGCCGGCAGTCCCCGGCCGAGGGCCCAGTCGATCGTCTCGCCCACGGCATTGGAACTCCCCGTGGGCACGGAGCGACTGGCGAGCGTGCCGAAGTTGCTCGAATGTCCGCCGGGGCAGATGCGGCTGGAGAGGCCGTTGACGAGCGTGAGCCGATCCTTGAAGGGCTCGAGCGCCTCGAGCGGCACCGGCAGCTTCTGGTCGGCGAGCGGGAGATCGACGAACGGCGATTCGCCGGTCATCGGCTTCTGCGGGCGGTGGCGGCGGCCGGTGCCCACCGGGGCGATGTGGTCGGGCGGCAGGCCGTTGCTCTCGATCACGAACACGAACCGCTTGGCGGTGATCGGACGGCCGTCGGCATGGGCCTGGAGCCGCGAGAGGATCGGTGCGAGCAGGATCGAGCCCGCCCCGAGCGACACATGCTTAAGCAGATCGCGGCGGTGCAGCTGCATGGCCTGAAAGTTCATGGCGAGGTTTCCCGGAATGTGGTCAGGGGGAGTGGCTGGCAGACGCCCGCTCGGCAGCCGCGCGTGCGGGCACTCGATACAAGTAGGAATCGGAGAGCAGCAGTTCCGCGACCATGCGACGCACGCTGCCGTCGTGCTCGCGGTAGGCCTGCCAGGCCGCCCGCAGCGCCGGGCCGTCGCCCAGCTCTTCGTTGCGGCCCATGAAGAAGCGAAAGGCGTGGCGGACGAACATCTGCTCGACGAGCGGCGCGTCGGCCAGCCGGCGGATGAGTGCGAACGGATCGGAAACGTCGCCTTCGATCGAGGGATCGCCCGCATAGGTCACGCCGCCAGCCGTGACGACGGGCTTGCCGAGTTCGTCGGTGCGGAAGCGGCCCCAGTGGTCGAACTGCTCGAACGGCAGGCCGAGCGGATCCATCAGCCGGTGGCACTGCCAGCAGTAGTCGGCCCGCGTCACGTCCATACGCTCCCGGAGCGTCTTGTCGGCGTCGGTGGGCAGCACGGCGTCCACGGTGATCGGCACCTCCGGCACGAGGCCGCCCAAGAGCCGCTCGCGGATCCACTTGCCCCGGAAGATCACGTGGTTCTCCGAGTTGCCCGACCAGGCCACCAGCCAGGCCGGATGGGTGAGCAGGCCCGCCCGCTCGGAGGCGGGAAACTCGACCGGCTGCGACTCGGGAAACTCGTCGAGTCCGTAGCCCTGGCAGTAAAAGTAAACCCCTCCCTGCTTGTCGATCGCCCGTGTCGGCAGGTCGGCCGGGGCGACATCGCCCCACTTCTTCCGGTAGGTCTCCGGTTCCTTGGCCCGCAGATCCTCCAGTGCCTTCACGGTGAGCGGCCGCCGCTTGATGGCGATCTCGTGCATGCCCACTGCCACGAAGGCCTTGTTCGTCGTGAGCAGTTCGCGGAGCACCTGCCGATCCTGTTCCAGGATGCTCACCACGAGGGCGTCGGCATCCTCCACGAGGGCCTTGCCGGAATGGTCGGGGTTGCCTTGCAGGCCGCGACCGAGCGGGTCGAGCCCGTCCTTGAACACATCGGTCGCCCGCGGGTAGCCGAAAAACTCCCGGATGAATCGCAGGAACGGCGGTTTCACATGCGTGCCCTTGAGCACTCCGGGCATCACGCTCGGCCGGGGATCGTCGAGGATCTTCGTGATCGCGGCTGCCACGCCCTCGCGGCTGTCGAGCCCGCCTGCGGCGGCATCGGCGAGCAGCCAGGGCTCGGGCGGCCGGTCGGTGAGTGTGCGGGCGATGCCGAGCGCGATCTCCCGGGAGCTGAGCCGCACACGGCCATCGGCGGCCGGCTCACCGCCGAGTTCGAGCCGGTAGACGGCCTCGGGAAGGAGGAACACCGCGGCGAGTCCATGACGGCCGCCGATCACCCGGCCCGAGTCGGCGACGCACCGCTTCATGAACGCCGTGAACCGCTCCGCCTCCTCGGCCGTCGGCTCCCGTTGGAGCACGATCCGAAACTGGGCGGCGACCGCGGCCTCCAGATCGGCGTCGGTGATCTCCTGTGATTCGTCCATCAGCTTTCGAAACTCCGGCGGCATGCCGTTCCCGGCCGACCCGGCCGTGCCGGGCACCCAGGCCCCGCGGCGCAGCGGCGTGAAGGCCCCGTCCTTGATTTCAAAACCCGTCTGCTGCTGCACGAGAAACAGCGCGGTCCGGAGGAGCTGCCCCGTCGTCGGCTCGTCGATCGCGGGTGCACCGAAGTCGGAGAACACGCCCCGGCTGTCGGGCATGAACGGGAGATTGATGCCGTCGGTGAGCGTGCCGCCCGGTCCGATCGTGATCGTCTTGGTGAAGGCTTCGTACTGCTGAGGCCCCAGCCGCCGCAGGCGGGCCGGCGAGCGGAAGGCCGCGGTGAATGCCGGATCGAAGAGCAGCCGGTGCTCGACCACGTTGCCGCTGCCGCCGTCGTGCAGCGCGAGCGTCGCCGGACTGGCCTGCACGAGTTGCTCGCGGATCCAGCCGATCATGCGATCGAGTTCCGCATCCGCCGGCCGGGGCTCGTCCTCCGGGGGCATCTCCCCGGTGACGATCTTGCGGAGCACAGCCGCCCATGTGGCGGCGGTGGCCTGAGCGGTCATGTCGGCAGTGAGCGATTCGAGATCGAGCTTGGCCTCGGGCTCCTCGGTGCCGTGGCAGGCGGTGCAGTGGGCCGCGAGGAAGGGCTTCGCGTGCGCCGCGAAGCCGGCAGGCTCGGTTGCGAAGGCCGACGCGGCAGCAGCCTGCACCACGACCCATACCAGGGAGATCCTCCCGGCAGTCGAGAACCCGCTCACGCGCGGCGCAACGATCATGCGATGATCTCTGGAATTGTTGCCGTCGAATCGCCGAACGAGGTGACGTCGGCCCCCAGACCCTGCAGGAGCGTCAGCCAGAGGTTGCACAGCGGCGTCTGCTTGGCGGCGAGCACGGTGTGCCGCCCCTGCAGGATGCCCGCGCCGCCGCCCGCCACGAGCGTCGGGCAGTTGTCGAGATGGTGGCTCGACCGAATGTTGCTGCCCATCACGACCACCGTGTTGTCGAGCAGGGTCGTGCCGTCGGCATCGGGCGTACGCTCGAGCGAGTCGAGCAGCGCGGCCAGCATGTCGCTCTGCTTGAGATCACGACGCCGGGATGCATCGAGTTTGGGGCCTGGATCGTAGTGGCTCATGTCGTGAGCCTTCATGTCGATCTCCATGCTCCTGAGCAGGCTGTCGAGTGGCTGGCGGTAGGTGATCACCCGCGTCGAGTCGGTGCGGAGCGCGGCCACGATGATGTCGTACATCAACCGCATCTCCTGCTCGCCGGCCAGCGTCTCGCCGGGTTCGGCCAGCCCCGGCTTGGGCTTCGGTCGTCCCAGCCACTCCTTCTCCTTGGCCAGCCGTACTTCGATCCCGCGGATCGACTGAAAATACTCGTCGAGTTTGCGTCGATCATGGGCCGACAGCCGCCGCTCGAATGATTTCGCATCGCTCAAGACGACGTCGAGGATGCTGCGCTGGTCGGCCAGCATCTCAGCCCGCTCCTGCTGCGACGCCCCCTCGTCGCCAAACAGGCGGGCATATGCGGCCACGGGCGTGTCGAGCCCGGCCAGCGGCTTGCCCTGGCGATCCCAGGCGAGCGACAGCCCCGGACCATGCCCCGACTCGACGACATCGCGACTCGTGAACTGCAACGACGAGAATCGGGTCTCTTTCCCGAGCGTTTCCGCCGCCACCTGATCCATGGAGACGGTGTTGGAAAACATGCCACCGCCGGCGTAACGATTCGCTCCGGTCAGGTAGAAGGTGCTTCCCCAGTGGGCCTCGTTGGAATGCTTGTGCGACAGGCCCTGAATGATCGAGAACCGCTGGCGATGCCGCTGAAGCGGCGCGAGTCCCGCCGGGAGCACGTAGTCTGGCCCGACGCTCGACCGATCGGGAAACCAGCTTTCCGACGTCACGCCGTAGCCCAGCGACAGCACCACCAGCCGCTTGGCCGCGGCCACGGGCTGCTCGGCCGCGAAGCCACGCCTGACAGCAGACGGCAAAAACGGCAACGCCAGCGACACGCCCGCCGCTCGGAGGACCTGGCGACGATGAGGCAAATGAGGACGACGGTTCATGGGTTGGCTCCCGCTCATTTGGTCTGAAACTCCTTGCTGGCCACGACGGCCTGGATGAAGGCCCGCACCGACAGATCCTCTTTGGCGGCGCGAGCGACGATCCCGGCGATCAGCTCGTCGTCGGCGATCGACGCCCGTCGGCCGAGGGCATATTCGATAAGTCCTTCGGCCAGCCGGCGACTGAAGCCCTCGGGCCGTGCTGCAACGCACGCCTTCAACTCGTCGAACGACGCGAAGGCGGCTCCGTCGGGCAATTCACCGGAGGGGTCGATATCCCACTCCCGCACTTCCATCTTGGCCCCCGCGCCCCGCGTGACACGGTCGGTCGTCCGCCACAGCCCGGCGGCATCGAAGTTCTCCAGGCCGAATCCGATCGGGTCGATCCGCCGATGGCAGCTCACGCACTGGGCCGCCTCGGCATGCATCGCCACCCGCTCGCGCACGGTGAGCAGCTGGCCGTCGAGCCGCGACAGCTGGGGAATGTTGGGGGGGGGCGGCGGCGGCGGGTCGTCGAGCACCTTCCGCAACACCCAGGCCCCGCGCTCGACGGGGCTCGTATGCATGCCGTTGCCCCCCATGGCCAGAATGCCCGCCATCCCCAAGAGGCCGCCGCGGTGCGAAGCGGACGACACGGGGATCTTCCGAAACGCATCGCCGTGCACGCCCTCGAGCCCGTAATAGGCGGCCAGCAGCCCGTTCACCACGACATACTCGGCATCCAGCAGCTGCCGGAGGCTCCCCCCTTCCCGGGCCAGCAGGGCGAAGCTCTCGCTCACCTCCCGCCGTGCGGCAAGCTTCATGCTGTCGTCGAACTCAGGATGAAGCGTGCGGTCGAACTGGAAGAAGTCGAGCCGCTCGAGGCCGAGCCACTGGTCGATGAAGCTCGCAAAGAAGTCATCGGCCTTGGGGCTCGCGAGCAGCCGCTCGACCTGTCGGGCCAACTCCCTCGGCTTGGCAAGCTCGCCGGCATCACCAAGCGCCACGAGTTCCGCGTCGGGCGGGCGACTCCAGAGAAAGTAGGCCAGCCGATTGGCCAGCTCGCGACCCGACAGGGGCCGCGGGGCGCCCTCCACGCCGGGTTCGCCGACGTAGAGGAACTGCGGGGAGGCGAGCACGATCGCCAGCGTGTGCTGCAGCGCGTCGGTGAAGGAATCTCCCTTCACCATCCGTCGCTCGTGAAAGCCGACGAGTCCCTCGATGAAGTCGTCGGAGACGTCGCCTCCGCGGAACGCCCCCCGCGCGAAGTCCTCGACGGCGGCTTTGACGGCGGCGCGATCCTGGGTCGCGACACGAATCTGCGCGGGCGGCGGATCGACCGCAGGCCCGGCCAGCGGGCCCTCGATTTCGACCCAGTCCACCCAGAGGACTGGCAGGGGCCCGTGACCGTGCGCCCGGAACGACTCGAAGAACATGTCGTTCTCCGTGCCCCGCATGATCCGCCGCCGCTCGCGGATGCCGAATCGGCGGCCACTGGCCTTCGAGATCGTGACGGGGATCTCGAGCACCTGGGGGCTGGCGAGCGTGCCGGTCACCTCGTGGGTGGAAAAAATCTCGAAGCTGTCGGGGCTCGTGCCCGGGAAGCCGAACTGCACGAACCTCCGCAACGGCGGGGCGTCGTCGAGCGCCGCGATCCGATAGCGAAACACGTAGCGGCCTGCCGGCCAGCCGGCCGGCACGTCGTTCATCTCCACCGAATGGAGCGGCGGGATGCCGAGGTAGGCCCCGGAATCGACCGCCGGAAGGGCGAAATACTTGCGGAACGTCGGGGCATGCTTCGTCGGCTTGCTGCGGCCGTTGTAGTCGGCATCGCCACCGGTCTTGAACCCAAACGGCGCGATCTTCGGCTCACCCACCAGGCGGCCCCACTCCACGTAAAACCGCTCCGGGCAGTGGGCCCACTTTTTCCGCAGTTCGCCTGCCTGTGCCACATGCTCCGGCCGGGCCGCCGCTTCGTCCACCGCGGCCGTCCACTGGCCGTATCGGGCGAGGGAATCCTCGCTGAATTCCCACCATTTCCGGAAATGGCGGTTCACCGGCTCCTCCACTTCCTTGTGGAGTTTCTGGATCGTGTCTGACGGATGGCCCGCCTCCGCGGCATCTTTCGCGATCCCAAGGCCCGCCTCGCGGATGGCCTTCAAGCCCGCGCGAAGGTAGGCCTCGAACTGGTCGCTCGACATGTAGAGCGTCGAGCCAACCGTATCGAACGCACCTGCTCCGCCATCGGCGGGAAGTTCGCTCACGTCGGGCACGACACCGAGCAGGTCTTCGACCGTATTTTGGTATTCCCGCCGATTGAGCCGCCTGATCGTGAGCAGCCGCCCTTGGTCGCCGATCACCCGCCGGGCCGCCACCATGCTCTTGGCCAGCGTTTCGAGAAACGCGGCCTTGTCGGCGGCGGAGGGCTGTGGCTCGTCTTCCGGTGGCATCTCGCCCGAATTCAGCACGTTCAAAACCTTCTGCCAGCGATCGGCCGATTCGTTCGTGGCAATCTCGAGCGGCAGGGTGTCGAGCCGCACGCCGCTGTCGGGCGACTCACCGGAGTGGCAGGCCCCGCAATGCCGCGCGAGAAACGCAGTCTGCGTCGCGGGCAGTGCGGCGACCACCGCCTCCGCGGCAACGGCGGGCTGCGGCCGCAATGGCATGAGCAGGGCGCAGCCGAAGACGAGCGCCAGTCCGGCCGGTCCGCACAAGGTCGTGAGTCGCAAGGTCATTTGGTTGCCGCCGGAATCGAGATCGTCAGTCGCACGTCGTCGCAGTAGTGTCGGTCGAACGTGGCGGTGGGCCGCCCGGTTGACCGGTCGAGGCTGGTGGCATCGATCTGCAGCACCGCGAAGACGGCCCTCTTCGGCAGCAGCACGCCTGCGGACAGTTCTTGCCACTGCGGTGTTCCCGTCGCACCATTCGAAAGCCAGCGCTCGTGGGCGATCGCCGGGGCATCGAATCGCACCGCTGGCCAGCGAGCGAGGATTGACGCGGGCTCCTGATCGTAGACGTGCAGCTTGATGGAGAAACTGCTTCCCTGCTGGCGAGGCGGTCCCGCATCCAACACCTTCACCGTGGCCGTAAGCCCGCACTCACCCGCCGCGATCGCCTCGCGATAGGGCGTGAGATCGATGAGCTGAAACATGTCGCAGGAGTCGGCCCGGCCCCCGGCCGCCGGGCCCGGCCCGGGCAACGCCTGCTCGAACGCCACCATCCGTTGGCCGTGGGCAGGCATCACCCCCTGCTCCGCGCCGCAGACCCGCACGTGGTCGGAGAGCCATTGCTTGAAGGTTTCCGGCAGGGATTCGAGCCGCTCGACGCCCGGACCCGCCGCGCCCACACCCGCGGATTCAATCTCGAAACTGGGGTTGGCCAGGGCCACCGCCAGCCGCGACGGCCCCCAGAGCTGGGGAGCCATCGCCCAGGCCGCGCCTGCTCCAGCCACCAGGCCGGCGATCGTCAACGCCGCCGCAAGAGCCGCCGCCAACCGCGGCTGCGGTCGTGCCGGATCGCCGCCGTGATCGGCCTGCCCGATCTTGCCGTCGTCCGTGCCGTCGCCCAACCGCGAAGCCTCGCCAGCATCTGCTGCCGCAGCCAAACGCCCCCAGGCATCACCGGCCCATCCGCGGAGGGCCATCTGCAGCTGTGCCGCTTCCCAGAAAGCCTGCCGGGCAGCGGGGGATGTCCGCAGCTCGCGCGACAAGGCCTCCCGATCCGACTCTGCAATGTCGCCCTCGAAATAGGCGTCGATCAGCGTGTCGAGCCAGGCATCGGGGGGCACGACGTCCTCTGGCCGGCTGCGATCGCCGGTGATCTGATCGGTGCCTGCGGGTTCGTAAGCTGGTTGGTTCATGCATCACCTGCCAGGGCGAGTTTTCGCTGCAGGCATTTCCGCAGCACGGTGCGGGCCCGCGACAGGGCC
>CAMDDA010000038.1 GCA_945890755.1 Candidatus Kuenenia stuttgartensis
TCGGAAAGCGAAGCAAGACGAGCTCGTGCTGGAGCGGCTTTTGCTTGACACAGACGTGGACGACGACACGCTTGGATTTCATGCCCAACAAGCTGTTGAAAAATTGCTCAAGGCTGCGATGGCAATCCGCGGCTTAGATTATCCGCGCACGCATGACTTGGGCACGCTCATAGACATGCTCGCCAAAGGCGGCATGACGTTGCCCGAAGCGTTGGCCGACATCGACTTGCTCACACCCTTCGGGACGATTTTTCGTTACGACGAAGTTGTAGAACAGGCGGGCCGAAATCGCCAGCAATGGCTTGCCTGGATCCAATCGCTGCGTTCACTCGTCACGGCCATGAAACGCTGACGAGCCCTTTCCGGCGAGCCAATCTCTTCGGTCAGCCCCCACCGAGTTCCGTGTACTTGCGGGCATTGCCGCGGGCGAGCTTGACCGGGTATTTGCGCTCGTTGGCCGCGAGCTTGGCGGGGATCGCCTCGGCCAGGTCGATGCCGAGCCGGTCGGCGAGCAGCATCGCGAACATGACGACGTCGGCGATCTCCTCGGCGACGCCGGCTTTCTTGGCGGCGTCGGCCAGATCTCGATCGACCTCGGCGTCGGTCTTCCAGAGAAACCGCTCCTGGAGTTCCGCCGCCTCGATCGCGGTCGCCGCAGCCAGGTTCTTCGGCGTGTGGAACTGCGACCAATCGCGGTCGTCGCGAAACCGACGGACGGCCGCCACGAGGTCGGCGAGCGTCACGGTGGCAGGGGGCTGAGGCATGCGATGAAGATAGCCAATCAGCCGGGAAACCGGACCGCTCCCCTACGTCCGATAATGTCTCTTATGTCCGTTTGAGGCTCCCCTGCTTTTGCTCCTGTTTTTCAGGGGCGAACGCGACTTCCCTCGCCCTGCTCCGCCATTCGTCAGCGGATCGGAAGCGGACTCTGGGCGCCGACCGGAAATGGCTGCGGAGGCACTTGAGGCTGGACCGCCTGATACCGCGGCCCCGCAGGTGCGAAGCTCGGTGCTGGGGGCGGCGCAGTGACCTGAGCCGGCGCGGTGAAGCCGCTGGCCGATGGCCTTGGCGGCGGCGCGAAGCCGGATGCTGGCTGGGCTGCGGCCGGCGCGTTCCATCCGGCCGGCATCGTCGGCCCGCCAAACGCTGCGGCACCCCCTCCAACCTGCTGCCCCCCCTGCCCACTCGGCCCGCCACCCGTCCAGGCAGCCGCCGATGTCACCCCTTCCCAGATCGCGACCAGCGCCGACGGCTGTCCAGAGACAGCGGGATGCGTGGCATCGCCACCGTTCCGCAGCGTGTCTTCGAACTGTTTCACGAACGGATTGACGGCCTCCGCGATCTCACGGGGCAAGATCTCGTCGGCGCGAGTGATGACCTCGGCAACGATCCGGCCGCTCTGACTACCCACGACCTGCGGGCGGTAGGCCGGGGCCAGCGTGACGGCGAAGAAGGTGATTACGATGCACAACAGCGCCCCCTTGGCGATGCCGAACAACAGGCCAAGCTGGTGATCGAAGGCCGAGAGATGGACGGCATCGATGGCTCCGGATACGACGCGAAAGAGTAGCCAGACCACGAGCGACGTGCCCACATACAGGGCGAGCATCGCGATCAGGCGGTTCCATGGCGGCTGCTGGCCGACGAACGGCGCGAGCTGACCAGCGAACCGCAGGGCCACGAATGTGCTGGCCGCGATGCCTGCGATCCAGGCGATCTGCCAGACGATGCCCTTGAAATAGCCGAGCAATGCCGCGGCAGCGAGGATGCCAAGCATCATCAAGTCGTAGCCTTCGACCGCCATCGCGTTGATCCAATCGGATGAGGGGGTGGAAAAGAGCAGGCGCGAGGCGGGAGTCTAGGCGGGACGAAATGGAAATCGAAGCCCAAAAACGGCCACAACCGGCCGGCCTTTCGCAGCCAGCGCAGACAACCCAGGCCACTCATGTCCTGCAAGCCACCAGAACACCTCAGGCCGCACCGCCTGCCGACGCGTTATTTCCTGATGCCGATCTGGCAGCGGTGGGGAAGTGCAGGGGATAGCGGGTCGTCCGCTGACGGCCGCCCGGGAGTTTGTCGATAGATGCCGAGAGGGACTGCGCGACAGGGCCGACGGGCCCAGGTTGCGTCGTGCCTCCGGTATCGCTGCGGTCTTGCGCAGCCGACGGAAGCGGTGTTCAAGGGGGATCGTCGCAGTGCCCGGGTTCCGCGTGCACATCACGGGGTCGTCTATCGTGGGCGTGGCCTACGGTGCAGCGGCCTGGTACGTGGGCGACATGCACCCGCTCACCTGCGCCCTCGGTGGTGGCCTCTGCGCCGTGTCGGGCATGCTGCCAGACCTCGACAGCGGCCCGGGCATCCCGCTCAAGGAGAGCGTCGCCTTCGCCGCGGCGGTGGTGCCGATGCTGATGATCCACCGTTTCCAGCAGTTCGGCTTGCCGCTCGAGGCGATCATCCTCGCCGGCGCCAGCATCTATCTTGCCATTCGCTTCGGACTGTCCTGGTTGCTCAAGAACTACTCGCACCACCGCGGCATGTTTCACAGCCTGCCGGCAGCCGCGATCGCGGGCCAGACCACATTTCTCGCCTTCGCGGCGGAGGAACCGCTGCGCCGCTACTTCGTCTCCAGCGCCGTGGTGCTCGGCTTCCTCACGCATCTCGTGCTCGACGAGATCTGGAGCGTGAAGATGGGATGGTTCGGCCCCAAGGTGAAGAAGTCGTTCGGCACCGCCATGAAGTTCAACGGCCCCGACCTGTGGCCAAACCTGCTCACCTACGCGATCGCGATCATCCTCGGCCTGCTCGCCGCCAGCGACGCCGCCTGGACCGAAAAGATGGCCCACACGCGGCAGCAGATGGAGCAGGCAGCCCGCACCTACTACTACCCTCAGACACCGCAGCAGTGGCAAATCCGCCGGTAGGCCCGTCACGCGGTAGGATAGCAACTCCCCGCCCACGGTGACTGATGGACCTGCTGTTTGCCGCCACGCTGCCTGACGCCTCGGCGTTGGCGAGCCTCGTGTTCTATCTGGCCCTGATCGCGACTGCGGCCTTTGCCGGCGGCTCGTCGGTCGCGTTCCTGTCGCTCGGTCACCGTCCGATGCAGGTGCTCCTGTCGCTCACCGGCGGCGTGCTCCTCGGCGTCGGCATGCTCCATCTCTTTCCCCACGCCTGCCTCGCGCTGCGGGGCGATGTCGAGGCGACCGCCGGCTGGGCGTTGGGGGGCTTTTTTTTCATGTTTCTGCTGGAGCGAGCCTTTCACGGACACGCCCATCACACGGCCGATGGCGGGCACGACTGCGGCCACGATCACGACCACGGCCACCATGACACTCACGCCCAGGCGGCTTCGACGTCCCCGTGGGCCTGGTGCGGCGCCTTCGCAGGACTCGCACTCCACAGCCTTGCCGACGGCGCGGCGCTTGCAGCCTCGGTGAACGCCGACGCGGCGCACGGTGGCGGACTGCTCTCCGGCCTGGCCACGTTTCTGGCGATCCTGCTCCACAAGCCGTTCGACGCCGCGATCATCGCCACGCTCATGGCTTCAGCAGGCATCGCCCCGCGGCTGCGAACGATCGTCAACGTCGGCTATGCCCTGGTCGTGCCGCTCGGTGCGGCGGGCTTTCTTGCCAGTCTCCACCTCTTCGGTGGCCACCAGACCGAGGTGCTCGGCATCGCGATGGCGATGGCGGCCGGCGCCTTTCTGTGCATCGCCGCGGCCGACCTCCTGCCGGAGGTGCAGTTTCATAGCCACGACCGCGTGCTGCTGACGGCGTCGCTCGCGCTCGGATTGGCGATCGCCTGGGGCATCAGTCTCGTCGAGCGGTCGTCCCACTCCCACGCAGCCCACTCGGCGGCGACCGCCCCCGACGCTCACTGAGCCTGGTCGACATCGAGACCACGGGCGAGCCGTTCGCGGCGGACGGCCTCCATGACCTCGCCGATCAGATCCTGCTGCCGGCGAATCTGCGGCACCTGAGCCTGAAACAGCCAGGCGATCGCCGCCGCCAGACCGATGCCGCCGACGAGATGCGGCGTCACCCAGTCCTGCGTGCCCTTGCGGCCCGACGCCGGATCGGCCGCGCCGCCGAGGGCCACGATCCCGACGACCGCGAGCATGCCCAGAAGCGCGAACGGAAACGCCCTCCGCTTCAGCCGCTTACTGCGATCGAGCAGATCGGTGTCGAGCCGGTAGGTCTCGACGACCTCGCGGCACCAGCGGCTCGTGCCGATGAAATAGGTGACGGCCATGCTGTTGACGAGCACGACGACGAGCGCCGCCAGTACGCCCGACAGCCGATGGACGGTGCCCCACCGCTGCACCTGCGGATCGGTGACGCCATGAAGATCGCCGAGCCAGAGCCCGAGGCCGGCGGTGGCCCCCATCAGGGCCACCGCGAACCACGCCGCCCGAGAAAACACCGTCGCCATGCACACCTCTGCCTGCCCTGCTTCGTGCCGCGAGCCTGCCTGCGGCGCTGCACCGCTGGCATCGCCGTTATAGGCTGGGGCCGATGAGCCAACCACCGACCAGCCCCGTTTCCGCCGCGGATCGCCCCGTGCTGCTGCTCACCTGCGGCGACCCGGCCGGTATCGGCCCCGAAATCATCTGGCTCGCCTGGGCGACCACGCCGGCCCATGCGCGGGCGCGGCTGCGGGTCGTCGGTGATGCGACTTTGCTCGCCGCGACCATCCGCGGCCGGCGTGGCCTGCCACCCCTGCGAATCACACCGATCGCTGCCGATGATCCGCGAGCATCGGTCTGCGACGAACTCCTCGTCATCGACACCGCAACTCCGGGAGCCGCTGCCGAGGAGATTCCGCTGGCCACGATCACGGCCGCCGGCGGCCGCGCGGCTGCCACGGCCGTGCTCACCGCGCATGAACTCGCGAAGCGCGGCCTCGCACGGGCGATCATCACCGGCCCGCTCCACAAGGAGGCGCTGCACGCGGCGGGCTACGACGTGCCCGGCCATACGGAACTCCTCGCGCGGGCCTGCGGCCTGCCCGCTGACGCGGCCTCGATGATGCTCTGGCTGCCGTCGCAGGCGGCCGGCACGATCCCCTCGCTCCCGCTCAGGGCTTCCATGTCGCAGGCGGCCGGGAACGATGCCGATCGCTCGGCCGGCCTCGGGGTCGTGCATGTGACGCTCCACGAGCCGCTCCGCACGGCGATCGCACGGCTCTCGACCCCGGGCATCGTCGCAGCCGGCGAGCGACTCGCAGCGTTGCTCGCCCCGCTGCTCGGCCGCCCGCCGCGGATCGCACTGGCCGCGCTCAACCCGCACGGCGGCGAGGGGGGGCTGTTTGGCGACGAGGAGGCCCGGCTCGTCGTTCCGGCCGTGGCCGCGCTCCGCGCCGCGGGCCTCGACGCCACCGGCCCGCTCCCGGCCGACACCCTCTTCCTGCGGGCGAGCCGTGGCGAATTCGACGGCGTCGTCGCCCTCTACCACGATCAGGGCCACATCCCGATCAAGCTGCTTGGCATGCATCGCGCCGTGAACATCACGCTCGGACTGCCACTCGTGCGGACGAGCGTAGCCCACGGCACGGGCTTCGACATCGTCGGCACGGGCGCCGCTGATCCGGCGAGCATGCTCGCCGCGATCGACGCCGCCGAGCGGCTCGTCCACGCCGGCTGGCTGTCCCCGTAGGCCCGTCGCTCCCCGTAGGCCCGTTGCTCCGCAACGGGCTCTCCCGCATTACCCGTCACGGAGTGACGGGTCGCAGCGAGCGGGATCACGGTCGCATCAGCCGCAGCGTCTGGACGTGCTGCTCGGTCACATCCATGAGCCCCGTCGTGGCGGGCTGATAGAAAAAGGCCGCCGCATCCACCGGACCGCCGAGTTGCGGCTCGTCGATATCGAGCACCGCGATCGGCTCGGGAACCGCACCGGCTGCGACCGGCCGTGGCCCCGGGATGGCGAGCCACTCCACCCGCCGCAGGAGCAGATCATTGCGGCCGATCGCCAGGCGAATCCGCCAGGGCATGCCATCGGGGAGCGCCGCTGCAGCGATACCGTCAGGCTGCTTCGCCTGCTCGGCAACGTCGGGTAGAAAACCCGCCAGCCGCTCTGGAACCCAGACGCCCTCGACGACCCACACACCCGCGCCGCCGAAGTCCGCGGCCGTCGCCGCCGTAAACCGAAATGACTCGCGGAGCAGCCAGAGCATCCGCGGCAGCCCACCGAGGTAGGGCGCGGGATCGACTCCCTCCGGAGCCTTGAGCTGCCCCAACTGATCGAGCACGCGGCGAACATCGACCCGCTGGAGCGAGGCCGTTTCAGGGCCGTTGCGGCGATACATCCAGCAGAACAGACCGTCGCAAACCTCCAACTGCTCGAACGATTCGGTATCACACGTCAGCGTTGACTCATAGCGAAACCGCCGCTCCCCCCCCTGCCCCGCCTGCACGTAGCGGCCGGCGCCGACGAGCACGTGATCACCAATCCGCGCCTTCTGCCTGATCCGGCAGGAAAAGGAGTCGGCCCGCGAGATCGCGGCGAGCGTTCCAGCCACGATCCGCTCCGCCTGCGGGCTGTCAGCCGCATCGGCAGGTCCATCGGCAGCCGCGGAGCCGGTCGCCCGCGGCAGAGCAGCCGCGGTCGTAGCCAGCGCGGCAGCCGGACGCCGGCTGTAGACGCTCGCCGCCGGCGGATCCGCCCAGGCCCCGCCCGCTGCACCGCACACCACTGCCGCTGCGAATACGAACCTCCGCCATGGCAAGCCGGGGCGTCTGCGCGGCGTGGGGATTGCGGTGCGGGTCACGGCTGCGTCGGGTTTGAGGATTTTGCCAAAGATTCCGCCACGGGCGCGTCGAAATACCTCCGTCGGAGCGATCGACTCGCACACCAACGGCCACCGTGACGCGTGGGCCGCAAGTGTACGGAATCGAGGCTGGTCCAGCCCACGGGGAAACCGCGGGCAAAACCGCCGGTCGCCGCCGATGCAACCCGTTTTTCAGGCCCGGAGGTGATCTCATGGTGAACCGACGTCTGCAGGGATTCGTCGGCATGTCGTTGGTGGCCTCGCTGACTGGCTGTCATATCGCGGCCAACTCACCGCTCAGCGGACTGGCCCAGATTCGCCCCGTGGCGACTCCGCACACGAACGTCCTGCCTCCGGCAGCGATGCTGCAACATCCCGGCCCTGGCGTAGAGGGCCCCGGCCCCGGCATCATCACCCCTGCCTCCTATGAGGCCGCGCTCGACGCGTCGGGCGCCGGTGGCGGCATCGGTGGCTTTGGCGGTGGCGGCGACGGCGGCGGGCTCGGAGCCGCATTCGCCCCCACGTCGCAGATCGGCTTCATGGGCCCCGACGGCATGCAGGTGCGGTGGGATATCTCGACGGCCGGCGGCTTCGACTCGCCGCCGCTGGTGAGTCCCGGTCGCTACGACTTCCCGCAAGGGGGCATCTATCGACTCAAGCTCACCGACGTCCCCGGCCGCGAAGGGCTCGAACTCTATCCGTCGCTCGAGGTCGCTCCGGTGACACCGCGGACGGCCGCCTACCTGGCCCACAACGCGGTGCCATTCCAGCTCACCGAAGAAGACCTCGACCAGGTCACGACCGGCAACTTCGTCACGAAGGTCGTCTACCTGCCCGACGCGGAATATCAGGAACTCGCTGTCGCAGGCGTCGAAACGCTCGTCAGCACTCGGCTCGATCCGGGCTGCGATCCCGTGGTCGAGGCTGATCGCCGCGGCTCGATCCTCGCGATCATCCGCATCGGCAACAAGGACCTCCAGGCGCCAGGCTCGGCGGGCACGGGCGGCGGTGCCCTCGCGGCTTCGGGCTTCGGCGGTGGCGGTGCCGGGGGCGAGGCCTGCGGGATCGCGGCACCCCTCGGCATGCCTGCGGGCGGCGATCCGTCACAACTGCCGCCAGCGTTCGTCGCCGGGATGACCGCTCCCGAATATGGCATGCCACGAGTCGGCACACCGATCGGCCTGCCCGGCCCCGCCCACATCCCGCTCGGCATCCCGGCCGGCCTGCAGCGGCACTCGATCACCAACCATACGAAGATGCATATCCCGCCGCCGTCGCGGTCGGTCGGTCTGCACGTGCAGCAGGCCCCGGGCCTCAGCTATCCGAAGCCGGCCCGCCACGCCTACGTGGCCGAACGACACGACGTACCTCACATCAAGCTCCGGCAGCCGCCCGAAGACCGCACGCGGTTCGTCGGCAACGGCGGCCCCGATCCCGACGCCCTCGGCCCGGGCCTGATCCTCGGCGGGGCCCCCTGCCCGCCCGAGCCGATGGAGTGACACCCGTGCCCACACGCTGGAGTCGAATCGACACACCACACCTTTTCCGGACAGGGACCGTGCTGCTGAACCCATGCTGGCAGCCGGCGATCACTCTGCTCGTGCTCGTGGCCTTGGCAGGCATTCCCTGCCCGGCCGCGACGCCCGAGCGACTCGAGCGGATCGCCGTGCACGCAGAACCGGGAGCGATTGGCGCCAGCCATGGGTCTCAGCTCGGTCCCCGTCCGGAATCGGTGTGCCCCGACTTCATCCAACCCGTCGAGATCCGTGGCCCCGAAGGCATGCTCGTCTCGATCGAAACAGCGGCCGGCTGGTCGCCGCTCAGTCCGGCCCCCTACCGCATGGGCCTCGTCGTCGGCGAGGCCTATCGGGTCCGCATCGGCGGGATCGCAGGCTCCGAGGGCCAGGAAGTGTTTCCGTCGGTGCGGGTGCTCGCGAAGCTCGCCACGCCGGCCGGTCAGGCCTGGCGATTCCCGATCGAGGTCACGATCGACCCCGAGGATCTGCAACTCGCACTCGCAGGCGCCCACGTGCGGCGGGTCGTCTACTCCGCCTGCGATGCCGAGCAGCCCGACATCCTGCCGGCAGCCTGGTTCGACGTGAAGCCGGGTCACGATGCCCTGGCGGTGGCGGGCACGCTCGGTGATCCCGTCGCCGAGATCGTGATCGGCAACCGTGTTCCCTCGGGGGAAGCAGGTCGATGACACACGACACGGTGGACGGATCGACGCGGTGGCTGCGGATCCTCGCGATCGCGGTCGGCGCGGTCGTCCTCGCGTCGTGCCGCAGCCTGCCACCGGCGGCCGCCGTCGCCACATCCGCAGCCGTCGCGACCTGCGACGATCCATCGGTTTGCCCGGCTGACAGTCCCCCCGTTTCCCCGCCGGCAGGCCGCGCTGCCTGCCGCGTTTCAGGCGGCTGCCCCCCTGCCCCGTGCGACACGTGTGGCCCGGTGGCCTGCGTCTGCCTGCCGCGGCCGCTGCCGGTGGTCCGCCCCTGTCTCGTCTGCGACGGCGGCGATCATGGTGCGCCGGCGAAGCCGGTGGGCGCTGCCGATCTCGCGAATCTCACGGCCGGCGACACCGTCGCCCGCTTTCGTCCGGCCGACGAGGGCCCCGACGCCGACTGCATCGACATCGCCGTCGCCAACTGCGCCTGCGTCTACGCACCGCGGTTCGCGTCCGTCCGAGAGGTCGTCAAGCCCTTCGAGGATGCACGTCCGGAGGGGCCCCGTGGGCTCGCAGTCAACGAGCGGGCCGGCGAGGAGTCGGAACGGCTGCCCCCTCTCGCCCGCACGCAGCCTGTCGGACCGCAACTTGCCCGCAAGACATTGCCTGGTGTGGCTCTCGAAGAACGGCTCGGCCCTCTCGCAGTCGATCAGGGATCGCTGCCGCACGAGGACGACGGCGTCGTGCAGCCTGTGTCGCACGCGCTCGACGATGCACCGGAACTCGCCCGCACGTCGCGGCGGCCGCTCGCCGTGGTCGGGTTCGACGTGCCGCTCGCCTGGACCCGCGTGCAAGCGGCCAACGTCCTCTCCGACGGCCGCGAGCCCCGCGTCGTGGCTTCCGACAGGGGCACGGCCACGCTCCGGTTCGAGGAGCCCGGCCGCGCCGAGCTCACGCTTTGCAAGCGGGCCGGTAGCGATACCGCGAAGCCGGGCGAGGAACTCGACTTCACGATCGTGCTGCTCAATTCGGGCGACCGGCCGCTCGCCGACATCGTGCTCGTCGATGCCGTGCCGCAGCGGCTCGACTACATCCCCGGCTCGGCGGCCGCGAACCTCCCCGCCGACATCACCACCGAGACGGCCGACGACGGCTCGACCGTCGTGAAGTGGCGGTTCACCGAACCGCTCCCGGCCGGCGCCAGCGGGTTCGTGCGTTTCCGCACGCTCGTCCGGTAAGAACCGCAAAGTTGCGGCCCAGTTGCCGACCGGGGTAGCATTTCGATCCCGTGTCTCCTCCCCTCCCCTGCCCGCACATGGGCGACCCTCCCGAGGCATTCATGTCCCAGCGTTCATCGTTTCTGTTGGCGGCCGCTCTGGCCGGTGGCCTCGTTGGCGTGTGCATGTTCCAGGGAGGTGCGGCCGCCTTTGCCCGACAGCCCGCTACGGCCGAGGCTCCAGCCGCTGAAGCCGGCGGCGGCCTGAAGGTGCCGCCACTGCCTGCGGGCACGCCTGCGGAACTGCTCGCCTTCGTGGAAGGCCTGCGGCAGCCGACCGTGCGGCCGAAGTCGCGGGAAGAGATGATGTCGTACATGAAGGACGTCGCCACCGTCACGGTGCAGGCGGCCGACAAGATCCTGGCCCAGGTGCAGCCCGCCGACGCGACGGCCGTCCAGGCCGCGAAGCTCAAGCTCGAGAGCCTGATGATGCTGGGCCGGCTCGGGGATGAGAAAGCCGCCGCCGACATGGCCGCCTATGCCAAGACGCTCGCGGCCAGCCCGAATGCGGAACTGGCAGCCGAGGCGCAGCGGATGATGGTGGTGGCCGACGCCCAGCAGATGTTCGCGACGGGCGACCTGAAGGCAGGCCCGGCCCTCATCGAGCGGGCAGCGGCGCTCCTCGCCGCGAACCCCGACGACGCCGAAACGGCCGGCCTGGCGATGCAACTCTCCGGTGCGTTCGAGAATCTGCCCGGCGGAGAGGAACTGGCCGCCGCGTCGATGCAGGCCTTCGGCCCGCTCTTCGCCAAGAGCACCAATCCGCAGATCAAGCAGATGGGCGAGAGCTTCGCCGGCACGCTGCGGCGGCTGTCTCTGATCGGCAAGCCGATGGAGATCAAGGGCACACTCCTCGACGGCACGCCCTTCAACCAGGCGTCGGTCGCCGGCAAGGTGGTGCTCGTGGACTTCTGGGCCACCTGGTGCGGCCCATGCGTGGCCGAAATCCCCAACATGATCGAGCAGTACGAGAAGTACCACGCCAAAGGCTTCGAGATCGTGGGCGTGAGCCTCGATGAAGACCGCGACGCCCTCGCCCAGTTCGTGACGGAGAAGAAGCTGCCGTGGCCCGTGCTCTTCGAGAAGCCCGAGGGGGAAGGCTGGCGGCATCCGCTGGCGACGTTCTACGGGATCACCGGCATTCCGCAGCTGATTCTCATCGGCCGTGACGGCAACGTGATCACGCTCAACGCGCGGGGCGAAAAGCTCGGCGAGAAGCTCGCGGAGCTCTTCAAGGACGCGGGCTGAACCCACCGCGTCTGGAGACCCGTCGCGTGAGCATGTCGACACAGCAGCCACAGAGGCCGCCGCGGAGCCCGATCTCCCGGCGGGCCGCGGCCTTCGATTCGTCGGGCATCCGCAAGGCCTTTGACCTCGCAGCACGGCTCGAGGACCCGATCAATCTCGCCATCGGCCAGCCCGATTTCGAGATGCCAGAGGCGGCTCGCACCGCAGCGCAGGAGGCGATCGATGCCGGCAAACACGGCTACACGCCCACGCAGGGCATCCCGCAGCTCCGCGAGCGGCTGGAGCATGAAGTCCGCCGCGAGACGGGGCAGCCGGGCCGGACGCTCTGCGTCACCAGTGGCTCCAGCGGGGCGCTCGTGCTCACGCTCATGGCCCTCGTCGATCCCGGTGACGAGGTGATCCTGTTCGAGCCGGCGTTCGTGATGTATCGGCCGCTCGTCGAGTTTCTCGGGGGCCGCGCCGTGGCGATCGACACGTCGCCGTCGTTTCGGATCGACGTCGATCGCGTGGCGGCGGCGATCACGCCGGCCACGAAGGCGATCCTGCTCAACACGCCGGCGAATCCGACGGGCTTCGTGGCCGACGCCGCCACGGTTCGCGACCTCGCCGCGCTCGCCGAGCGGCACGGCGTGACGCTGATCAGCGACGAGCTCTACCGCTCCTACTGCTACGACGCCCCGTTTGCCTCCCCTGCCCTGCACTCCGACCGCGTGGTGGTGATCGACGGCTTCTCGAAGTCACACGCCATGACCGGCTGGCGGGTGGGCTGGGTGCACGGCCCGAAGGAGATCGTCGATGCCTGCACGATGCTCCAGCAATACACGTTCGTCTGCGCGCCTCACGTGGGCCAGTGGGCGGCGGTCGCCGCCTTCGACGCACCGATGGACGTGCCGCTTGCCGAGTGTCGCCGGAAGCGCGACCGGCTCATGGCCGGCCTCCGCGGCCACTACGAGTTCGTGCAGCCGGGCGGGGCGTTCTACCTCTACCCGCAGGCCCCGGGAGGCTCGGGCAAGGCCTTCGCCGCCCGCGCCGCCGAGGAGGAGAAGCTGATCGTGGTTCCCGGCAGCGTGTTCGGCGCCGCCGACACCCACTTCCGCATCGCCTACACCGTCACCGACCGCACGCTCGACCGCGGCATCGCCGCCCTCTGCCGGCTTGCGGCCACGGCGGGCTGAGACCAGAGCGAGAGCGAGATGCCTGACCGCACCGTCGCCCGCACCGTTACCGACGTTGCCAAGACGCTCGACCACGCGGTGCTCAGGCCCGAACTCACGCGGGCCGACCTGGCCCGACACGCGGCGATGTGCGTGGAGCGGGGCGTGGGCTGCCTGTGCGTGCGTTCCAGTGACGTGGCGGAAGCCGTGCGGCTTCTCGCGGGCAGCCCGGTCGTGGTGGCGAGCGTGATCGGCTTCCCGCACGGCGCCTCCCGGCCCGAGGTGAAGACCCTCGAGGCCCGGCTGGCGATCGCCGACGGCGGCCGCGAACTCGACATGGTGATGAACATCGGCCTCTTTCGCTCAGGTGACGCAGAAGCCGTCGAGGCCGACATTGCGGCAGTGGTGGCCGAGGCCCGCCCCCACGGCGCGCTCGTGAAGGTGATCCTCGAGACCTGCTATCTCACGCCCGCCGAGATCGCCGCGGCCTGTCGGATCGCGGAGCGGGCGGGAGCCGACTTCGTGAAGACCTCGACGGGCTTCGGCATGAGTGCCTCGGGCCCGATCGGCGCCACGCCGGCGGCCGTGCGGATCATGCTCGACACCGTCGGCGGCCAGCTGCAGGTGAAGGCCTCGGGGGGTATCCGCACCTGGGACGACGCGGTCATGTATCTCGACATGGGGTGCACGCGGCTGGGCGTCGGCGACGCCGCCGCCATTCTCGCCGACGCCCCGTAGCCCGGCCAGAAGCGCGGGTCGGCCTCCTGTGACGTGAGTTCGGGGGTGCCCACGCCCCGTCGCCGGACGCTCGCTGCGGGCATCCTGCCCTGCGCTCGCTCGCATGCCGCCTTCGCTTCGCCATCCTGGCTGCGCTCGGCGGCATACGCCGGCTCCCGGGGCATTGGCACCCCCTCACGGCGTATTGGTTCGCAAACGGGGCGCGGACTGTGACTCCTTCGGTCGGCCCATGGCCTGCGACCGTCTACAATGCCACCACGCTTGGAGAACTCCGCACTATGAATCATCCCCGACTGCCGAAGACGCTGGCCGAATTGCGGGCGAGTGGCTGGAAAAGCCGCACCGTGAAGGACGAGGTGCGGGAGAACTTCCTGCGACTGCTGCGCGAAGGCGGCGAGCTGTTTCCGGGCATCGTCGGCTACGACGACACCGTAATCCCGGAGATCAACATCGCCCTGCTCGCCGGCCACGACATGCTCTTCCTCGGCGAGAAGGGGCAGGCGAAGAGCCGGCTGATGCGGCTGCTCGTGCGGTTTCTCGACGAGCAGCTCCCCTACCTCGACGATCCTGCGATTCCGCTCCACGACGATCCCTATGCGCCGATCACCCGGGCCGGGCGTCGTCTCGTGGCCGACCGTCCGCCCGAGGAGGTGCCGATCGCCTGGTGGCCGCGTGACGAGCGGTATGCGGAGCGGCTGGCGCCGGGCACGAAGTTTGCCGACATCATCGGTGAGATCGATCCCGCCAAGCTGGCGGGCGGCACGAGCATGGCGAGCGAGGAGGCCCTCCACCTCGGGCTCATCCCTCGGATGCACCGCGGCATCTTCGCCATGAACGAACTGCCGGAGCTCGACGAGCTGGTGCAGGTGGGCATGTTCAACATCCTCGAGGAGCGCGACGTGCAGATCCGGGGCTATCCGGTGAAGTTCGACATCGACGTGATGCTGCTCTTCTCGGCGAACCCCGCAACGTACAACCGCTCCGGCAAGGTCATTCCGCAGCTCAAGGACCGGATCGGTGCGGTCATCCACACCCACTACCCTCGCGACCGTGACCTCGGCATCCGGATGGTGGAACAGGAGGCGGGCATCGACCTCGGAGGCGACTGGCCGGTCGTGGTGCCCTGGTTCATGAAGCAGGTGGTGGAGCAGATCACGATCGCCGCCCGCAAGAGCAAGTACATCGACCACCAGTCGGGCGTGAGCGCCCGGTTCTCGATCGCCAATTACGAGACCATGGTGGCCAGCGCCCGGCAACGGGGCGTGCGGCTGGGCGAGCGGCCGGCCGTGCCGCGGATCAGCGACCTCGGCCACCTCTACCAGTCGAGCCTCGGCAAGCTGGAGCTCGACCTCATGGGAAGTCACCAGATGACGGAGCGGCAGGTGCTCGACGCCGTCATGGCCGAGGCCATCGCCGCGGTATTCGAGGAATACGTCGAGGCCCACGGGCTCGACGAGATCGCGAAGGTGTTCGCCAAAGGGGTGAAGATCGAGGTGGGCGACATGCTGCCGAGCGCAGCCTACGAGCGGCTCGTCGAGGATGTGCCCGCCGTGTGGCAGAAGGCCTTCGAGGTGAATGCCTCGCAGGAACCGGCCGTACGGGCGAGTTGCATCGAGTTCGTGCTTGCGGGGCTCTATGCGACGGAGCGGATCTCCCGCCTCCAGTCGCACGGCCGCACGCTCTACGACACCGGCGGACTCTGACGCGGGCCCTCTCCTCCTAGCTCCGTTGCTCCGTCAACGGACTGCCCGTCACCCGTAGGTCCGTTGCTCCGCAACGGACTGCCCGTCACGGAGTGACGGGCCTACGGATCCGCAACGGACTGCCCGTCACGGAGTGACGGGCCTCTGGCTCCGCATCACCCGCCGAGCATGGTTGTGATCGCCTTACGGGCGGCATCGAGCGCGGCGGGCACCTGATCGACGAGCTTGCCGCCAGCCTGGGCGAGGTCGGGACGACCGCCCCCCTTGCCGCCGACGGCGGCTGCCGGCTCCTTGATCCAGTTGCCCGCGGAGAGGCCGCGGGCCTCGAGCTCACGCGAGATGCCTGCCACGAGCGTCACCTTGTCTCCCTCGGCCGCAGCCAGAAAAACCGCGATCGGGCTGGCCTTCCTCCGCAACAGATCGATGCACTGCCGCATCGCGCCGGCATCGCTCCCCTTGGCCTCGGCCACGACGACCTTCGTGCCGCCGATGTCGGCCGCAGCGGCCAGCAATTCGTCTGGCGAGGCCCCGGCTGCAGCCGCAGCGGGCTTCGCCTTCTTGAGCTCGCGGAGCTCCTTCATCACCGCGGCCAGCCGGTGCGTGAGCTCGTGGGCGGGCACCTTGAGCGCCCCGGCTGCGTCGGCCACGGTCTGCTCGGCCTGGCGAAACCGCTCGAGCGCCTTGCCGCCGGTGACGGCGGTGATCCGGCGGGTGCCGGCCGACACGCTCTCCTCACCGATGATCCGCACGAGGCCGATCTGGCCGGTGCTCGACACATGCGTGCCGCCGCAGAGTTCACGGCTCACGCCGTCCATCGTCACCATCCGCACGACGTCGGGATACTTCTCGCCGAAGAGCATCATCGCCCCCTCGTGGCGGGCGTCGGCGAGCGGCAGGAGCCGGGCCGACACGGGCACCGCGGCAAGCACGTGGTCGTTGACCATCGACTCGATCTTTCGCAACGTGTCGGCGTCGATCGAGCTGGTGTGCGAGAAATCGAATCGCAGCAGGTCGGCATCCACCTTCGACCCCTGCTGCACGGCATGCGTGCCGAGGTGGTGCTGGAGCGCCGCATGAAGGAGATGCGTGGCCGAGTGGGCCCGTCTGAGCGCGGACCGCCGCGACTCGTCCACCACGGCCGTGACGGCCTGGCCGAGATCGAGCCGCCCCTCCCGCAGGTGGCCGACGTGGAGCATGAAGCCCCCTTCCCGCTGCGTCTCGGTCACCTCGAACCGTCCGCCCGGCCATTCGAGCCAGCCGGTGTCGCCCACCTGGCCGCCCGACTCGCCGTAGAAGGGCGTGCGATCGAGCACCACCGTCACCGGATCGGCGTGCCCCACCTCGCGGAGTTCGTCGCAGAGTGCGTGCTGCGCGATGATGCCGACGACCTTCCCCTCTGCCTGCGTGCTGTCGTAGCCGAGGAAGTCGGAGCCGTGCATCGTCTTCTTGAGGGCGTCGAGCGGCCCCGAGGCAAACACCTCCACCCGGCTCCCGGCGCCCGATCGCTGGCCGTGCTCGTCCATCGCCGCCCGGAAGCCATCCCAGTCGAACCGGCAGTTCCGCTCCGCAGCGAGCGTTTCCAGCAGCTCCGGGGGGAAGCCGTAGGTCGTATACAGCTCCGCGGCATCGCCGCCCGCCACGACGGCCTTGCCCGACGAGCCGATCGCCGCAAACAGCTTTTCGATCCGCTCGAGGCCACCGTCGATGGTGGCGAGGAACGAGGCCTCTTCTCGCTCGATCACGGTTGCGACCCGGCCGACCGTATCGGCCAGTTCGGGATAGGGCTTCGCCATCATGGCCGCGACGATCGGGGGCAGTTTGTGGAGAAAGGGCTCCTGCATCCCCATCTGGCGGCCGTCGAGCACTGCCCGGCGGAGGAGCCGTTTGACGACGTACTTCTCTTCGTTGTTCCCGGGTAGCACGTTCTCGTGGATCGCGAACGTGCAGGCCCGCACGTGGTCGGCGATTCGCCGCATCCGCCGCCCGTCGTCGGTGGCCGGCTCATACCGTCGGCCACACACGTCGGCCACCGCCTCGACCACCGGCCGGAGGATGTCGATGTGAAAATTGGAGTCGACGCCCTGGAGCATGGCGCAGGTCCGCTCCAGCCCCATGCCGGTGTCGATGTTGCGGCTGGGGAGCGGATGGAGATTGTCAGGGGGCGGGCCCACGCGGTTGAACTGCGTGAACACGAGGTTCCAGATCTCCACGTCGCTGCCGTCGGGCATCCGGTAGAAGATTTCGCTGCACGGCCCGCACACGCCGTCGGGCCCCTGTGACGGGGCACCGGCCGGCCAGAAGTTGTCGTCCTCGCCCATCCGCGTGATCCGTGTGGCCGGCACGCCGATCTCATCGGCCCAGATCGCGAAGGCCTCGTTGTCGTCGTGGTAGACGGTGATGGAGAGTTTCTCGGGGGAGATGTTGAGCCAGTTCCGGGCCGTGAGGAACTCCCAGGCCCAGTGGATCGCCTCCCGCTTGAAATAGTCGCCGAAGCTGAAGTTCCCCAGCATCTCGAAAAACGTGTGGTGCCGCGGCGTGCGGCCCACGTTGTCGATATCGCCCGTCCGCAGGCACTTCTGGCAGGTGGTGGCCCGCGTGAACTCCAGCTTGCACTTGCCGAGGAAATGGTCCTTGAACTGATTCATGCCCGCGGGCGTGAACAGCACCGCCGGATCCCAGCGTGGCACGAGCACGTCGCTTGGGCGGCGGACGCAGCCCTTCGATTCGAAGAACGCAAGGTAGGCTTCGCGGAGATCATCGGCCTTCATCTGCTGCAGGGCTCCGGGGGCGTTCGGCTTTGGAAAAGCCGAACTATACACGCCCTCACCCTCGGCGCGGGATGCGGGTTTCGCTGCCGGAAAGAGGGCGAGTCCGCTGACCGAAAACAGCACCGCCCACGGCGGCCGCTTGGGTCGGTCGCACGTGGGCGGGGGGAGGATGCTGGTCAGTGTGCCAGCCGGCTGGCGAGAACGCCTTGCCGGCGGGCGGTATTGAGCGAACTACTCGCCGTCGCCGGCGGAGTCGGTCGCGATGGCGATCACCGTGTCCTTGGCGGCGAGGATCTTCTCGCGAAGCTCCTGGGCAACCTTCGGATTCTCCTTCAAAAAGAGCCGGGCCTTCTCCCGGCCCTGGCCGAGGTGCACGTCGCCGTACCGTAGCCACGTGCCCGTCTTATCGACGAGTTTGGCGGCGACGGCGAGGTCGAGGATGTCGCCTTCGACGCTGATGCCGTTGGCGTGCATCATGTCGAACTCGGCGACCCGGAACGGCGGCGCCA
>CAMDDA010000039.1 GCA_945890755.1 Candidatus Kuenenia stuttgartensis
GCCACCCGACCCGCTATCGTTGGCTGTCGCCGACGGGGATTTGTCCGCCGCGCCCACTCCAGCCACGGGGACTTTGCATGGCTTCGCTCGATCGCGCCGATCCGGTCATCATGGGGCATATCCTGGCCCAGCACCGCGAACTCCACGACCTGCTCGTGGCGGCGCGGGCCGCGCTTGCCGTGCCGCCGGCCCCCGACCGGGCGAACGTGCTCGGCGCCCGGAGAGCTCTCTGCGGCCTCTCCGACTACCTGCGCCGGCACTTCTCCCAGGAGGAGTGCGGCGGCTATCTCGAGGAGTCGATCTCGCGGATGCCGCGCCTGTCGCCGGCCGTGAAGGTGGTGCTGTCCGAGCACCCCGTGCTGCTTGGCGAACTGGACCGCTTGATCGCAACGGTCGCCGCCGCCGATATTTCACCGCTCGCGTGGCAGCAGGCCGGCCGCGACTTCGAATGCTTCGCTGACCATCTGACGGCCCACGAAAGGAACGAAAATGCGGTCGTGCAAGAGGGCTACAACGAGGACCTGGGTTTGGATTAGCGGATGCGCGGCGGCGGTCTGTGCGGCCGTGAGTGCTCAGGACACGGCGGTCGATGCCGTGGCCGTGTTCATGCGGGCCAAACTCGACCACTCGAAGAACGTGCTCGAGGGGCTGGCGCTGGCCGACTACGAACTCATCGCCCGCGGGGCCCAGGAACTCTCGCTCGCCAGCCAGGAGTCGAGTTGGCAGGTGCTGCAGACGGAGGACTACGCCCGGCTGAGTGCCGAGTTCCGCCGGTCCTGCGACAATCTGCGGTCGGCTGCCAAGGCCGAGAATCTCGATGCCGCCGTGCTCACCTGGATGGATGTGACGCAAAAGTGCGTGCAGTGCCACCGCTACATCCGCGACGAGCGGAAGTGATCGGGGATGGGCCCACCGTAGGCCCGTTGCTCCGCAACGGGCCTATCTGCCGAGCACCTGCGCGACGTCGATCGATGATGGAGAGAACGTCGTGTCGAGCGTTCGAACGGCCTCGATCTGGTCGAGATCGAGGAGCAGCGGCGGCTCGCTTTGACGCTGGGCGTCGAGCCCGAGTAGCCGCACGGTAGGCGGCTGGATGATCAGCCGCAGCGGCTGGAGGCGGCGGCGGGCCGCAGGCGCGGCCGGGTCGTCTTGCTTCGTCGAAACCTCGATTTCCCGGCAGTCGGTGATCGCCGTGCTGAGGGCCGAGATGAGCCGCGGCCGGGCGGCGTAGCGGGCCGGATCGACCGCGGCCACGTGGAACACGTTCTTGGCATGCTCCAGCCGCTCCAGGAGTTGCTGGGGAACCGCCCGCTCGATCTTGTGCCGCAGCGACTCCATGCCCGTCCAGAGGACCGTACCCTCGAACGTGCGGAGAAGTTCGCGGCCGACCATGAAGGCGACCAACTCCAGCAGCGTGATCGGCTCGGCAGGAAGGGCCCGCCCCGCGAGCGCGTCCTTGTCGAGTCGCCAACCGTGGCGGCGGCCCTCCGGAAGCGGCACGTGGTCCACCGGATAGCCGCACGAGATGAGAAAGTCGCAGTCACGATGCAGGGTTCGAGCAGAGAGCCGCGAGAGGCCCAACCGCTCCTTGAGCGTCGCGATCAGCGTCTGGTCGTCGAGCGGCTGACGGGCATTCGAGAGGGTCTCCAAGAGGGCGAAAATCCGTAGGAATTGCTCATGGCGGGAAAAATTGCGAGGCATGATGTCGGTGCATAGGCAATCCTCCGGGTGGCTGACCCCCGCGGCGCCCGCGGTGAACCGGTCGGCGCTCACGCATCGCATGAGCACCGCCACCCCGGAAAGAACGACAAGTATTCCAGAAACCGAGCGGCCCGCCGATCATTCGGCACGGTTGGTCAGGGTTCTCGGGCGGCTTTCAGCGGTCACGCCGCGTCACGTTTTGCCCGTGGTCGCCCCTGTCCACCTCGGGCCAACGGCGGGGCGGTCGCATTGAGCGCAACGTGCCAGACTTCGGCAGCCTCGACGAGTCGATCGACCATCGCGAGCAGTTGAAGTCGTGTCAGATCGCCATCTTCGATGACGGTCTCGATCACGATCCGAAGGCTCTCCGCGGGCTCGTCGTATTCGATCCCCACCAGCGGCGTGTCGGCGGCCATGCGGCAGAGCGCGCGGCAGGTCGCCGACGGATCCGGTCCGATGGCGAACGCGCGGTCGATCGACACCCGGCAGCGATACCCCTCGTCGGGCGTCTCGATCCGCACGATGGCGAGCCGCTCCCCGCGCAGGTTGCGGTACTGCCGCGTGACAAATACGGCTCGGATCGCTCCATCATCAGCATCAACATGGTGCCGCACGCCATCCCGGGTGAGGATGCCGCCGCACTGAAACAGACTCATAGGCATGGACGCACTCCTAGCGCGGTGTTGAAACCATGCCCCCCTCTTAAGAGTTATACGCTCGCTGGAGTGATTTCTTGCGCGCGGGCGATGCTTTTTTCCTGCCGGGCCGGCCTCGACCCGCGACCAAGCGTGCCGTCACGGTCGTCATGCTGCTGTCGTCGACGGGGGAGACCTTGGTTCGGTCGCTGTGGTGCTTCGGACCCACAATCAGAAAGTCGTGTTCTTGTATGGATGAGATCGACCCACGCGTAAGGGGCTGGGCGCAGGCCGCCAATCTGGAAGCCCTGCTCTGCGACTGGCAGACGACGGCCAGCCACGAATCGCTCGAACAGCTGATCCGGCTGGCCACGCCGGGGGTGTTGCTCGTCGTCGGGCGCGTGCTGCGGCAGCACGGCATTCGTGATCCAGACGCTGTCGATGACGCGGTCGCGCTGGTCCTCAATCACCTCCGGCGGTTGCCCGGGGGGGCAGAGGGCGACCCTGCCGTCGCACGGTTCGATCCCGCCCGCAGCGCCGCCGCGGACAATGGTCGCAGCTACCTGCACACGCTCGCCCACGACCGGGCTTTGGACGTGGCCCGCCGCCGGGGGCGGGAGGGCAGGAGAATGGCGACCTTTTCCTCACTCGATGGCGTGGACGGCACGGCCATTTCAACGCGTATTTCAATCACGGACGATGAACCAGGGGAGAGCCGGGACCCCGCGTATGGGCTTCTGCACGAGGCGGTGTCAGGGCTCCAGCCGCGTGAACGGGCGCTGGTGCGGCTGCTGCTCGAGGGCAAGAGCCAGGCGGTGATCGCCCACGTGCTCGGCGTCTGCGCGGGCACGGTCTCCCGGATTCGGGTGCGGGCGATCGCCAAGCTGCGGCGGGCTATCCAAACACGATCGTCCGGCGGCCATGGAGAAACACCCGCTCCTCCAGCACGAGCCGCACGGCCCGGGCGAGCACGAGCTTCTCCACGTCGCGGCCCGCCTGGGCCATCCGCTCCGGTGTGAACGAGTGGTCCACGGTGATCACGTCTTGTGCGATGATCGGCCCGTCGTCGAGCTCCGCCGTCACAAAGTGGGCCGTGGCCCCGATCAGCTTCACGCCCCGCGCATAGGCCTGGCGATACGGGCTCGCCCCCGCGAAGGCCGGCAGGAACGAATGGTGGATGTTGACCAGCCGGTTCGCGTAGCGGGCGACGAACGGCTCGGAGAGCACCCGCATGTAGCGGGCGAGCACGACGTACTCCGGCGCGCGGGCGTCGATCGCCGCCGCCACCGCCGCCTCGTGGGCTGCGCGGCTCACGCCGTCGTGCGGCACGTGCGCAAACGGCACGCCGAACCGCTCCACCAGCGGCCGCAAGACGTCGTGGTTGCTCACCACGCCGACGATCCGCCCGGGCAGGTCGCCGACCGCGTCGAGCAGCAAGAGTTCGCCGAGGCAGTGCGGCTCGCGGGTCGCGCAGACGACGATCGGCCGCCGCTCCTCGCGGGTCACGCGAACCTGCGCCGCAGGCGGCAGCACCCGCCGCAGGTCGGCCTCGAGCGTCTCTGCCGGCACCGGGCCGTCGGCCGGCGCGACCTCGGCCCGGAAGAAAAACTGCCGCGCGACGGCATCGACGAACTCCGAGTTGCTCTCGATGTTGAGTCGACGGCTCTGGAGCACGCCCGTGATCCGGTGGATGAGGCCCACCTCGTCGGGGCAGGCGACGAGCACGATCTCTCGCTGTGAGGACGTCATCGGGAGGCGGGCACCCAGGCGAGCACGACCTCTTCGACGGCGATGTCGGTCTTCTTCGCGGGAATCTCGAGCGGATCGAGTCGGATCTGCTCCGGGCTCGTCTCGAGCCGAATCCGCTCGAGCTCGGCCTCGATCTCCTCTTCCAGGAGCAGCCGCTTCTCCTCGAGCGTGGACAGGCTCTCCTCGGCATGCACCACGTCGGCCTGCTGGCGGGCGGCGCGACTGGCCGACCGCATCGACGTGGCCGCACGGCCGATGTTGGTCGCCGAAGCCTTCTTGCGGCCGAGGAGTGCGGCGAGCACGGCCGAGCCGATCGACACATACGTCTGCATCGACTGGTTCTTGGCCTCCGCCCGCTCCCGCTCCACTTTCTGCCGGGCCCGCTCGATCCGGTCGGCGAGCGATGCGAGCTTGGCGGCATGCCGCTCCCGCACCTTCTCGATCTCGGCGTCGCGTCGCTCCTTCACGCGGTGGGCGATCCGGGCGCGGAATTCGCCCTCCGATTCGCCCGGCCGCGAGACGGCGTCGATCGCCGGGGCCGACCAGGCCGACAGCTTCGACGTGCGGCCCAGAAAACTCTTGAGCGAGGTGGCGAGCGTTTGATAGCCCCGCGGGCCGGCCAGTGGCGCGGGCACCGGGGAGAACGAGCCGGTGCGCGGGGCGGGCTCCACCTCCGGCGCCTCGGCGAACGCCTCACCGCTTTCCCAGGCCGATTCGCCGAGCGTCTCGCCCGCCGGCGCCATCTGGATCACTTCGCGATCGACCTCGATCCCCGTGCCGGACTTGCCATAGCGGACGCGGGCCCGGCCGAGAACCATCGGCTCGTAGTGCACGACCTCGTCGAGTCCGACAGGCCGCGTCGGCGCGACGAACACCTCCCGCACGCCCGGCGGCAGGATCGGTCGGGGCCCGCCCTGCGGCCGGCCGAAGACCGGGGCCGCAGGCTGCGGAGCGACCGCCGTCTCCTGCCCGTTGCCGCGCGCCGCCATCAGTCGGCGAATCTCCTCACGCACGAGCGGCCCGCGGAGATAGGCCATCGTCCAGCGCGTCTGGAAGAGCGTCTCCTCGTCGCCATGCACGCTGTGCATGAGGAACCGCCGCTGCTCGAGGCCCGAGAGCAGACGATCGAGCCGGCTCCGGTCGAAGCTGCCGCCGGCGGATGCCGCGGCCCCTTCGAGGCCGTCGAGCACCCGGGCCTTGTCCCGGGCGGTCTGCAGCCGGCCGAGAAACCACAAGCCGGCGTTCGAGAGCCCCTTGTAGTCGAGGTCCACCGGATTCTGCGTGGCCAACACGACACCCAGCCCATACGCTCGAGCCTGCTTCATGAGCGTGAGGATCGGCAGCTTGCTCGGCGGATTCGCCGTCGGGGGCAGGTAGCCGAACACCTCGTCCATGAGGAACAGCGCCTTGAGCGACGACGTGCCCGGCTGCGACCGCATCCACGACACGGCCGCCCCGGCCAGCAGCGTCACGAATGCCATCCGCTGGGCGTCGGCGAGGTGGGCGATCGAGATCACCGCCACCCGCGGCTTGCCGGCCGGCGTCCACAACAACTTGCCCACGTCGAGCGGCTCGCCGTCGAGCCAGGCCTCGAAGCCGGGGGCCGCCGCCACCGTGTTGAGCCGGCTGGCAAGCTGAAACCGCTCGCCCGCCGGAAAAAAGTTTTCCAGGTCGAGGAACCCGACCCGTTCGATCGGCGGCGCGGGGATCGCCCGCACGAGCGCGCCGAAGTCGACCCTCTGGCCGCTCTTCCAGAGCGCATCGACGATCGCCGAGAGCAGCACATGCTCGCGGCTGCGGCCCGGCTCGCCGTCGATGCCGACGAGCGCGAGGATGCCCGACACGAGCGACTCAATCCGCTCGCGGCGCAGTTCGGGATCGTCGGCCGCGGCCCCCGTCGGCGCGTCGAGGCTGCCGAGCATCGCCAGCGGCCGGCCGACGCGACTGCCCGGCGTGTAAACCGCCATCTCGGCGGCCTCGTGGAGCCGCCGGATGCGATCGCCCGACTGTCCGCTCTTCGCGAGCCCCTCCGACCACTTCCGCGCCGTGCGGTCGGCGAGTTCCTCGAGCGACACCCCCTCCCGCTTCGCGGCCTCCGGTTCCAGCCACGGCAGGAAGTCGGCCGCCGCGAGATTCGGGAACGACAAGAGCACGTTCGCGAGATCCCCCTTCGGATCGATCACGAGCGTGGGAATGCCGTCGAGCGCGGCCTCCTCGATGAGCCCGATCAAGAGGCCCGTCTTGCCGCTGCCCGTCATGCCCACGCAGACGGCGTGCGTCGTGAACCGCTTCGCCTCGACGAGCACCGGCTCGCCGGTGGCCGATCCCTTCGCGTCGTCGACCTTCTGGCCGAGGTAGAAGACACCGAGCCCCTCGATCGCGGCCGGGAGGTCGGTGGCTGGGGCCTTCTTGGATCGCGTGCGTTTCGGCGTCGTGCTCATGGGGATCGGCTCCGAGGGAATCCACGACCCTCAAGCATACCCCGCGCCGTAGTCCGCGCGCGGCCCCGCACCATACAAGCCCTGAGCGCGAGCGAGGGGATCTTGGTGGCGCGATCCCCCGGCTTGCGCCTGGGGGCTTGTATGAACAGGATCCCCCGGCTTGCGCCTGGGGGCTTGTATGATCGCGATCCCCCGGCTGGCGCCACCGGCAGACTCTCTCACAGCGCATCGGGCCGGAGGACATCGACCGTTTCACTGCAGACCGTGATCCGGTGGCCGGCGTCGCACGCAACTCGGACCGCGTCGAGGATGCGGCCGGCCACGTCGTCGGGCACGATCGATTCCAGCCGTACGAGCGGCTCGTCGGCGGCGATGTCGCGGCGGCCCGCACCATGGCAGGGCTCGGCCGTGTATTCGGTGGCGCCCGCCGCGCGGCAGGCCTGTACCAGACGGCTCTCGAGGGCCGCCTCCGCGACGATCGTGATTCGCTTCATGCGGATCGTGACACGGCGGCGGGTGGCGAAGGGATGGGCGGATGTCTGGCGGTGCGACTCGAGTCCCACCACGTCGAGCCGCAGTCCTGCCTGTTGGAAGTCGCCCGCCAGTTCGTGGAGTTTCTCCATCACGCTGTGGTCCACGAGCTCGGTGCCGGCGAGGTTGACGATCACGTCGTTGCGCTGCACGAGCCCGAGCTGCTCGATCTGCCGCCGAAACGGAATCCAGTTGGTGAACACCGCCGAGCCGCTGGCGTCGATCTGCACGGTGCGGTCGTCGACCGTGCTCACCTTGAGAAACGGCTTGAAGAACGACGTGAGCGGCACGCCGTTGATCGCATGGATCACGAACTTGAGCGCCACGCCGATGCCCACGCCCACGAGCAGGTCGGTGGCAAGCACGCCGATGATCGTGGCCACGAAGATCAAGAGCTGCTCCGAACCGATCTTGAACACATTGATGAACTCGCGGGGCGAGGCGAGCCGGAAGCCGGTGTAGACGAGCATCGCCGCGAGGGCTGCCAGCGGGATGCGGTGGATGAGCTGGGGCACGAAGGCCACGAAGGCCAGGAGAAAGACGCCGTGCCAGAGGTCGGCGAACCGGGTGCGGCCGCCGTTGTCGATGTTGGCCTTGCTGCGGACGATTTCGGAGATCATCGGCAGGCCGCCGATCGTAGCCGCCACCGCGTTGGCGACGCCGACCGCCACGAGGTCACGGTTCATGTCGGTCTTCCGCTTCCAGGGATCGAGCAGATCGATCGCCTTCGCCGAGAGCAGCGACTCGACGCTGCCGACCAACGCGAACATCGCCACCCACCAGATGCCGGAGAGCCGTGTGGCCGGGCCTGTGAACACGGAGAAGTCGGGTGTCGCGATGGCAGCGAGCAGGTTCTGCGGCACGCTCACGAGGAACGACTCCCCGAGCGGGTACTCATGGCCGGCGAAGCTGTACGAGTGCTCGCGGGCGAGGTCGAACCAGAGCCCGAGGGGCACCGCGACGGCGAGCACGAGCAGCTGCGCGGGGATCATCCGGAGCCACGCCGGTCGCAGCCGCCCCTTCACGAGCGGGAAGCCGAACAGGATCGCAAGGCTCACCAGGCCGATGACCGCGATGTGCGGATTGAGACGGCCGATCGTCTCCGGCAGTTCGCGGAGGATCTCCAGCGGCTCGCCGGCGGCCTTCTGCCCGAAGACGACCGGCAGCTGCTTGAGGCAGATGATGAACCCGATCGCGGCCAGCATGCCGTGGACGACGGCCGTGGGGAAGAATTCGGACAGGCCACCGACGCGGAGCAGGCCGAAGCCGATCTGCACGAGGCCGGCCACGCAGCCCACGGCGATCGCCATGCGGTAGGCCTGAAGGTCGGCGGCTGGATCGGCGCCGGCGGTGAAGCCGAACGACTGCATCGCCCCGAGCACGATCACGATCATGCCCGCGGCGGGCCCCTTGATCGTGAGCTCGGAATTGCTGATGAACGATGTCAGGATCGCGCCGACGACCGCCGTGAACACGCCGGCGACCGGCGGGAACCCACTGGCCAGCGAGATGCCCAGGCACAAGGGCAGCGCGATCAGGAACACGAGGAATCCGCTCAGGAGATCGGAGCGGAGGTACCGCGCGAAGCCGGCGGCGTCGCCCCGCGGACTCTCGCCGGAGCCGATCGCTGCCGCAGAACTGGCCGGCGTTGGTCCGCTCATGGATGGACTCCTTCGGATGTCTGACCGGGCAGGTGGTGCTCCCGGACCGCGAGAAGCGAAGCCGCGACCTGTTCGAGCGAGCTGACGAACGGACCGGGATAGACACCCAGCCCAAACAGGATAGCGAGCAGAATGGAGAGCGCGACCCGCTCCCGGGGCAGGATCACGTGCTGCGGCGCGTCGGGCGTGACCGGCCCGCCGAACACGTGGAACCAGCCGCGGACCACCGCGATGCCGGCGAACACGGTGGCCACGATCACGATGATGCCGGCGTGGACCTGCTCGTCGAGGCTGCCCGAGATGATGAGATCGTCGGCCACGAACGAGAGCGTGCCGGGAAACCCGAGACTCGCCAGACCGAAGAGCAGGAAGAAGGCGGCGAGGGCGGGGGCGTCGGCGAACCGTCCCTGAAGAGAGTCGATCGCGATGCGGCCGGCGCGGCTCTCGAGCGCCCAGACGACGAGGCCGATGCCGGTGAGCGCCAGACCGCTCGACACCCAGACGGCAAGCGCCCCGCACAGCTCCATCGGCAACGTGCCCGACAGCCCCGCGAGCACCATCGCCGATTGGCTCATCGCGAGCGTGCCGACGAGGCCGCGAGCCGACCGTTGCACGACGGCGAGCGCCGCCCCGTACGCGGCCGTGATGAGGGCCGCTTGAGAAACGACGATCAGTTCACTCGCGACACCATCGGCATGGCCGACGAGCAGACGCACGGCGGTGTAGGTGGCCACCTGCGGCATGGTGACCACGAGGGCCGTGGCCACCGAGGCGCCGGAGAAGAGGGCCGGATACCAGGAGTGAAAGGGCACGATTCCCTTGCGGATCATCACTGCGACGGCCACGAGCCATCCGCCCGCAGCGCCGACGGCGCCACTACCGTGGAGCCAGGGCGGATCGGCGAGCATGAGCGTGGTGCCCAGTGCCATACAGGCCAGCGCCGCGGTCATGGCGAGGCCGTAGAGCCGGGCGGCGGGGCGGCCGCCGAGCGTGGCTCTCACGGCCAGCCACGTCGAAACGATCGACACGCCCCAGAGCACGACGAGCGCTGCCGGATGGGCCGTGGCCATCGTGGCCATCGTGATGGCGGCCCCGATCAAGAGGCGGCTCACGCCGGCGGTCGTGAGCGCCCGCCGCGGCGCCACCAGCACGATGGCCAGATCGACGACGGCGACATAGGGGAGCAGCAGCGCGGTGAGGCCATCGACATGCACGAGCCCACCGCCGGCCAGCCGCGCACCGAAGAGCAGCGGCCGGCCCGAGCCGGAGTGCCAGAGGGCGGCCAGGCCGACGGCAGCGGCCAGCGAGACGATGATCGCAGCGGCGGCGGGCAGCCGTGGGTTGACCCGGTCGCCGAGCAGTCGCAGGGTGGCGGCGGCAGCGAGCGGGGCGGCGATGCAGGTGGCGACGCAGCCGAGCACGGCCGGTTCGAGCGGCGTCATGTGGCGCCTCCATCGCGGTCAGGGCGGCGCGGATCGGCGGCAGGGTCGGTACCACCGAGTGCCGCCACGAGCCTCGACTCGGCAGCCTGGGCTCCCTCGAGCAGGGACAGCACCGGCCGGATGACGAACCGCTGCACGGCGGCATCCTCGAAGCCCCGCTCCAATGCGATCCGGTAGAGCCCCCGGCCGAACCGGTCCGGAAGGAGCCCCAGGATCGAGCATGTGCCGCTGCCGGGTGGGCCGCCGAGCGCCGCGGCGAGTTCGTGCCGGTCGTGCAGTGCCGAGGGCGAACGGAGGATCTGGAGGCTGCGGAGGATGGCATGGCTGACGACGTGCACGAGCGGCACGATCCGCAGTCCGAGGCCGATCTCCGCGAGGATGATCCCGGCCTGCGTCATCGAGGCGTAGGCGAGCATGCTCTTGAGGTCGGTCTGCACGCTGCCGACCACGGCCGCATGGAGGGCGGTGCCGATGCCGATCGCGACGAGCAGCCAGCCCGCGACAGGGGCCGCATCGAGCACCGCCTCGCACCGCAGGAGCACATAGGCGCCGGCGTGGATCGAGAGCGCGCCGTAAAAGATCGCGCTCGACGGCGTCGGCCCTTCCATTGCCTGCGGCAGCCAGCCGGAGAAGGGCACCTGTGCGCTTTTGCCGAGCGCGGCGAAGACGAGCAGCAGCGCCACGACGAGGGCCGTCGTGGGATCGATGAGGCAGGTGGCGTGGGGCCAGGTGCCGCCGAACAGCCGCTCGAAGTCGCCGGAGCCGACCGCGCGGTGGACGACGACGCCGGCGATGAGCAGGCCCATGTCGCAGAGCCGATAGGTGATGAAGGCCCGCAGCGCGGCGCCGACGGCGTTGCGGCGCTCGTGGAAGAAACCGATCAGCAGCGTCGATGAGATCCCGAGAAACTCCCAGCCGGCGAAGAGCACGTCGATGCTGCCCGCGAGCACCATCAGGTTCATCCCCGTGCCGAAGAGCGCGAGCAAAATGAAGAATCGGGTGAAGCCCGGCTCGCGATGGAGATACGTGCCGGCAAAGGCATTCACAAGCCAGCACAGCCCGGTGCAGAAGCAGACGTAGGGCACCGAGAGGCCGTCGGCGACCAGTTCGATCGTGGTGGCATGGTGCCCGACGGAGAAGAGCGTGCCGAGATGCACCACTTCGGGCGAGAAGCCGCGGGCCGCGAGGGCGGCCAGCGTGAGCAGGGCGGCGAGAAAGCTGGTCGCGAAGCCGGCGCCGACGAGGCGGGTGGTCGTCCGCTCGGCCAACGGACGGCCGAGCAGCGCGGGGAGGCCGACGGCCACGAGCGTCGCCACCGGTGCGGCCAGCTGCCACGTGACGAGTGCGGCGACGGCGTCATGCAGGGCCGTGGCGGTGGCCTCGGTCATGGCGAAACTTCCTGAAACATGGCACCGCCGATGCGGTCCTGCGGTTCGATCCGCGCGAGCGGCAGGTGATCGCGGCGGCCGCGAAACCAGTCGGCCGAGCGGGCGACGGTGGGCAGTGTCGGCGACTCCGGCACGTACGGAACGAATCCACCGCCGGCTGCGGATGGCTCGTAGGTGGCCAGGCCACCGCCATGCGGATCCCAGGCGGCAAGCCTGATCCAGCCATTGGCAACGAGCGTGCGCACGGCCGGCAGCCGTTCGAGCACGGTGCGAATCGCCTCACTCGTCGCGTCGATCACCATCAGGAGCCGCACCGGTTCGTGGATCTCGACTCCCTGGAGCGGCAGTCCCGTGCGGAGATCGCTGGCGTGGCCGTCCATCACACCGATGAGCCCGGTGATGTTGTGCGGCAATTTCGTGCCCGCGCCGTAGACGAGCGGATCGATTCGCGAGAACAAATAACAGAGGCTGATCCCGCTCACCACGGGGGCGACCGAAGCCAGTGTCCGCTCGAGAATCGCGAGGTCGGCATCCGCGGTCGGGTCGTAGGAGGTGAGAAACGCCCGCCGGTCGAGGAACAGGCCGCGGGTCCGCTCCCGCCTCCCCACGATGCACACCGCGGTGCTTGCGTGGCCGTACTCGGGCCGCACCTGGGCCAAGTCGCCCGCCCGTCCCTGGACTCGCCTCAGGGCGTCGGCCGGCGACACATCGAGCGGCACGGAGTCGAAGCGGCGGCACCGTTCCTGGGCATCGAGGCCACCGGCCGTCGCGCAGTCGACACGGAAGGCCTCGAAGTCGCCGCGATGGGTCGGTGGCAGGCGTTCGACGTCATACCACGTGACGCGGCTGGTGCAGGTGTCCTGCATCCCGCCGAGAAACACCGTGTCGGCGGGGATCACCAGTCCGTCGGCCGCCAGCCGCACCCGCACGTCGGGATCGTTGGCCATGAGGGCGAAGGCGCGGGCATTGGGGCCGCCTCGTCCGCCACCACACGCGCCGCAGTCGTAGCCGCTCTCGTGCGGATTGTTGAGGCTCGTCGATCCGTGGCCGATCACGGCGACGAGCCGGGCGAAGCCGGTCGTGAGCCCGATGTCGTGGAGGAGCCGGCGGACGATGGCCGCCATCTCGTCGGCATCGAACCCGGGCCGGGTGCCGTCGGGCAGGTGCACGTCCGTCGTGCGCCACAGGTCGAGACTCGTGCGGACACGGCGTCGCGTGAACTCAGCCGCGCCGCCGGCCACGAGCGTCGTGAGCCGTGGAAACGCCACGCGGGCCACGAGCGGCACGGCCGCGACGGCGCCGCCGATCGACGTGAGCAGGCCCCCGCGGAACAGCGTGCGACTGCCGGTGGCCATGCCCCCTCGAAGCCGTCCGAGCGACCTGCGCACCGTCTGCCGCAGCCGATGGCTGGCCAGCGATTCCGCAGCGGGCGCCTCCGTGACGGTGTGCTGCGGCCGGACGACGATCGGACAGAGCGGGATGGCATGCCAGTCGTCGAGGCCGCGGTAGTACATCGCCACGGCAAAGAAGCCGGCCGTGCCGAACGTATCGACATCGGAGGCGAACTCCTCCAGATGCCGCCGGAACGATTCGCAGCGATCGTCGATGCAGAAGATCGTCTGCACCCGCGGGCGGCCACCGCGGCCCTCGGCGGGGAGCGATGCCTGGGCGGCGAGCCCGTCGAGCACGCCGATGGCGTGCCGACGCTCGTAGGCGAGGTGGAAGATCCGCCGGCGGGCGAGCGAGTCGAAGGCGGCGATCCCGAGTTCGAGTTCCACCAATTCGTTGTCGTCGAGTGCGAGGATGTCGGCGGCGGAGAGGCCGACGAGCCGTGCCACCTGAAGCAGCAGGAACGCGCGGGCGAGGCCGCCGGCGCCGCGGCGCGGAGGATGGCGGTCGCGGAGCTCCATCCAGAACGCGGCCAGCGGAGCTTCGGCTCCGTTGCTCGTCGGCGCGGCCCGGAATTTCAGGCGTCGGGCCGCATGTTCGATGGCCAAGCGGTCGAGCACGAGCCGAAGGGCGAGGAAGTCGGCCAGCCGCGCCGGCACCGCCTCGACCGGGGCCCGGTCGGGACGTTCCGCGAACTGCCTCACCATCCCGGCCCAGCCGCGGAGTGCCAGGAGCGTCAGGGGAATGAACTCGGGCCAGGACGTTGCGGGCACCCCGAGCGCCTCGAGCTCTTCACGGATCACGTCGGCGGCGGCTCGGCCCCTGATCGTCCGCAGCCGCTCGGGCAGAGCGGAGCACCACGACGGCAGCGGCCCGATCCGTCCGGAGTAGAGTTCGGCCACCGCAGCAAGCAGTCCCTGCTGCCGGTCGGGCATCGGCCAGGAAGCGACACCCTGATCGAGATAGGCGGCCGTCATCCGAATCAGGAGCGGATGCACCAGCGCGTCGGTATCGAGAGTTGGATCGAGGGCGAGGATCAGGTCGCGGTGCCGTAGTGGCGGCTGCAGGTGGACGATCGATGGCCGCGACCGCGACGACGCCTCGACGCAGGCATGCCAGAGATCGCCGTTCGTGTCGCCGGCGAGTACGTCGTTCTCGGTGAGCGTCCAGCGCACCGCGGCGTCGCTCTCGTGCCGCACGCCGTGGATCAGGAGCGTCCGTTGCAGGTCGCCGAGCCGGATGCGGCCGCCGGCGAGCGACAGCCCATGCCGCTCGCCGAGGTCCGTCTTCAGCACGGCATCGAGGTCGGCCGCATGGATCCGGCCACGGTCCAACTCGCCGCGATAGAAGGTTTCTGGGAGGAATGCCTGCGCCCCGTGGAGGCGGGCCGCCTGAATGACCGCCTCGTCGAACGGCAGATGCTCGAAGCCCTGGAGCACGTTCTGCGCGACGAAGGCGTCGATCGGCCCCTGCGGGGGCAGGAGCCTGCCGGCAGAAGCGATCATCTGCGCGAGGGAGTCTTCGTCGGGGAGCATGGGCGACGAGACCCTACTCCCGGCATGGGTCATCTACAATGCCACCGCAGCGGTGGAGCTGTCGTGGCGTGCGGGAAAACAAGTGAAAAACCGCCGGCGGGCGGGGGCGGCTCGGGCCCCCGCTCCGCCGGCGATCCGATGGGCCGAACGCCTTCGGCCACCGACTGGGAGACGGTTACTTCCGCCGCTTGTCGCGGCAGGGAGGGGCGGCGGCGAGAGTGAGCACGAGCACTTCTTCGCCGGTCGCCGGACTGATGTCGTGATGCACACTGATGGGTGCCGAGCCGGCCGCCTCGCGGACGAGTGATTCGAGCATCGGTCGTCCGGTGAGCACGAGCTGGTTCCGGAGTTGTTTCAGCAGTTCGGCGCCACGGCCATTGGCGACGCCATCGCCGTCGAGCAGCCGCTGCTCCGCTGCCGTCAGCACGCCTTCGAGGTGCACGAACAGGCGGTTGTCGATCAGATGGGCGTGCACGTTCCGCGGTCCGCGGCCCATGTACTCCTGCTGGAATCTCGACACGGCATCGCACACGGCGGCCTCGATCTCGCCTTGGGACTTCATGGCCGTTGTGCCTGGAGGTCGCGTACCCCCCACTAAGCGGGGGGTGCTGTGCAGGGGATGTTTCGGCTTAAGTGACCGACGGCCATCACCCCCGCAGCCGCATGGTCTGTCTGGGCGATATGGCGGGGATATGCAGCCGCGCTGATTGCCCAACCAGAAAAACCCCCTTGCGTTCCCCAGACCCCCCAATATAATTCGGGCGTTCCACGGCAGCGACGACGCCCAAGCACGCGTCGCGGCCAAGGAAAAAAAGGCGGTCTTCGCGATCGCCCACCACATTAAGACGGAAGACGAGTCGAGGGGCAGCCCGACCCATGTCGGGAGGTCAGTCGCAGCGTAAGCCGGCGTGAGAGAGTGCCTTCGGGCGTTCTTTCCCGCCGGCTTTTTTCGTTTGTGCCGGACCCACGACCCACTCCTTCACCCGACGGCGCTCCGCTTTCATGACGCGACTGTTTGTCGACCGGCTCGCCCGCCAGGTGGCCCACGCCGCCGGCACGTTCGAGCACCTGCTGCTGGGCCGTTCACCGACGAGCGTGTCGGTGGTGGCGACCCGCGACTGGATGGTGGTCAATCTGCACGAGCCGTTTTCCAGCGTGGAGCGACGACTGGCCGCCGACGCCGCGGGCGCCGAGCGGGTGCGGAACTTTCATCACTACCTCTTTCAGCACGCCGTCGATTCGTTCATCGAGCACGTCCGCGAGGCCACGGGCGTGCAGCTCCGCGGCGCAATGACCCATGTCGATGTCGATACGGGCAGCGTGCTCAAGACATTCACGACCCATCCCGACGTCGATCTGTTCCTGTTTGGCCAGGGACTGCCGACGCTCGGCGTGCCCGTCGACGCGCATCTGCACGCATCGTGCAGCCAAAGCATGCGCGGGCAGTTGGCCGTCGATCAGCCCGATGGCGAACGGGCATCCCCGCACAACGGACCGTACGTGACGGGCGGCATTGGAGCCGTCCGCGCCTGACCCCTCGGAGGGATCCGCAACCATGAAGAAGGTGACCCATGTTGGTGCTGACACGAAAGAATCGGGAAAGCGTGGTGATCGGCCGGCCTGAAGACATGTCGGTGGCGCTGCAGATCACGGTGCTGGACATCGAAGGGGGCCGCGTGCGGCTGGGCTTCGAGGCCGATACCCGGATGCCAATCCACCGCCGCGAGGTCTGGGATCGGATCTGCAACGGCCAGGGCCACGGCGAGAGCAACGGCGAGGCAGCCGCCGCTGCCGCCGCGGCTGCGGCTGCGGCTGCGGCTGCGGGGATGGCCTCACGGACGGGGGATGGCCAGCGCCGTGAGGGCTGACCATGAAATCGCAAGGCGAGATCGAGGCTGCCGTCTGTGATGGCGTGTCGCGGTTCCAGCAGGAGTACATCGGCCGGGGGCCGCGTGACATCCACGCGCACCTGATCGGTTCGCTCCTCGTCGTTCGGCTCCAGGGCGTGCTCACGCCGGCGGAGCGGCAGCTCGTCGCGCCGCACGCCGGCGGCGAGCTCGATGGCCACGCGACCGGGCACGCCTTGGGCAACGGGAACGGCAGCGGCCATGACCCCGGCAACGGCAACGGCCGCGCCCTGCTCAAGCAGGTGCGGGCCCACATGGTGGCCACCGGCCGGCCGCGGCTGGAGGAGGTCGTGGAGACGGCCACGGGCGTGAAGCTCGTGAGCGTGCACCACGACATCTCGACGGTGACCGGCGAAGAGATCCTCGCCTTCTCCCTCGAGTCTCCCCCCGCCTGCCGCCCCAAACGGCAAACGGCAAGGGCAGCCCAGCAGTGAAGCCGCCGGCCAGGGGCAACCGTGGTAGCATCGGGAGCCAAGGCCCTCGAGACTGCTTTCATGGCTATCCCCGCTACGCCCGCCCCGCGGGCTGCCACCGTGCTGCTCGTCGATGACCAGCCGATCATCGGTGAGGCCGTGCGGCGGATGCTCGTCGATGAGCCGGGCATCACCTTCCACTATTGCAAAGATGCTCCGGCAGCCCTGCAGAAGGCGGCGGAGGTGCAGCCGACCGTAATCCTCCAGGATCTCGTGATGCCGGAGATCGACGGGCTGTCGCTTGTGCGGCAGTTCCGGGCCGACGAGCGGTTTCGTGACGTGCCGATCATCGTGCTCTCCACGAAGGAGGAGCCGGCAGTGAAGGCCGAGGCCTTCGCGCTGGGGGCCAACGACTACATCGTGAAGTTGCCCGACCGGCTCGAGCTGATCGCCCGGGTTCGCTACCACTCGCGGGGCTACGTCGCCCTTCTCGAGCGAAACGAGGCCTTTGCGGCGCTCCAGGCCAGCCAGCAGACCTTGGCCAACGACCTGGCCACGGCTGCCCACTACGTGAGATCGCTGCTGCCGCCGCCGCAGGAGACCGGCACCGTGGCGGCCGATTGGCGGTTCATTCCGTCGGAGTCTCTCGGCGGAGACGCCTTCGGCTACCACCAGCTCGATGCCGAACACTTCGCGATCTACCTGCTCGATGTCTGCGGTCACGGTGTGGGCGCCGCGTTGCTGTCGGTGTCGGCCCTCAACGCGATCCGTAGCGAGGCCCTGCCGCAGACCGACTTCCACGACCCCGGCGCCGTGCTGGCGGCCCTCAACAGAGCCTTCCCGATGGAGCGACAGAACGACATGTTCTTCACCATCTGGTATGGCGTCCACCACGCCCCATCCGGGCGGCTGCGGTGGGCAGGTGGCGGTCATCCACCGGCCCTGCTCCTGGGCCCCGACGGGGCCGCACCCCAGTTGCTCGATTCCGACGGCCCCCTGATCGGCGCCGTGGACGGCCTCGAATTCGACTCCAGCGAAACCCAGGTGGCCCCCGGTTCCCGCCTCTTCGTCTACAGCGACGGCGCCTTCGAGATCGGCCTGACCGACGGCTCGATGTGGCCGTTCAAGGACTTCCTCGCCACGCTGTCATCCCCCCCGGCCACGGCCAACCCCATGGACGCCCTCGTCTCCCACGTCCGGTCGATCTCCGGCCGCGACGACTTCCAAGACGACTTCTCGATGCTGGAACTGAAGTTCCGGTAGCGGTCGGTCGCGCTTTGAGGCTCTGTTTCGGAGGGCCGGCTGGCGTTCGACCTTTCGTGGTGAGGGGTCGGGGTTGCCCGTGCCCCGAGAGCCGGACGCTCGCTACGGGCATCCCTGCCCTGCGCTCGCTCGATGGCGGCTGCGCTCTCGGCATCCTGCCTTCGCTTGCCGCCAACGCCGGCTCTCGGGGCATCGGCAGCCCCTCACGGCGTATTTGAAATACCG
>CAMDDA010000040.1 GCA_945890755.1 Candidatus Kuenenia stuttgartensis
ACAAGCTGCTTTATCTCGACCACCGACGGGGCGCCCGTCATCAGGTCGCTCGCCTTCTGCGTCTTCGGAAACGCGATCACGTCGCGGATGCTGTCGAGCTTTCCAAACAGCATCACCCAGCGGTCGATGCCCAGGGCGATGCCGCCGTGCGGCGGGGCGCCGCTCCGCAGGGCGTCGAGCAGGAAGCCGAACCGCTCCCGGGCCGTCTCCGGCGAGATGCCGAGCAGCTTGAAGACCTTCTCCTGCGTGGCGCCATCGTGGATCCGGATCGTGCCGCCGCCGGCCTCCGAGCCGTTGATCACGAGGTCATAGGCGACCGCGCGGCAGGCGGCCGGGTCGGTCTCGAGAAGCTCGAGATCGCTCGGCCGCGGCGCCGTGAACGGATGGTGCATCGAGGCCCAGCCACCGCTCTCCGTGTCTTTGGCGAACATCGGAAAATCGACCACCCACGAAAAGTGCATCGCATTCGGATCGAAGAGACCGAGCTGCGTGCCCAGCCGCTTCCGCAGCATGTGCAGCGCCTTGCAGGTGACGTCGAACGAGTCGGCCACGACGAGCGCCAAGTCGCCCGGCTCGCAGCCGAGCGCCGCCTTGAGCCGGTCGGCGATCGCCGTAAGGTTTTTGGCGACGGGGCCCGACCAGCCGCCGTCGGCTTCCACCTTCAGCCACACCAGCCCCTTCGCGCCCCCCTCCACGGCCACCGCCGTGAGGTCGTCGAGATCCTTCCGCGAGAACTTCGTCGCGGCGCCGGGTACGCGGATGCCCCGCACGCGGCCGCCGCTCTCGACCGCCCCGCGGAACACGCGGAAGTCGCTCTCGCCGGCGAGCGCCGTGAGGTCGGTGATCTCGAGGCCATAGCGGAGGTCGGGGGCGTCGTGCCCGAACCGCTCCATGCACTCGTCCCACGTCAGTCGCGGCAGCGGCAGCGACACGTCGATGCCCAGGATCTCCCGGGCCGTCCGCTTCACGAGCCCCTCGATCACGCCCATCACGTCGTCGGCCTCGACGAACGACATCTCGACGTCGAGCTGCGTGAACTCCGGCTGCCGGTCGGCCCGCAGGTCTTCGTCGCGGAAGCACTTCGCGACCTGCACGTAGCGGTCGAAGCCCGCCATCATCAAAAGCTGCTTGTAGAGCTGCGGCGACTGCGGCAGGGCGAAGAACGCGCCGTGTTCGAGCCGGCTGGGCACGAGATAGTCGCGGGCCCCCTCCGGCGTGCTGCGGCCGAGCATCGGCGTCTCGACGTCGATGAAGCCGAGCTCGTCGAAGTGGTCGCGCATGATCTTCACGATGCGGCTGCGGAGGAACATGTTTTCCTGCATGGCCGGCCGCCGCAGGTCGAGCCAGCGGTTGGTCAGCCGCACCTCTTCCCCCGGCAGTTCCGTCGCACCGGGCTGGAACACGGGCGTCTCGGCCTCGTTGAGCACCTCGAGCGTGTTGCAGACGAGTTCGACCTCGCCCGTGGCGAGCTTGGGGTTGGTGGTGCCGGCCGGCCGGGCCCCCACCGTGCCCCGGGCGCGGAGCACCCACTCGGCCCGCACGGCCTTGGCCGCGGCGAGCGTCTCGGCCGGGCTCTCCGGGCCGATCACCACCTGCGTGCGGCCCCAGCGGTCGCGCAGGTCGATGAAGATCACACCCTTGTGGTCGCGGACCCGGTCGACCCAGCCGCAGAGCTGGACATGGGTGCCGATGTGACCGCTGCGAAGTTCGCCACAGGTGTGTGTTCGGAGCAAGGGACCGACCTTTCGTGTGCAGGCGTCAGGGAGCAAGTTCAGGCGTCGGGGAACAGGGCCGTGCAGACGAGCAATGTGATCGCCAGCAGGATCGAGATCACGAGCAGCGGAATGGCCCCGAACCAGACGAGCAGCGGGGCCGTGTCGCCCAGCGAGTCCCAGGCGAAAAGCCCGGTCACGCCCAGGATCACGAACAACAGCGCCGTGGCGAACGACGACCAGGCGAGCACTTTTGACAGCATGCGGCCCACCTACCTTGCCGCTGCCGAGGCGAGCCGCTCGGCTTCGGCGTCGAACTCGAGCTGCAGCTGGCCGCCCGCGGCGGTGCCGGACAACTCGCGGTAGAGCAGGCTCGGCTGGATATCGCGATTGTGCTGATACTTTTCGCTGGCGTACTCCGTGATCGCCCCGTGGATCTGGTGAAAGAAGATCTGGCAGATCGGCACGCCGGGATAGATCTTCACCGGTTGCACGGCGAACATTTCGAGCGTCCAGTAGCCACAGAAGCCGACGTCGCCGAAGCCTGCGGTCACGTGCACGAACAGGCCGAGCCGGCCGATCGAACTGCGGCCCTCGATCATCGGCACGAGGTTGTGCGTCTCCGTCCGCTCCACGGTGCGGCCGAGGTACAGCTGGTTGGGCGTGAGCACGAGGCCGTCTTCCGGAATGCGGATGCGTTCGACGCGATTGCTCTTCCGCATGTCGAGCACCACCTCCTCGTAGACGAGCAGTTCGTCGTGGAGCGAGAGGTTGTAGCTGTTGGGATTGAGCCGATTCTCGTCGAATGGCTCGATCAAAATGTTGCGACCGATTTGCTGCTTGATCTCGTTGCCCGAGAGAATCATGGCGGAGGTCCCGTGCGGTGCCGGCGGACGAACGGGGAGGACGGCGGGCGGATTGTACCGCAGCCGCAAAATTCTGCCCGTGTCAGCGCCGTTTTGCGGCTGGCAGGCCGATCCGCGGGCAGAGCGGGGCCAGGCAGCACTCGCCGCAGCGGGGCGAACGCGAGCTGCAGACACTGCGGCCATGCTCGATCAGGCGGTGGCTGAACGCGATCCAGTGTTCCTTGGGCAGCAGCTTCACGAGGTCCCGCTCTGCTCGCACGGCGTCGGCGTGGCGGGTGAGGCCGAGCCGTCGGGAGATCCGCCCCACGTGGGTGTCGACCACGACGCCGCTGGCCTGACCGAAGGCCGATCCGAGCACGACGTTGGCGGTCTTGCGGCCCACGCCCGGCAGCTTCACGAGGTCGTCGAGTTTCTGCGGCACGTCCCCGCCATGCCGCTCCACGAGGGCCCGGCAGCAGCCCAGGATGCTCTTCGCCTTGGCCCGAAAGAAGCCTGTGCTGCGAATGACTCCCTCGAGATCACGGGGCTTCGCCGAGGCGAGGTCGGCCGGCGTCGGCCAGCGGGCAAACAGCTCTCCCGTGACCATGTTCACCCGCTTGTCGGTGCACTGGGCCGAGAGGATCGTGGCGATCAGCAGCTGAAACGGGCTCGAGAACCGCAGCGAGCACTCGGCCTCGGGGTAGGCCAGCGCAAGTGTTTCGGCAATCGCCGTGGCCCGCGTCCGCCGGGCCCCGACCCCCTCCCGCCGTGGCACGGGCGACCGAGACTCCGCCCGTGGGGCTGTCGTGCTACGATTCATGGGTGTTTCCCGTGGCGGAGGAGAATCCACGCACGATGCCTGCCGACGAAGCGCTCGATCCTGCCGACTACGAACCGCTTTACCTGGCGGGCATCGACAAGTTCAACGAGTGTGATTATTACGAAAGCCACGAGCTCTGGGAGGAACTCTGGACCGAATACCGCGGCCCGTCCCGGAAGTTCTATCAGGGACTCATCCAGGCGGCCGTCGCCCTCTATCACTTTGGCAACGGCAACATTCGCGGGGCCCGCAAGCTGCACGGCAGCGTGCACGGCTACCTGGAGCCCTTTGCGCCGCGGCATCTCGGCCTCGACCTGACCGCATTCCTGGGGGCGTTCGACGCCTGCCTCAAGGAGGTCGCGGCCAGCACCGACGACACGGGCCCGATCGAGCTGGATCCAGAACTCTTGCCCGAGATTCACCTCGACCCTCCGCCAGCGGCGGCATCTGCCTGACCTTCGCCCCCACACATGTTCTCGCACCGTCGTTTTGGATCCGCGTATGTCTGACGAACCGCTCGCATTCTCGCCCGACCAGTTCTCGGGGGTCGCCCGGGTGTTTCCGCTGCCGAACCTCGTGATGTTTCCACACGTGATGCAGGCGCTGCACGTATTCGAGCCGAGGTATCGCGCTCTCTTCGAGGAAGCGATCGAAGGGGACCGGCTCGTGGCGCTCGGCGTGCTGGCGAAGGGCTGGGAGGGTGACTACGAGGGGCGGCCGCCGCTGCGGTCGACCGCCTGTCTCTGTCGGATCGCCACGCACCAGCGGACGAAGGAAGGCACCTACAACGCGCTCGTGCTGGGCGTGCGGCGGATTCGCCTCGTTCACGAACTACCCCCCAAGAAACTCTTTCGCCTGGTCGAGTCGGAACTGCTCGACGAGGTCGAGCCCGACGCTGATGCCGGCGCGGCGGCCGCCCTGCAACGGGAGCTTTTGGCCGCCTTCAAGCAGTCGATGCCGCAGATCCCGAATGCCTACGAGCAGCTCGACGAACTGCTCGGCAGCCAGATCACGCTCGGCATGCTCGCCGACATCGTCTCGTATACGGTCGATCTCGGGATGGAGGTGAAGGTGAAGCTGCTCGCGGAATGCGACGTCGTCCGCCGCACGCGGCTCCTGCTCGACGCCCTCGCCACCCGTCCCACGGCCGTGGCAACGCGGGTATTTCCTCCCGATTTCTCCATCAACTAAGGTTGGGGCATGAGCCATGCCCATCCTGTCGATCACGCCCGCATCGAGCGGGCGGTCCGCGAGATTCTCGTCGCCGTCGGCGAAGACCCCGACCGTGAGGGGCTGCTGGAGACCCCGGCCCGCGTGGCCCGGATGTATGCCGAGATGTTCGGCGGCCTGCGGCAGGACCCGAAGCAGCACCTCCGCAAGGCCTTTACCGAGAAGTACGACGAGATCGTGCTGGTGCGGGACATCGCCTTCAACAGCATGTGCGAGCACCACCTGCTGCCGTTCATGGGCCAGGCGCACATCGGCTATCTGCCCGACGGCAAAGTGCTCGGCCTGAGCAAGCTCGCCCGCGTCGTCGAGGTGGTGTCGCACCGGCCGCAGGTGCAGGAGCGGATGACGGAGGAGATCGCCGACCTGTTGGAGAAGGACCTCGGTGCGAAGGGCGTGGCCGTGGTGGTGGAGGCCACCCACACCTGCATGACGATCCGCGGCGTGCGAAAGCCCGGCAGTCTCTGCGTGACCTCGGCCATGAAAGGCCTCTTCCGCTCGAACGTGTCGAGCCGGGCCGAGGTGCTCTCGCTGATTTACGGCCATCGCCCCGCCTGAGGATTGCGGCGAGTGCGGCTCCTGATCGACTTCCTGACGCGGTTCGGCTGGGGCCTGGCCATCGGCCTCGTGCTCACGCCGGCGACGGTCGTGCCGGCGGGCTTCTTTCGGGTCAACATGCTCGTGGTGATGGGCCTCGCGACCTTCGCCGCGCTGCTCGCCCACTCGGCCGGGCCAGTCGGCGTGTGGCCGCTGGCGGCGGCCGCCGCCGTGGGCGCGTGGATGGGGAGCGTGGCCTGGCTCGGCGAGAAGCGGCGGGCCGGCATCGGGTTCTGCGTGGCGTGCGCGGCGATCTTGGCCGCGGCGACGGTCGTGCCGTTGGCCACGGCGCCGATCACGGCCGCGGTGGCGCTCCTCTCCGGCCTCGTCACCGGCCTCACGGTGCATGCGATGCTCCTTGGCCACTGGTATCTCAACGCCCCCGGCATGCGGATCGACGCCCTGCGGCGGGTGATCGACGTGGCGCTCGTCGCCTGGGCGGCCCGGCTCGTCGCGGCGGTGGCTGAGGCCGCGCCGGGGCTGACGGCGGTGCTGGAGCGGTCCGACGCCACCAGCCTCTCGCTTCTGGCACTCCGCTGGCTGGCTGGGCTCGTGGGGCTGCCCGTGCTGCTCGTCATGAGCCGCAAGACGCTCGACATTCCCAACACGCAGAGCGCCACGGGTATCCTGTACGTTGCCTGTTTGGCTGCGATCCTGGGTGAGTTGACCGCCCAACTGCTCGCCGCCACGCCGTCGTGAGATTCGACCATTTCCGTTACGCAGATCCCGTCGCTTGCGCTGCGGGCTTTCTTTCAATCATCACTCACACAGCCTCATGCGCATCACCTACGCCTGCCCCGCCTGCTCTGCCACGGTGAGCCTCGACCGCGTCGAGACGCTCGAGGTGCTCGACTGTCCGCACTGCTCCGCCCGGCTGCCTGTGCCGGAACATGCGATCGCCTGGTCGGCCCCCGGCGGCGGTGCGGCGCGGCCGGGCGAAGGCCGGGCCCGGCTGGCCCGCTGCCTCGTCTGCCCGAGCCGCGAGCTCTTCGCACGCAAGGACTTTCCGCAGCGGCTGGGCGTCGGCATCGTCGTCGTGGGCTTCGCGGCCAGCTGCGTCACCTGGGGCATGCGGCTGCTCGTGCCCACGTTCGCGATCCTCTTCGCCACGGCGCTGATCGACGTGTTGCTCTACTTCTTCATGCCCGAATGCCTCACCTGCTACCGCTGCGCCGCCCGCTATCGGGGTGACGGCGTGACCGACGATCACGGCGGCTTCGATCTGGAGACGCACGAAAAGCACCGGCAGGGGCTGGCCCGGACGAGGGAGCTGGCGACGGCGCGACCGATCGAGCGAGCGCCCTGACACGGAGGCGAGGGCGACGCATGGATGCCGAACGGAGTCGGATCGAAGAGGATCTTCGCGGCGTGGTGGCCGGCGAGGTGCTCTGCGACGACGCGCGGCGGAGCCTGTATGCCACCGACGGCAGCCTGTTCGAGGTACAGCCGCTGGCGGTCGTGCGGCCGCGGTCGGTGGACGACGTGGCGGCGACGGTGCGCTGGGCAGCCGAGCGGGGCATCTCCGTGCATGCCCGCGGCGCCGGTTCGAGCGTCTGCGGCGGACCGCTCGGGCCCGGAATCGTCATCGACTGCTCGCGGTTCCTGCGGCGGATCGTCCACACGGATCGCGCGGCGGGCACCGTTCGCGTGCAGCCGGGCGTGGTGCTCGCGCAGCTCGAGCGGCATCTGGGCCGGTTCGGCCTGATGTTCGGGCCCGATCCGTCGAGCAGCGCCGTCACGACCGTCGGCGGCATGATCGGCCGCAACGCGTCGGGCAGCCGGTTTCTCCGACATGGCGCCGTGCGCGGTCGGATCGCGGCGGTGCAGGGGGTGCTCGCCGATGGCACGGTCGCGGAGCTGGTGCCGACGGCACTCGATGCGGCCGCAGACCGTGTGGGCGACCTCGCCCGTGGCGTCGCGACGATCATCGAGAGCGCCCGGCCCGCGATCGCGCGGTTCCAGCCGGCGACGCGTCTCTCACACGGTGGCTACGGGCTTCATGATCTCGTGCATGACGGGCTGGTCGATCTGCCACGGCTGATGTGCGGCGCCGAGGGCACCCTCGCCGTCGTCACCGAGGCCACGCTGCGAGTCGTGCCCATCGACGCCGCGACGGCGGTGGGGCTGTTGTTCTTCGATTCGCTGGAGAAGGCTGCCGAGGCGGCACTGCGCATCCGGCCGCTGGGACCGAGCGCCTGTGATCTCTTCGACAAGCGGCACCTGGCGCTGGCCCGCGGCGCGAAGCCGGCGTTTGATCTGCTCATTCCGTCGGTCGCCGAGGCGGGACTCCTCGTCGAGTTCACGAGCGACGATCCGCAGGAGTGCAACGCCCGGCTCGACGATGCCTTCGCCGCGGCGCAGCGGGGCCGCCGCGCCTGCCTCGACGCCCGACGGGCCGATGACCCGACCGATGCCGCCTTCTTCTGGGAGCTCTCCCGCAACGTGCTCTCCACGCTCGCCGGTGTCCGGGCTGTCGTGCGGCCGGTGCCGTTCATCGAAGACATCGTCGTGCCCCCCGCAGCCGTGCCCGACTTTCTGCGGCGGCTGCAGGAGGTGCTGCGTGAGAGCCAGTGCACAGCGCTCATATTCGGCCACGCCGGACAGGGGCAGCTCCATGTGCGGCCGCATGCCAACCCGCGGGATCCGGTCGAGCGGCTGCGGCTGGAGGCGCTGGCCGAGGCCGTCTATGGCGAAGTCGTGGCGTTCGGTGGCACGATCGGCGGCGAGCTCGGGCTCGGCCTCTCGCGGGCGCCGTTCTTTCCGCGGCTGTTTCCGGAGCTCTCGGCCGTGTTCGGAGAGGTGAAGCGGCTCTTCGACCCGGCCGACTCGCTCAATCCTGGCCGGTTTCCCATACCGCGGGAGCAGGTGGCCGATGCGGCAGCGGCAGCCTTCCGCCCGCCGTTGGCCGTGCCCGTGGCCGCTGCGGCCGGCCAGTCGGCAGTGCCGATTCCCCTGCCCGTGCTCACCTGGCCGGCCGAGCGGCTTACCGCCGAGGTCGATGCCTGCAATGGCTGCGCGAGCTGCCGCACGCATTCCGGGCCGGCCCGGATGTGCCCCCGGTTTCGCGAGAATCCGGCCGAGGAGGCTTCGCCCCGGGCCAAGGCGACGCTTGCGGCCGCCGTGCTCTCGGGCCGGCTCGAGTCGCGGCTGCTCACCGCCGAGGCGGCCCTCGCGATCGCCGACACCTGCTTCAACTGCCATCAGTGCCGCATCGACTGCGCCGCCGGCGTGGACATTCCGGCGCTCGTGATGGAGCTGAAGGCCGCGCACGTCGCGGCCAACAGCCTGCCGCTCGGCCGCTGGCTCATGACCCGCGTCGATGCCCTGTCGGCGGTCGCCGGCGCGGTGCGGCCGCTGGCCAATTGGGCCATCGGGAATCCACAGGCCCGGTGGCTGCTCGAGAAGACCATCGGCATCGCCCGCGGCCGCAAGCTGCCCGCGGTGAGCGGCACGCAGTTCATGCGCTGGGCGGCCAAGCGCGGCCTCACGAAGCCGTCGCGCCGCAGCGGGCCGCGGGTGCTCTACTTCCTCGACACCTATGCCCGCCGCCACGACCCGCTCCTCGGCCAGGCGTTCGTGTCGGTGCTGGAGCGGAATGGCATCGGCGTGTTCATCGATCCGCGGCAGGTGGCGGCCGGCATGCCGCTGGTGTCGGAAGGGGATCTCGACGCCGCCCGCCGGCTCGCCCGGATCAACGTGCGGGTGCTCGCCGATGCTGTGCGGCTGGGCTACCGGATCGTGTGTACCGAGCCGGCCGCCGTGACCTGCCTCACCCACGACTACCCGCTCCTCATCGACGACGAGGACGTGGGCCGCGTGGCCGCGGCCACCTGCGAGGCGACGGCGTTTCTCTGGGAACTGCACCGCGAGGGAAAGCTGCGGCTCGACTTTCAGCCGCTGCCGGCGCGGGTGCTCTACCACACCCCCTGCCATTCGCGGTCGGCGAGCGGGGCGAGTCCGGCCGAGAATCTGTTGCGGCTGATCCCGGCTCTGAGCGTGCAGCCGGCCGACCGGGGCTGCTCGGGCATGGCCGGCACGTTCGGTCTTTCCCGGGAGCATTACCGCTCCAGCTTGCGGGCCGGCCTGGGCCTGGTTTCGTCGCTCCGCGGCGACGTGACAGCCGGCGCTACCGAGTGCAGCGCCTGCCGGATACAAATGGAGCAGGGCACCACCACGCCCACCGTGCACCCGATCAAGCTGCTCGCCAAGGCCTACGGCCTCTTGCGTGGGCCGGCTCCCGACGGGCTCGATAGCCTGCTGACCGCCACCAGCGGCCGGCTGACGACGAGCTGATCTGGCACGCTCACGAGTCTTCATCCCCCAGGCGGCTTCAACGTGCATCACGCATCTTCTTCAGCCGGCGGCCAGCTCCGGCTCGCGCTTTTCGCGGGGCTCGCCGAATTGGCCGGCACCCGCGCGCTCGACATCCCGTGGGCCGGCGGTAGCGTCGGCGACCTGCGGCAGGCCATCGCAGCCGCCCGGCCGGCCGTCGCCGGCCTGCTCGAGCGGAGTGCCATCGCGGTCGGCGGGCGGTACGCGGACGACGACGCGATCGTCCAGGCTGGTGCCGACGTGGCGATCCTGCCCCCGGTGAGTGGAGGCTGACGACATGCCAGGGCAGGGATCAGGACGAGAACGACACGCACAACGACAAGAAATGGAACACAGGATGCAACCGACACGCCGAGACGAGCGGGACCAGATCAGGCCCGATGCCGATGGAGCGCTCGTGCGGCGGCCGATCGATCCCCAGCGGCTCTTGGCCGCCGTGGCCTCGCCGGAGGCCGGGGCCAACGTGCTCTTCGTGGGCACGGCCCGGGGCTTCACCAACGGCGTGGAGACGACGGGGCTCGAATACGAGGCCCACGATTCGATGGCCACCGAGGCGCTCGAGCGGCTGTGCACGGCCGCGGTCGATCGGTTTTCGCTGCTCGCCTGTGCAGTCGAGCATCGCCTCGGCCGTGTCGCCATCGGCGAGGCGGCGGTGGGCATCGCCGCCAGCGCGGCACACCGCCGCGCCGCCTTCGAGGCGGCCGAGTGGCTGATGGAGCGAATCAAGCGCGAGGTCCCGATCTGGAAGTGCGAAGAGTGGGCCGACGGCCGGCGGGCTTGGGTACACGCCGAGCCTGCAGCCGCGGCCCGGGGCGGCGACGCGGGGCATGAACGGGGCGATGGTCCTGTCGATGCCGGCCGGCGGAGGTCGCGCGGGCGGGGGCGACGGAGATGACCGGGGCGGGCCCGCTGCGCGATTCGTTCGGCCGCGTGCACACCGATCTGCGGATCAGCGTTACCGATCGCTGCAACCTGCGGTGCACCTACTGCATGCCGCTGGAAGTGACGTTCAAGCCGCGGGAGGAACTGCTCTCGTTCGAGGAGATCGCCCGCGTGGCCCGCGTGGCCGTCCGGCTCGGCATCCGCACGATCCGGCTCACCGGCGGCGAACCGCTCGTCCGCCGCGACGTACCGGAGCTCGTGAAGCAACTCGTGGCGATTCACGGCATCGACGAGGTGGCCCTCACGACCAACGGCCTGCTGTTGGCCGACCAGGCAGTGGCCCTGCGGCAGGCGGGGCTCGCCCGGCTGAACGTGAGCCTCGATTCCCTGCATGAGGACGTGTTCGAAACGCTCGCCCGCCGGCGCGGGCTCGATCAGGTGCTCGCAGGACTGGCCGCGGCCAAGCGGGCCGGATTCGAGCCGGGGCAGGGGGCTGCGGCGATCCGGATCAACGCCGTCTCGATGCGCGGCCTCACCGAATCGGAGATCGTGCCGCTGGCTGAGTTCTGCCGCCGCGAACAGTTTCAGCTGCGGTTCATCGAATTCATGCCGCTCGATGCCGAAGGGGGTTGGTCGAAGACACAGGTGCTGTCCGGCCGAGAGGTGCGCGAACTGCTCGAACGCGGTGTCGGTCCACTCGTGCCGCTGGCGGCGGGCGACCCCGGTCAGCCGGCGATCGATTACGAATGGGCCGATGGTGGCGGCCGCGTGGGGTTCATCGATCCGGTCACGCAGCCCTTCTGCGACCGCTGTGACCGGCTGCGGCTCACGGCCGACGGGCAGTTTCGCAACTGCCTGTTCTCGACGACCGAGTGGGACGTGCGGGCGGTCGTGCGCGGTGGCGGCGGCGACGCCGGGATCGCAGCGCTGCTGCGGGCCTGCGTGGCGGCGAAGAAGGCGGCCCACGGCATCGACACGCCGGCGTTCGAGCGGCCCGCGCGGGCGATGTATCAGATCGGAGGCTGACGATGCCGGGCACACCACCACCGCGCCGTTATCTCGACAACGCGGCCACGACATGGCCGAAGCCGCCGCAGGTGCTCGACGCCTGGCTTCATGCTGCCCGCGACGTGGGCGCGACCGCGGGTCGGGCGGCCTATGGCGAGGCGGTGGAGGCCGATGCGATCCGCGGCCGGGCCCGCGCGGCCGTGGCCCGGCTGCTCGGCGGCGTCGATCCAGCGCGGGTGGCCCTGCCCGGCGGCTGCACGCTCGCCCTCAACATGGCGCTCCACTCGCTGCTCGGGCGGGGTGGGCATGCAATCGCCACGGCGGCCGATCACAACGCCACGCTGCGGCCCCTGCACTGGCTCGCCCGGCAGGGCGTGATCGAACTCTCGATCGTGCCCTGCGACGGCCAGGGGCGGGTCGCAGTCGAGGAGATCGCCGCCGCCTGGCGGAATGACACCAGACTGATCGCCGTCTCGCAGGTGTCGAACGTGACCGGCGTCGTGCAGCCGGTGGCGGAGATCGCCGCGGTTGCACATGCCCGGGGGGGCCTCGTGGTCGTCGATGCGGCACAGGCCCTTGGACAGGTGGAGTGCCACCTGGCTGAACTCGGTGCCGATGTGATCGCCGCTGCCGGCCACAAGTGGCTGCTCGGCACCGGGGGGGCGGGGCTGCTCTGGGTGCGGCCGGGGCTCGATATCGAGCCGCTGGTGCAGGGGGGCACTGGGAGCGCGAGCGACTCACTCGACATGCCTGAGCCGCTCACCGACCGTCTGGAGGCGGGAACGCCGGACGTGCCCGCGCTCGCGGCTTTGGCGGCCGGCATCGGCTGGCTCGAGGAGCAGGGCATCACGGCGGTCGGCACGCGATGCCGCGGACTCGCGGCCGCCTGTGCCGCGCGGCTGGCGGCGATCGGTGGCGTGCGGGTGATCGCGGCGCCGAAGGGCGGGCCGATTGTGAGCTTCACGGTCGAGGGCTATGATCCGGCCGACGTCGCCGTGCTCGTCGAGCAGATTGCGGGCGTGCAGGTGCGGTCAGGACACCACTGTGCCGCGCGGATCCATGAGCATCTGGGCACGGCGGCCGGCGGCACCGTGCGGGCGAGCTTCGGGCCGTTGAATACCGATGACGATGTGAACGCCCTCGTCGGGGCGATCGAGACGATCACAGGAGGCGGATGAGCCATGGCGGGCATTCCAAAGGACGTGTGGTACGCGGGCGGGTTGCGGTTCAAGTGCACGCAGTGTGGCGACTGCTGCTCGGGGGCCGAGGGCTATGTCTGGGTGAACCAGGCCGAGATCGACGCGATGGCTGCGCGGAAGGGGATGACGACCGCCGCCTTCGAGACCGCCTACGTGAAGCAAGTCGGCGTGCGGCGGTCGCTCAAAGAACGGCGCGGCGGTGACTGCGTCTTGCTCGATGAGACGACGCGGAAGTGCACGGCCTATGAGGAGCGTCCGCGGCAGTGCCGCACCTGGCCGTTCTGGGATTCGAATCTCCGCTCGCCCGAGGCCTGGGCCGAAGCCGCCGAGGCCTGCCCGGGCTGCAACAAGGGCAACCTCGTGCCGCTTGAGACGATCGTCGAGCAGGCCGCGAAGATCCGGGTGTAGCGCGGTGGCGGGCCCGGTGAGTAACCCCGCCCCCCGCAGGCCCGTTGCTCCGCAACGGGCTGCCCGTCACGGAGTGACGGGCCTACATGAGTTCCGTTGCTCCGCAACGGGCTGCCCGTCAGGGAGTGACGGGCCTACAGTATGCCGCCGTGTGTGCGCCAGGGCGTCATGTGCGACGGCTGATCGAGGAACCAGATGCGTTCCCATTCGTCGGTGATCGCCCGCAGGTCTTCCGACGTGTAGATGAGCTGCTGGGCACGGCGGATCGGATCGCCGGAGTACAACGGGATGAGGCAACCCGTGCTCGTCGCGAGCACCGCGGCCGTACACAGCATCCAAACCACCTTCCTCATCACACGGTCCTCCTGACCTGTCGCCGGCTCACTCTGGAGCCGGGGATGTACCGAAAACGCCCCGCTGGAGCGAGGCTGAGTCAACGTGCTCGACTCGATTCCTGACTGGCGAACCGGGCCGGATGGCGGCGTCGCGCCAGCGCCCTGCCTGCCCAGTCTCGCCAGTCCGCCGGCTATCAGCCGGACGAGCCGGGGCGTGTCGTTCCTTGGTCGGTTGATGGGGCATCGGAGGGGCTGGCGGCGGATCGGGCTTCAGGGGCGGCTGCCGGCCGCCGGTCGAGTTCCCTGACCCTCGCCTCCATCTCCTTTCCGGGTTTGAAGATCACCACGCTCTTGGCCAGCACCTGTACCTGCTCCCCCGTGCGGGGGTTGCGGGCCATGCGGGCCTCTCGTCGCTTGATTTGAAACACACCGAAATTCCGCAGTTCAACCCGACCTTCCCGCACCAGCGACTCGATGAGGGCATCGAACGTCCGCTGGACGAGTTCCCGCGTGCGAAGCTGGGGAAGATCGAGCTGTTCCGCGATCGATTTGACGATGTCTTTCTTGGTCACGCCCACGTCACTCCGTGACGTAAGGCTAGGCCTGGCAAGCACTACTGTCAACAAACGGCCTGACAGGCCACTGCGACAGGCATTTGCCGTCCCAGACAGTATCGTCCGCACGACCGGAAAACTTGACCCGATCCGAACCGGCCACTTTCGCGGAATAATCGCGAGGGGCTACGGGCCCCAGCCAGACCTCCGTACACTCCAACGCTCACGGACTGCCCACTCGGCACCCCGTCCACCCGCCTCAGGGAGGCGAGTGGGTCGGTGCAAGCTCGAGGAGCATTTGGACCGAGTCCTCGAGGTCCACCGCGACGAGACTTGTACCGCCTGCTCGCCGGCGCCTCCCGCGCACGGCAGGCGAGCCCACCCGAATCGAGCTGCATCCAGCGTGACGCCCACCAGCCCTGCTTCGATGCCCGCATCCGCCCCCGATCTCTCCGTGTCGCTCGGCCGGCTGCGGCTCCCCAATCCGATCCTCGTCGCCTCGGGCACGTTCGGCTACGGCCGGGAGATGGTCGGCTTCGTCGATCTGCGGCGGCTCGGCGGGATCGTGCCCAAGACGATCACGCCGCTGCCCCGGCAGGGCAACGTGCCCTGGCGGACGGTCGAGACGGCGGCAGGCCTGCTCAATTCGATCGGCCTCGACAACGACGGCGTCGATGCATTTCTCGGAAAGCAGCTGCCGTGGCTGCTTGGCTGCGGGGCGCCGGTGATCGTGAGCATCGCCGGGGCGAACGTGGAGGATTTCGTGGCGCTGGCGGCGCGGCTCGACGGCGTGGCGGGGATCGCCGCACTCGAACTCAACGTGTCGTGCCCCAACGTGAGCCATGGTGTCGATCTCGGCACCGATGCCGAGGCCTGCAGGCGGGTCGTGGCGGGCGTTCGTGACGCGACGCAACTCCCCGTGATTGCCAAGCTCACGCCCAACGTGGCGAGCATCGCCACGATCGCGCAGGCGGCCGCGGATGGCGGCGCCGATGCCGTCACGCTGATCAACACCTGCCAGGGCATGGCGGTGGATTGGCGGCGGCGGCGGCCGCTGCTCGGCAACGTCATCGGCGGCCTGAGCGGCCCGGCGATCAAACCGATCGCGCTGCGGTGCGTGCACCAGGTGCGGCAGGCGGTGGCGATCCCGATCATCGGGGTCGGCGGCATCATGACGATCGACGACTGCATGGAGTTCTTCGTCACGGGCGCCTCGGCCGTGCAGATCGGCACGGCGAGCTTCGCGGAGCCGGTCGTCTCCATGCGGTTGCTCGACGAATTGCCCGCCGCGGTCGCGGAACTGGGCGCCGCGCGGCTGGCCGACGTGATCGGCACGCTCACGCTGCCGAATCGCCCCGCCGCCTGCGGCCCCCCGGTCGACGCCGGCCCCACCCGCTCCTGACATCGCCCACGAAGGAAACGCATGAAGACTGAGCAGCCACCGGCGCCGGCCGCAGCCCGGCCCACGCGGGCCCTTTCGGGCATCCAGCCCACCGGGCGGTTTCACTGGGGGAATTATTTCGGGGCGATCCGGCAGTACATCGACCTGCAGCCGGGGGGCGGCCATGCCGCCGCCGACGAGGCCTATTACTTCATCGCCGACCTCCATGCGCTCACGACGGTCCGCGACCCCGCCCGGCTCCGCGGTCTGGTGCACGATGCCGCCGTCGATCTCGTGGCGCTCGGCCTCGATCCGGAGAAGGCCGTGCTCTTCGTGCAGTCGGACGTGCCGGAGGTGACGGAGCTCACGTGGCTGCTGATGACCGTCTGTCCGATGGGGCTGCTCGAGCGGTGCCATGCCTACAAGGACAAGAAGACTCGCGGGCTGCCGGCCGATGCGGGGCTCTTCACATACCCCGTGCTGATGAGCGCCGACATCCTGGCCTACGACGCCACGGTGGTACCCGTCGGCGAGGATCAAGTGCAGCACATCGAGGTCTGCCGCGATCTGGCCGGCACGTTCAACCACCTCTACGGCGACGTGTTCACGCTGCCGAAGCCGCGGCTCGTGGAAGGGGGCGCGAAGGTGCCGGGCACCGACGGCCAGAAGATGAGCAAGAGCTATGAGAACACCATCGACGTCTTCGAGGAACCGGCCGCCCAGAAGAAGAAGATCATGCGGATCACGACCGACTCGCGGCCGATGGAAGAGCCGAAGGATCCGGAGGGGGACCACCTCTTCGCCCTCCACTCGCTCATGGCCACGGCGGACGAGCGCCAGGCCATGGCCGATCTCTACCGCCGCGGTGGGTTCGGCTACGGCGAGGTGAAGAAGGCACTGGTCGAGGTTGCCGCCCGGTTCTTCGCCGAGGCCCGGGCCCGACGGCAGGCGATCGAAGCCGATCCGGGCCGGATCGAGGCGATCCTCGCGGCCGGTGCCACGAGGGCGCGGGCGAAGGCACGCGAGGTGCTCGACCGGGCCCGGGCAGCATGCGGTCTGGCTCGCACGATGCCAAAGGGGGGCGGGCGATGAACGTCCTCGGCGTCGGCACCGACATCACGGAATGCCTGCGGATCGCCCAGATGATCGAGCGGCACGGCGAGCTCTTCGTGGGCCGCGTCTACACGCCGCTCGAGATCGACTACTGCCGCAGCCGGCGGATGGCGACGCAGCACTTCGCGGGCCGCTGGGCCGCGAAGGAAGCTGTGCTCAAGGCGCTCGGCACGGGCTGGCGGCGGGGCATCAGCTGGCGGGACATCGAGATCCGCAACAACGCGGGAGGGCGGCCGCAGGCTTTTCTGAAGGGGGGCACGCAGGAGGTCGCCGAGCGGCTCGGGATCCGCTGCATCCTCGTGAGCATCTCCCACTGCCGCTCGCACGCGACGGCCTACGCCGTCGCGCTCGACGAGATGCCGGCCACGTTCAGCAGTGAACTGTAGACGCGTCGCGGAGTTGTAGGCCCGTCACTCCGTGACGGGCAGTTTGTTTGTAGGCCCGTCACTCCGTGACGGGCAAAGCTCGTTGCGGAGCAACAGGCCTACGGGGACGGGCAAAGCCCGTTGCGGAGCAACAGGCCTACGGTGACGGGCAAAGCCCGTTGCGGAGCAACAGGCCTACGAGTACCTCAGCCGTTGAACTTCGCCAGTTCCGCGACGCCCCCCTCCATCGTCAGCGACGACAGCGGCGTGCCTTCCTCCACGGGCGTCACGCCGTCGCGGCGGGTGAGTTCGAGCTTCGTGTGCCCCTGCGAGTGGGCATGGAGCTCCCGCTCCAGCTCCTTCTGCCGCGGCTCCGGCAGCTTCGTGAAGGCTTCGCGGCCGCGGCACTTCGGGAAGGCCCGGCAGCCGAGCCACGGACCCCGTTTGCCTCCGCGGAGGTTCATCATGTCGCCGCACTTGGGGCAGGCGATGTCGGTGACGAGCGGCGGCGGTGCGGGAAACTTCACGTTGCCCTTGCGGTCGAGATTCAGAATGAACGGTGGCGGCTCGGCCGGCTCGGCGGCGGCCTTCCGGCCCTTGGGCTTCACCGGCCGTGGCTTGTCTTCCACGAGGAAGTCACCGAATAGGCCCGTCCGCGTCACCATCGGCACGCCGGCGGGCGAGAGCAGGTCGATCTGCTCCGGCAGCCGCGGCTTGCCGTCGCGGTCCACCGGCATGGCGAACGAGCAGGCGGGCACCTCCTTGGGCTTGGCGGGCTTCCGCTTCTTGCCCTTGGCCGTCGTCTTCGCGGGTGGCGGCTCCTCGAGAATCTTCTCGTTGAAGCCGCTACAGGAGAGGAACCGGCCCGTGCGGCCGAGCCGGTATTCGAGCTGACGGCCGCACTGCGGGCAGGCATAGGGCGAGGGCTCCCCCTTCGCCTTTTCGTGCTGCTCCTGCATCGCCGTGTCGAGCTTCGGCTCCAGTTCGTCGTGGAACTCGTGCAGCATGTCGGTCCAGCGCTTCGTGCCCTGGGCCACCTGGTCGAGTTCCCGCTCGATCTCGCGGGTATAGCCGATCTCGATGAACTGGTCGCGGAAGCCCCGCTTGAGGAAGCCCGTCACCGCCTCGCCGAGCGCGGTGGCGTAAAAACGCCGGTCCTGCTGCTCCACGTAGCCGCGGTTCTCGATGACGTTGATGATGCTGGCATAGGTGGAGGGGCGGCCGATCCCCTCCTCCTCGAGTTTCTTCACGAGCGTGGCCTCGGTGTACCGCGGCGGCGGCGCCTGGAACTTCTGCCTGGCCTCGATGTCGAACGGCGCGAGTTCGGCCCCCTTCTGGAAATCGGGGAGCACCTGCTCGCCGTCGTCCTTGGGCGTGCCGCTGATGCAATAAAAGCCGTCGAACCGCAGCACGCGGCCGTTGGCCTTGAAGACGGCACCGGTGTCACGGTCGCTGCGGCGGAGCCGCAC
>CAMDDA010000041.1 GCA_945890755.1 Candidatus Kuenenia stuttgartensis
CGGGAATCCCTTCCGAGAGCAGTGAAAGCGACCAGTATACGGGGCCGGTGAGGCGGCTGGAAAACGCTATAGTACGCCCTCCGCGAGGAGACCCGAGATGACCAGCCTGACCGTCGCGACCAAGCCGAAGCGAGACGAGATTCCCGCCGACCGCGTGCTCTGCGAGTACTGCACCGCCAAGTGCTGTCGCTACTTCGCCCTGCCGTTGGAGACGCCGACGACCCGGGAGGAGTTCGAGTACATCCGCTGGTTCCTCCTGCACGATCACGCCACGGTGTTTACCGAGGAAGGCGACTGGTACGTCTGCGTGCACACCGTGTGCAAGCATCTCCGGGACGATCACCGTTGCGGCATCTACGAGACGCGGCCGCAGATCTGCCGCGAATACACGACCAAGGATTGCGAGTACGAGGACGACTGGGTGTACGACCAATACTTCGAGACCTGCGAACAGGTCGAGGAATACATGGACGCGGTGCTCGGCCCCGGCGGCGAGCACGTGGGCGACGGCCGCAAGAAGAAGAACCGCGGCAAGTCGATCCGCAGCCCGAAGCCCCCGCTCCTGCAGATCCTCTGATGATCGAACCACGCACGCTGAAGGGTTTTCGTGACCATCTGCCGGCGCAGGCGCTCGCCCGCGAGCGCGTGCTCGATATCGCCCGCCGTGTCTATCGCTCCTACGGCTTCACGCCGATCGACACGCCGGCGCTCGAATATCTCGAGATCCTCACGGGCAAGGGGAGCGAGGAGACCGACAAGCAGATGTACCGCTTCACCGACCACGGCGGCCGGGAAGTGGGGATGCGGTTCGATCTCACGGTGCCGTTCGCCCGGTTCGCGGCCCAGCACGTGCACGACCTCGGCCTGCCATTCAAGCGGTACCACATGGCAACGGTGTGGCGGGGCGAAAACACGCAGCGGGGCCGCTACCGCGAGTTCATGCAGTGCGACTTCGACACGATCGGCACGACGAGTCCCGTGGCCGATCTGGAAATGGTGCTCGTCGTGCACGACCTGCTCGCCGCGATCGGCGTGGAGCGGTTCACGATCCGGGTGAACGACCGCCGCGTGCTCGGTGGGATTCTCGGACGGCTCGGCCTGGCCGACCGTTCGACGGGCGTGCTCCGCAGCCTCGACAAGCTCGGCAAGGCGACGCCCGAGGCGGTATCCGCGGAGCTGACGGGGCAGGGCGTGGCGGCTGACGCCGTGGCCGCGCTCCTGGAGATGGCGAGCCTGTCGGGCGCTGCCGATGCCGTGCTCGCGCGGCTCGACGTGCTCGTGGGGGACTCGGAGCAGGGGCGGGCTGGTGTGGCGGCGTTGCGGGGGCTCGTCGCGGCTGCAGGAGCCGCGGGCGTGGCGAGCGCACGGCTCGTCATCGATCCATCGATCGCACGGGGGCTCGATTACTACACGGGTATCGTGCTCGAGAGCTTCCTCGACGACCTCCCCACGCTCGGCAGCATCTGCTCAGGTGGTCGGTACGACAACCTCGCCGGCCTCTACACGAAGCAGCCGCTGCCCGGCGTGGGCGCCTCGCTGGGAATCGATCGGCTGCTTGCCGGCCTCGAGGAGCTCGGCCGCACGTCTGCCGTCGAGACACCGGCCGATGTGTTTCTTGTCTACTTCGACGCGGCCCACCTCGCCGACTATCTGGGGATCGCGGCGGCGCTGCGGGCAGCGGGCGTGGCCGTGGAGTTTTTCCCCGAGCCCAAAAAGCTCGGACAGCAGCTCAAGCTCGCGGCGAAGCGGGGCTTCCCCGCGGCTCTCGTGATCGGCAGCGACGAATTTGCCAAGGGCACCGCCCAGCTCAAGGAACTCGCCACGCAGGCGAGCACCCCGATCGACTGGCACGGCGACCTCCACGTGCTCGTCGATGCGGTGAAAGCGATGATCGCCTCCCGCACGTGAGACCAGATCCCCTCGCTCGCGCTCAGGGCTTGTATGGGTGGGTGCATGGAAGCCCCCGGGCGCAAGCCGGGGGATCCCGACGCGGAAGCGTCGGCAGGGTCGATCCTGTTGCGAAGCGTCCGCGCGGTCCGTTTACGGGCAGACCCGCTGGCGGTAGATCGCGAGGCCGTGGCACGAGTGGTAGAGCGCGCCGCACTCCACGTCGACGTCGGCCGTCTGCTCGAGCAGCGTCGTGAGCCGCTCGGCGGCCCGCGTCACCCACGGCTCGGCGAGCCGCTCGTCATCGAGCGCCAGTGCCAGAACCTCGAATACGTGCCCCGTGGCGCCGAGCCGGGCGAAGACGTCGGGTGACGTGCCGGGCCGCTCGAACGAGTGCACCGAGAAGCTGCCGTCGGCCTGCTGAAACTGCCGGGCCCGTTCGATGCAGTCTTCGAGCACGGCCTCGGCCGCCGCCCATCCCGAGTCGTCGGCCGCCGGTTCAACGCCGGATCGCCGCCGGGCGTCGAGGGCACAGGCCAGGCCATAGAGCCGATGGGCTCCGCCGCAGGCTGCCGAGAAGATGTCGGCGTCGGCCTCCATGGCCACCACCCGCTCCACGCTCCACGGGGTGCCATCGCCTGCTTTCCACGTGGCGGTGGGGGGGAGCCATGTGGAGATCGCCATGAGCGTCCAGGTCGCCTCCTGACCCGGGCGGATGTCCCGCTGGGCCCGGGCGAGCAGATCCGCGAGCGTGTAGTCGCGTTTCCCGGCGCGAATCGTCGTGGTGAGCGGCACGCCGTTGCCGCGGCCGTTCGCGACGCCGCACTGTGAGAGATAGCCGAGCCACTGGTCGGGATGGCCCTGGCCCATCGTGCTCCCCGGCTCGACGACGGCGAGCGGGCCGGGCGTGCCGGGCCGCACGATCCAGCCGGTGAGCCGGCCACCGCCGAGGAGATAGTCGAGGGCCGACGACTCCTCGCCATCGTGCACGAGTGGAAAGTCGGGGCCGAAGGCGAGGATGCCGTGTACCACCTGCCAGGCGCCATGCACACCGGCATCGAGCCGCCGCGCGTCGCGGGCGTGGGCCAGGACGGCGTCGATCCGCCGGCAGAGGACGGCGGTGTCAGCCGACGTGGCGGTGGCCGGCGGATCGGCCGTGACCGCCGGCCCGCAGCCGGCTGCAGCGAGGAGGCCGCAGGCCACGATCCAGCCGCCAAATCGGCGGGCTGTCCGGGGAACAAGCTGGGGGTGAGATGCGTAGATCATGGGAACGGCCACGCCGGATGACACAGCTACAATACTTGCAGTGATCGCCCGAAGCGACCGTCGCCACCCAGAGGAGCATCGAGCCCACAATGCCGTTTTTCTTCTTCGACCCGAACTACATGCTCGCGATCCTGCCCGCCGTGCTCTTGGCGATGTGGGCCCAGTGGCGGGTGCAGGCCTCGTTCTCGGCGGCGTCCCGGGAGCCGGCACCGCTGTCGGGCGCCGCTGCGGCCCGCCACATCCTCGACTCGGCCGGGGCGACTGACGTGCGAATCGAGACGATGCCCGGCCATCTCACCGACCACTATGACCCGCGGGAGAAGGTGTTGCGGCTCTCGCAGGACGTCTATTCAGCGCGGTCGCTGGCTGCCGTGGGGATCGCCGCCCACGAGGCGGGCCATGCGCTGCAGGACGCCCAGGGCTATTCGCTGATGGCCATCCGCAACGCGGCCGTCGGCGTGGCCAACATCGGCAGCGGCGCCGGGTTGCTCGTGTTCATGATCGGTCTCGGCTTCGCCCTCAAGCCGATCGCCTGGCTCGGCATCCTGCTGTTCGGGGCCACGGTCTTTTTTCAACTCGTGAACCTGCCGGTGGAACTCGACGCCAGCAACCGGGCGAAGGCGCAACTCGTCGATCTCGGCATCGTGCCCGCGGCCGACATGCCGGCGGTGAACTCAGTGCTCAACGCGGCCGCTTGGACCTACGTGGCGGCCACTCTGCAGAGCATCCTCACATTGCTCTACTACGCGAGCTTCCTCACGAGCGGCTCCAGCGACGACCGCGCGTGACGTCGTCAATGGTTGAGTGAATAGAGCAGGACGTTGAGGGCGATCTTCTCGGCATCCTCACGGTCGTAGCCGGTGCACTCCATCGAGTTCTGCTTTTCGAGCGCGCAGGAGAGATCGAACGGCGAGAAGATCACGGCCCAGCGGTCGCCGATGCGGATCCCTTCGAGTTGCGGCGCGAGTCGCCGCTTTCGCACACCGAGCCGCCCGTCGCCGCCCCCCGGCTCCCGGAGGGTCACCTCGCGGATGTCGTAGCCGCCATAGCCGGCCGCGGTGAAGATCGGGTCGTCGATCGGGATGGCTTCCAGCTTCTGCTCGGGCAGGATGCGGGCGACCTCGGCCCGGAATGCCTCCGTAAACCCGGCCGCGGCACAGACACTGTCGCCCAAGAGCATTCCGCCGCGTTCGAAGAACGTGGCCAGCGCCGCCCGTTGCTTGTCGGTCCACGCGAAGCCCTGGCGGCCGTGCATGAACACGAGGTGGTGGTCGAAGAGCAGCGGATCGGCCGGATCGATCTGTTGCGGTGTGTCGTCCACCCGCACGCCCAGTTCGCGGGCAGCGGTCCGCAGGATGTTGGCGAGTGCCGCCGGCGCCGCGTCGCAAAGGCCGGCATGCTTGAGCTTGGCGATGGCGAGCTGGCCACGCACCCGGTCTTCAGCCTTGACGTCATCGGCCGGCGCGATCGCGAACAACTGATCCTTGCTCTTCAGTTCACGGTTGGTCGCGTAGGCGAGCACGTTGGAGCCGATCGCGAGCGCCGCCTCGACCTCTCGGCGGACGGCGGGCTGGAGCCGGGCTCGGGCCGGGCCGCCGAGTTCCCACAGGCAGGAGAGGCTGGGCATCGCGTCGCGGCCCTCGCTTGGCGGCGCGTAGACGAGGCAGGTGCGGCAGCCGTAGTCGATGCCGAGGAGCGGCCGGTGCAATTCCGGCGGCACGATCTCTTCGGCGTGCCAGGCGGGATGCTCGGGGGGCAAGAGGTGCAGCCGGTACTCGGGCTCCGGAAAAATCTCCTCGGTGAGCTGCCGGAGTCGCTGGTCGAAGCCGCCGCTGTCGGGGCAGCAGGCCTCGGCGAAGATGAAGCCCCCTTCGTCGATGTAGCGCCGCAGCCGCGGGCCGGCCTCGGGGCCGAGATCGAAGGCCTTCTGGCCGGAGAGCCAGAGCACCGGCGCCTGCAGCAGGTCTTCGCGTTCAGCCGCGGGCGTGTCGAGCACGTGCCAGGACAGACCCGCCGGGTAGTCGTCGTGCCAGCGGGACTCCACGTATTCGACGAGGTGGGCGATGTCGTGCCCGTGCTGGTTCCAGTCGCTCCGCGGAGCATGCCGGCTCTTGGCGACGATCACCGGGCGGCGGCCCTTGGCGAGGAAGAGCAGGGCGAAGCTCGTGGCCACGACCGGGTCTTCGAGGCGGGGGGCGTTGAAGCGGCCGGTGAGCCGGTCCTGCACCCGCACGAACATCTCGGCCCCTTCCAGATACCAGTCGTGCTCGCCGATGAACCGGCGGGCCGTGAACCGGCCCACGCGCTCGAGACCGTAGAGGTAGTAGTACAGCCAGGTCTGGCCTCCGGTGCCGGGGTTCTCCTCGACGGAGAAACGGTTGCCCAGCCACTTGATGCCCCGCTCGAGCACATCGGGCGAACCGCCGCCGCCGCAGCAGGAGACGGCCCCGTCACCCGCCCGCGCGTCCGGGGCCCCCACGTGCTCGGCGGTGATCCAGATGCTGGCGATACCGGCGCTCGTCATGCTGCCGGAGCCGCCGAGGTTGCCGATCGTGTAGCCCCACGAGCCGTCGGGGTTGGCACAGCCCACCCAATAGCCCTGAGCCCGCAGCCAGGTGTCGTCCTTCACCCGCACACCCGCCCGGGCAGCCTCGTGGAGCGCGAGCAGGGCGAACTGGGAGTTGGAGTTGTCGCCCGCCCCGCCTCCTCGCTTCTGGTCGTAACTCCACGAGCCCTGCGTCGGCCCCAGTTTCACCTGCGCCTCCTCGAGCCAGGCGACGTTGCGTTCGATGATCGCGCGGTCACGATCGGGGGCGAGCATCGCCAGGGCAAGCGTCTGAAGCGACACGGAGTATGTTTCGTTTGGCTTCTGAGCCCGCAGCCAGTCGAGAGCTCGCGCCATCGGCGGTTCCTCGGCCGTTATCCCCGCATTCGCGAGGGCCAGCATGACGAGCCCCGTGGGGCCGACGTTGTCGTTGCCCGCCCGCATGGCGCTCACCCAGGCGCCGTCCGGACGCTGCTGCTTCAAGAGCCATGTGCGAGCCTTCTCGATCGCCTGCTGGATGGCGTCGGGGGGCAAGGGCGCCGCGGCAGCCCTGGGCACCGAGCCCCAGAGCACTGAAGAAGCTACTGACCAAAGCACCGACCAGAGCACCACCCAACGCATCAGCGTGGCAGGCACGGTCCGGGCTGGCATCGATGAGACGGCGAGAAGCCTCATGGCGGCATCGTACCACGCGCTGCCAAAACGCCCGGCGGCCGGCGCACGGGTTTGCCGCCCTGCGGGGCATGGCCGATACTGCTGTGGCGGCCAGGCGTTTCGGTCGCAGCAGCTTTTCGCCCCAAGGCTTTCTCGGCAGCAAGCAAGGATGGTCGCGTGTCCACAGCCTCCCGCCCCAAGTCGCTCGACGAGATTCTGCAGGAGTTCGCCCAGCATCGGCGGCTCATGCAGGAGGAACTGCAGAAGGTGATCGTCGGCCAGGCCGACGTGATCGAGCAACTCTTCGCCGCGATCTTCACCCGCGGCCACTGCCTGCTCGAGGGCGTGCCGGGCTTGGCGAAGACGCTCATGGTCTCGACGCTCGCCCGAATCCTCGACGTCGGCTTCAAGCGGGTGCAGTTCACGCCCGACCTCATGCCCTCCGACATCACCGGCACCAACGTGCTGGAGGAGGACGAGGCGGGGCGGCGGCAGTTCCGGTTCGTCGAGGGGCCGATCTTCACCAACATCCTGCTGGCCGACGAGATCAACCGCACGCCCCCGAAGACCCAGGCCGCGCTTCTCCAGGCGATGCAGGAACGGGAGGTGTCGGTCGGCCAGGAGACCTACACGCTCCCCGATCCGTTCTTCACGATCGCCACGCAGAACCCGATCGAACAGGAGGGCACCTATCCGCTCCCCGAGGCCCAACTCGACCGGTTCATGTTCAACATCAAGGTCGGCTATCCGACGGCCTCCGAGGAGGAGCAGATCCTGCTCTCCACCACCCGGTCGGAAAAGCCCGAGGTGAGGAAGGTGCTCTCGGGAAGGGCGATCGTCAACATCCAGAAACTCGTCGGCAGCGTGGCCGTGAGCGAGTTCGTGGTGAAGTACGTGGCCCGGCTCGTGCGGGCGACGCGGCCCAAGGATCCGCAGGCGCCGGCGTATGTTCGCGACCTCGTGGACTGGGGCGCCGGGCCGCGGGCCGGGCAGTTCCTGATCCAAGGGGGCAAGGCGATGGCGGCGATGGACGGTCGGTTTAGCGTGTCGCTCGACGACGTCCGCAGGATCGCCATCCCCGTGCTCCGGCACCGCGTCGCCACCAACTTCCAGGCCCAGGCCGAGGGGCTGACGAGCGAGTCGATCATCGAGCGACTCGTCCGCGAGACGCCCGAGCCCGAGATCCCGAAGCTCGTGAAGTGACCGCGCGGAGGCGGCTGCAATGGCCCGGGCGGTCGAGGAATACCTGAAGCCGGAGGTCGTGCGGCAGATCGCCCGCCTCGACCTCCGCGCCCAGTTCATCGTCAAGGGCTTCCTCCAGGGCCTCCACGCCAGCCCCTACCAGGGCTTCTCCGTCGAGTTCAGCGAACACCGGAAGTACACGGCGGGTGACGACCCGAAGGACATCGACTGGCTCGTCTACGCCAAGACCGACAAGCACTACGTCAAGAAGTTCGAGGCCGAGACCAACATCACGGGTTACCTCGTGATCGACACGAGCGGCTCGATGGCCTACAGCTACAAAGGCCAGGTCACGAAACTCGATTACTCGATCTCGCTGGCCGCAGCCCTCTGCTGGCTCATGATTCACCAGCAGGATCCCTGCGGGCTGATGGTGTTCGACGACAAGCTCCACGCCTGCCTGCCGGCCCGTTCGCGGCGGTCGCAGATCGCCCAGGTGCTCTCCGTGCTCTCGAAGATCACGCCGTCGGGCGTCACCGACATCGCCCGCAGTCTCGTGCAGGTGGCGGCGATGCTCCGGCATCGCTCGCTCGTGATGGTGTTCAGCGACCTGCTCGCCGACCCGGCCCCGATCCGCGACGCCCTCATGCGGCTGCGGCACCGGGGCCACGACGTGATCCTGTTTCACGTGCTCGACGAGGCGGAGGTGAGGTTTCCGTTCGAGGGCATGGTGGAACTGACGGAGCCCGAAGGCCGCGACCGGCTCGTGATCGATGCCGATGCGGCCCGGAAGTCGTATGTCGATGCCGTGCAGTCGTTTCGCGACGACTACCGCCGCGCCTGCGTCCAGGCCGGCGTCGACTACGTGCCCCTCGACACGGGCATGCAGTTCGACAAGGCGCTCATGGAATACCTGGTGAGCCGCCGCAACCGGTTCTAGTGTAGGCCTGTTGCTCCGCAACGGGCAGGAAAGACCGCATGGGAAACGCGACGATCGACTCGCCCACAACGCCGGAACGGCAGAAGTCTCCTCGCAGGGACCTCGAAAACTCGGTCCGAAGCTCGTCGAGCTTCCGCCGATTCCGGCTCGCCCCCAGGTTTCTACACTGACCTCATGGGCATTTCGTTCCTCACACCGTTGCTGCTGGGCGGCGCGGCGCTCGTCGCCGTGCCGGTGGTGCTGCATCTCGTCATGCGGCGCAAGCCGGTGCCCTATGACTTTCCGGCGCTGCGGTTCCTCAAGGAACGGGCGGTGGCGAACCGGAGGCGGCTGCAGTTGAGCCATTTGCTGCTTCTGCTCCTGCGTGTGGCGGCGCTCGCGCTTTTGGCGCTGGCCCTCGCGCGGCCGGTGCTCCGCGGGGCCGCCTGGCTCGCCGATGGCGAGGCGCCCGTCGCAGCCGCCTTCGTGTTCGACACGGCGCCTCGGATGCTCGTCCGCGAGGGCAACCGCACGCGGCTGGAGCAGGCGGCGGCGATGGCGAAGGTGCTCTTCGAGAAGCTGCCGGCGGGGAGCGACGTGGCCGTGCTCGACACCCGCGGTGGGCCGGCGGCATTTTCACCAGCGCTCGCCGCCGCGGTGACCCGCGTCGACAAGCTCGCGACCGCGACGACGCAGCAGTCGCTGCCGGCTGCGGTCGCGGCGGCGGGCCGGCTCCTGGAACAGAGCCCGAAGCAGCGGCGCGAGCTCTATGTGTTCACCGACTGCTCGCACGGCGGCTGGGACTCGGCCCAGGCGGCCGATCTCGCTGCCGCCTGGCCCGAGACGAGCCTGCTCGTGGTCGATGTGAGTGCCAGCCGCACGGAAAACATCGCGATCGACCGCATCGATCTCCCCAGCGACCGCGTGCCCGCCGGGGCGCCGCTCGTGCTCTCGGCGGCCGTATCGCGGGTGGGGCCCGATACCAAGCGGACCGTCGCGGTGGAAGTGCTGCAGCCCGACGGCCACTACGCCCGCCGGGCCGTGAAGCCCGTGATGTGCAAGGCCGGCGTGACGACACGGGTCGATTTCGAGATCGCAGGGCTCGAGCCCGGCACCCGGCAGGGCCGCGTGCTGATCGAAGGGGCCGATGATCTCGCGGCCGATGACAGCCGCGCGTTCACGGTCGCCGTTGGTGCGCCCGACGGGGTGATCGTGGCTGCGGCCGCGCCGGCCGACCGCACCGGGATGTTTCTCCTCCAGGCCGTCGCGCCCGCGGGGATGGTGAAGGCGGGAAAGGCGCGGTTCGAGGCCGTGCTCGTCGCAGCCGAGGAACTCGACGCCGCGCCTTGGAACGACGCCAAGGGGATCGTGCTCGTCGATCCGCCGCCGCTGGCGGCTCGCACGTGGGAGGCGCTCGAGCAGTGGGTGCGCTCGGGCCGCGGGCTCGTCGTCTGGCTCGGTCCCCGCGCCGGCTCGGCCGAGGCCTTCAATGACGCGGCTGCTCGGCGGCTGCTCGGCGGCAGGCTCGTGCGGGTCTGGCGGAGCCCGGCCGGTGACAATTATCTGTCGCCGGCGGCGCTCGACCATCCGGCGCTCGCGGCGTTTCGCCGCGTGGGAGACGCCGTGCCCTGGCAGGATTTTCCCGTGTCGCGGCACTGGGAGTTCGAGCCGGAGGCCGCGGGTGACGACGACCCTGGGGCGACGGTGGTGACCGCCTATCGCAACGGCCTGCCGGCGGTGCTCGAGCATCGCGTGGGTGAGGGCACGGTGATGATCGTCACCACGCCTGTATCGCAGGCCGCCGGTGATCCCGAGGCGTGGAACACGCTGGCCACGGGGTTCGAGCCCTGGCCGTTCGTGATGCTCGCGAATGAGCTGCTGCTGCACGTGCTCGACACGACGACCGACCGCAACATCGTGGCCGGCACGCCGGCCGTGCTGCGGTTCGAGCGGCGGGATCTCGCCGCCGCGTTCGTGCGGACACCGGGAGGGGACGAGTTTCCGGCAGCGATCGATCAGGATCGCGGGCTCGTGACCGTGACGGCCACGCAAGAGCCGGGCAACTATGCCGTGCGAGCCGGAGGGGATATCGGTGGCGCGGTCACTGGATTCAGCGCGAATCTCCCCGCGGCGGACACCGACTTCACCCCACTCGCCCCCGCCGCGCTGACGGCCCTCCTGGGGCCACGGGCCCGGCTCGCGCGGACCGAAGCGGAACTCGTGCGCGACGTGAATCTCGAACGCGTTGGATCGGAACTCTACGGCTGGATCATCCTGCTGGCGGCCCTGGCGATGGCAGCCGACTGGATTGCCGCCAACCGGTTCTACGCGCCGCGGGACGACGCCGATGCCGCGACGGCCGCGGCCTCCTTCGCGGAGGCGACGCCGCCCGATGGCGACCCGCTGCCGCGGGAGTCGCCGCCGCCGGCGACGCGGCCTCCTCCATTGCCCATGGCGGCCGCGCGGTCGGCCCCGCCTCCCGTGCCGGAGGTGGAGGCATGATCGCGGTCACCACGCTCGACGACGTGTCGCTCCACTTCGACCCGGTGGGATCGTGGACGGCCGTGGCGGTCGTCACGCTCCTGCTCGCCGCGGTGCTGATCGCCGTGCCGCCTGACCGCTCCCGAGCCGGCGGCCGAAGGCTACCCATACTGGTCGGTCTGCGGCTGGCCGCATTTCTGGCACTCGTCACCTGCCTCCTGCGGCCGACGTTCGTCGCCAGCCAGAAGGCACGGCAGCAGCAGACGCTGATCGTACTGGCCGACGCGTCGAAGAGCATGACCGTGGCCGATGGACCAGACGGCCGCACCCGCTGGCAGGAACTGGAGGCGGCGCTCGCCGCAGCGGAGCCGGCAGCCCGTGGGCTCGTGGCCAAGGGCGACTTCGAGATCGCGGCCTGGCTCTTCGACAAAGATGCCCGACCGCTCGCCACGAAGGCGGACAAGCCCTTGTCGCTGGGCGACTGGCGGGATGCAGCGACGGCCGAAGAGACGGCGATCGGCGCGGCCCTCGACGACGCAGTACGAGCCGCTGCCGGCCGGAGCCTGGCCGGTGTGATCGTGCTCGGTGACGGCGCACAGCATGCCTATGCGCCGCGCGACCTCCCGCCCCAGACGGCGGCGCGTCGGCTGGCGGATGCCGGCGTGCCGCTCTGGAGCGTCACATTCGGCCAGCAGCGGGCCGGCGGACAGGGCCGCGATGCAGCCGTGGTCAACCTCGCCGCAGCCGAGACGGTGTCGGTGAAGAACACGCTGGAGGTCGCGGGCCGCGTGCGGCTGGAGGGATTCGCGGGGCGCGAGGCCGAGGTGCGACTGCTCGCCGAGGTCGCCGACGGCCGGATGGAGCAGGTGGCGGCCACGCGGGTGCGATCCGATGGCGATGTCGTGGAGGAGCCGGTGCGGCTCACCTGGACGCCGACGGAGGTGGGAGAGCGAAAGCTCTCGGTGCGGATCGAGCCGGTGGAAGGGGAAGTGATCGTCGCCAACAACGAGCTTTCAACGTTCGTCGATGTGATCGACGGCGGGCTGCGGGCGCTCTACATCGAAGGGGCCCTGAGGGTCGAGCAGCGGTTCCTCCGCCGTGCACTGGCGGCGAGCCCCGACATGCAGGTCGATTTCCAGTGGATCGATTCAGGTCGGCGCGACCGCTGGCCCGTCGATCTCGCGCGGGCGTTCGCCGGCGACTACGACGTGGTGCTCGTCGGTGATCTCGATGCGGCGGCGATGCGGCCCGCCGATCTACAGGCACTCCTGGCGAAGGTCGAAGCCGGTGCCGGCCTCGGCCTGCTGGGGGGCATCCATGCCTTCGAGGCTGGTGGCTGGGGAAGCACGCCGCTGGCTCCGCTCTTGCCGTTCGAGCCCGATCGGCTCGCCCGTCAGCCGTTCGACGAGCCGGTGCGGCAGAACCTCCACCTGCCCGGGCCGCTCGCGATGCTGCCCGACCCGCGGTTCGGAGGTGTGTCGATCCTCCGGCTCGGCAGCGACGCCGCCGACACGCGGGCCGCCTGGAAGGCCATGCCGACCATCGACGGAGCCAACGATCTCGGCCAGCTCGCGCCGGCGGCCAAGCCGCTTGCCGTCACGGCCGATGGCCGGCCGCTGCTCGTGGCCCGTGAGTATGGAGCAGGCCGCGTGTTGGCCTTCGCGGCCGACTCCACGTGGCGGTGGGTGATGCAGGGAGCCGCCGATGCCCACAAGCGATTCTGGCGGCAGTTCGTGCTCTGGCTGGCGAAGCAGGACGACGCGGCCGCCGACACCGTCTGGGTGCGGCTCGCGCAGCGGCGGATTCCGCCAGGCACGCCGCTCCCCTTCGACGTCGGCATGACCACGTCCGATGGCACGTTGCCGGCGGACGCGACCTTCGAGGCGACCGTCGTTTCGCCGTCGGGCCAGCGACGGCCGGTTCGCGTCATCCGTCGCGGCGAGACGTTCTCCGGCCAGATCACCGAGTGTGGCGAACCGGGTGACTGGAAGCTGGTGGTGCAGGGCACGCGGCCTGGTACCGCCGAGCCGAAGGAATGCACCCGGCGGTTTACCGTGTTTCGGCAGGATCTCGAACTGGCGAATCCGCGGGCCAACCCGCTGCTCATGAAGCAACTGGCGGAGGTGACGACCGGTGGCGTGCGGCTGCCGGAGGAGCTGCCGGCGGTGTTGGAGGAGATCGCGAGCCGGCCACCGGAGTTCGAGACCCGCGAGCAATGGACGGCCACGCCGTGGGACACATGGCCGATGCTGCTCCTCTTGGCGGGCTGCCTGTGCACGGAGTGGACGCTGCGGAAGCGCTGGGGACTCGTGTGAGCGGCGGGGTTTCGGCGTTTCGGGCAGGGGCGGGGTTTGCTACCGTCCCACCTCCTCTGCCGTGGGAGTGCCAGCGTGCCGAAACGCCGCCAGATCCGTGAGAAGCTTCTGTTCGGCGGCCTGCTCGTGGCCGTCATGGTCGCCGTGTTGTCGGCGAGCAGCTTTCTCGGCATCTACTCCTACCGCCGGCTCGTGCGGGCACTGTCGTGCCGGGCGGCCGAGCTGCCCAGAGCGGCCCAGCTTGGCCACTCCGTGAGCCTCGTGCGGCTCGCGCACGCGCGGGCGCTGGCCGGTGATACCGATGCGGTGACGGAGTTCGTCGCCGGCATCGTGGCCACGGGAGCCGCCCTCGACGGCTACTGCGCGGAACTGGCAGCCAATGAGCTCGACGACATGCCCTTTGCCGACCGCAGCCGCGAGCGCGACACCGCCATGCGGATCGCAGGCTGTCTCGAATCAATCGACGGGATCGTTCGTCGGGGAGGCGGCGTGGATCTCGGGCCGGCGGACTCCCGCCGCACGATGCTCGCCGATGTCGAGCCCCAACTCGAATCGCTCGCCGACCTCACGGAAGAGCTGCCGTCGTTTCTCCAGGCGCGGCTCCATGATCTTTCCGACGAGGTTCGCACCCGCTACCGCACGCTCATCTTCACGACCTGGGCGGTCGCGACCGCGGCCGTGATGCTGCTTGCCGCGCTCGGTGCGTTGACCTATCGCTGGGTCTTTCGCCCGCTCCGGCAGCTGGGGCACGGCTCCCGCCGCGTGGCGGCCGGCGACTTCAGCTACCGGCTGCAGCTCGACACTCGCGACGAGATTGCCGAACTGGCCGACGCCTTCAATGCGATGACGGCCCGGTTTCAGGAGGTCCGCGACGATCTCGACAAACAGGTGCAACTCCGCACCCGCGAGGTGATCCGCAGCGAGCAGCTCGCCAGCGTGGGCTTTCTGGCGGCGGGTGTCGCCCACGAGATCAACAATCCGCTGGCCTCGATCGCGATGTGCGCCGAGTCGCTCGAGAGCCGGCTCGCACCCGCTGACGCCGACGATGCCGAGGCGCAGGTGGCCCACCGCTACGTTGAACTCATCCAGGCCGAGGCCTTTCGTTGCAAGGGCATCACGGAGAAACTCCTCGACTTCTCACGGCTGGGGGAAGTGCGGCGGCAGCCGACGGCACTCCTTGGGCTGGTCCGCGACGTGGCCGACATGCTGCAGCACGTGGGGCGGTTTAAGGGGCGCACGATCGAAATCGAGGACGACCGCGACGTGCTCGCGATGGTGAATCCCCAGGAGATCAAGCAGGTGGTGCTCAACCTGCTCGTCAATGCACTCGACTCGCTCGAGGAGGAGGGACGCGTAAGGGTGGCCGTGCGTCGCAGCCCGCTGCCCGAGTCGCCCACGGGTGGTAGCGAGGCCGTCTTCACCGTGACCGACGACGGCTGCGGCATGACGGAGGAGGTGCTGGAGCATCTTTTCGAGCCCTTCTTCACCCGCCGCAAGTCGGGGCAGGGCACGGGGCTCGGCCTGTCGATCGTGCATCGCATCGTGACCGACCACGGAGGCCGAATCGAGGCCACGAGCCCGGGCCCAGGCCATGGGTCGACGTTCCGCGTCACGCTCCCCGTGGCCGATGCCGGTGCGCTGCCGGCCCGCGAGTCACGGGCCGCCTGATCGCCCCCGAGGCCATTCCAGCGAGTCATCATTCCCGGCGCACTGCATCGAGACCACCGCCCCCAGGTCACCATCAGAGGAAGATTCGATGAAGCCACCCGTTCGCCCGCTCCGGGTCCTGTTCGCCGACGACGAGGCATCGCTGCAGGAACTGATGCGGATCGAGCTGCCGCGGCTCGGTCACGAGGCCACCATCTGCCCCGACGGTCGCACCGCGATCGCGGCCCTCGACCGCACGAGCTACGACTGTGTGATCTGCGATCTCGACATGCCCGGTGCCGGCGGTCTCGATGTGATCGCCCGCGTGCGGGAGACATCGCCCGACACCGAGACGGTGATCGTGACGGGGAAGTCGTCGGTGGAAAGCGCCATTACGGCAGTGCGGCACGGCGTCTTCGATTACCTCACCAAGCCCTGCAAGCTCGCCGAAATCAAGGCGGTGTTGGAGCGGGTGCGGAAGAAGCGAGAGCTCACGTCGCGGCTGCGGGCGCTGGAGCAGCGAGTGCGGCGGGCCGAAGGGGCCACGCACCTCGTCGGTGGCTCCGTGGCTCTGGAGCAGGTGCGGCGGCTGATCGGCCGTGTCGCCGGCAGCGAAGCGGCCGTGCTCATTCGAGGTGAGACGGGCACAGGCAAGGAACTCGTGGCCCGGGCGATCCACGAGGGGAGTCCGCGGGCCGCGGGTCCGCTGGTCGCGGTGAACTGCGGCGCGCTTCCGGAGCATCTGGTGGAGAGCGAGCTGTTTGGCCACCGCAAGGGAGCTTTCACCGGCGCCGACGAGCACCGCGCCGGACTGTTCGAGGTGGCCGATGGTGGCACGATTTTCCTCGACGAGATCGGCGAGCTCCCGAAGCCGCTCCAGTCGCGGCTCCTGCGGGTGCTCGAGAGCGGCGAAATCCGTCGCGTGGGTGACAACCAACCGATCATGGTCGATGTGCGGGTGGTGTGCGCCACGCACCGGTCGCTGGAGGCGATGGTGGCGGCGGGTGAGTTTCGGGAGGATCTGCTCTTCCGGATCAACACGTTCGAGATCACTGTGCCACCGTTGCGTGAGCGACGAGAAGACATTCCTGAACTGGTGTGGCACTTCGTTCGGCAATCACGTCCCCAGGGGCCACCTGAGGCGGTCGTCGCCGAGCCGGCGTTCCTCGACGTGCTCACTGCCCACCAGTGGCCGGGCAATATTCGCGAGCTGGCCAACGTGGTCGAGCACTCGCTCGTGCTCTGCGACAGCCTGCCGCTCACGGTCGCGCACCTCCCGGCTCGCCTGGGCGGCATCAAGCCAGCTGTCGAGATCCGGCCCGCATCGGCTCCCGCCGTTGCGCAGCCGTTGTCATCCGCTGCCAGCGCGAAACCCGTCACGCTCCGTGAACTGGAGATGCAGGCGATTCTCGAAAGCCTCGAGCGGCACCACGGCAACAAACCGCGAGCCGCCGACGAACTCGGCATCAGCCTGAAGACGCTCTACAACAAACTGCACCAGCTGCAGGACACGGCCACCGAGCGACCTGCGTAGCAGATCGTATGAGCCCGCCGCGACGCAGGCCCGTTGCTCCGCAACGGGAAAAAAGCCCGTCACGGAGTGACGGGCCTACGGCTCCGCAGCGGGCAATTGAAGCCCGTCACGGAGTGACGGGCTTCCGGCCTGCGGGATGGCGGTCAGGTCTTGCGGACGACGCCGACGAGCACCCCGAGCACCTTGGCTGTTTTGACGTAGATCGGTTTCATTGACGAATTCGCCGGCTGCAGCCGGATTCGGTCGCGCTCCGGAAACCATTGCTTGAGCGTCGCCTCGCCTTCATCCGTCTGGGCCACCACGATGTCGCCCGCGTGAGCCGACTGCTTCTTCTGGATCACCACCCAGTCGCCATCGGCGATCTGAGCATCGATCATCGAATCGCCCATCACCTTGAGCACGAAGTGATTGTCACGGTTGAAAAGACTCTCGAAATCGATTCGCTCGCCTTGCTCGTCAGCCGTGCGGAGCGCACCAGCTGCCACCCAGCCGGCCATCGGCAGGCCGCGGAGGTGGGCCGGCTCGTTCACCAGTTCGATCGCTCGCGACATGTTTCGGCCGCGAGTGATGAGGCCCTTTCGCTCCAGTGCCTTCAGATGGCAGACGACGCCGTTAGGTGACCGAATCTTGAAGGCCAGGCCGATCTCGCGCACCGTAGGCCCGTAGCCCCGGGAATGGATCTTGTCGCGAATAAAGGCGTAGATTTCCATCTGCCGCTCGGTCGGCGCGTCGCCCGCATCCACCTCGGCGGCGTTCGTCGCGAGTCCGAGAGGGTTGCCGCGGAGAGCGGCTGCGGCGGCGGCGACGCGGCGGGGCTTGGGTCGCTCAGAGGAGCCGCGGGCCGAGGATGAACGCTTGGACGAACTGCGACGCTTCGATGCGGTGGTCATGGATGACAAGCGGAAACCCGCTTTCCTGGGGGGTGAAAGCATGAACGCCAGTATCTTACTATACGATCGTTCATTTTCAAGGGGGGCCAAAAGTTTTTCGCCGGGAGGCTGGCGGCTAGGATGCAGCATCGGTTGTACCCTCCATCAGGAGCGATGCGATGGCTGTTGTGCGGTGGATTGCTGCCGGAGTACAGGTCGGTGTCTGGGTCGGTTGGCTGGCCTGGATCGGGGCCGATCGGGCGGTTGCGGAGCCGGCGGTCGCGGAGCCGGCCCGCAAGCAGGCAGTGGCCACGATCGCCCACGTCGCGATCGCGGGCAGCCTTCCGGACGGCGTGGGGCAGGGGGGGCTTCTGGCCGATCTGTCGCCTCATCTCAGTCGCATCGTGGAGCGGATCGACAAGGCGGCAGCCGACAGCCGCGTGAAGGCCGTCCTGCTGACCATAGAGTCGCCCGACCTGGGCCGGGCCCGGATCGACGAACTGCGGGCCGCGATCAGCCGCCTGCGGCGGGCAGGCAAGCCGGTGACCGCCCAGCTCGTGAACGGCGGCGCGGGGGCCTATCTGGTCGCCTCGGCTTGCGACTCGATCACCCTCGCCCCGGCCGCCACGCTCGAGATCACCGGCGTGCGGGCAGAGATGACGTTTTTCAAGGCGATGCTCGACCGGCTGGGAGTGAATGCCGAGATTCTGCAGGTCGGTGAGTTCAAGGGGGCTGCCGAGCCGCTCACCCGCACGAGCATGAGCCCGCAGCTCCGGACCCAATACGAAAGCTTCGTGGGCGACCTGTTCGAGCAGCTGATCGAGCGGG